>NZ_CP059896.1:230000-377500 GCF_014126615.1 Ciceribacter thiooxidans
ATGAGCATTGGCAATGAGAACGATTAAGTGTCGTAAGGGCATTTGGTGGATGCCTTGGCATGCACAGGCGATGAAGGACGTGATACGCTGCGAAAAGCCGTGGGGAGCTGCGAATGAGCTTTGATCCATGGATATCCGAATGGGGCAACCCACCTTAAATGCTTGGAAAATCCAAACTGTCAGCGATGACGGCTTGGGTTTCCAAGCATTGTTATAAGGTATCTTACCTTCGAATACATAGGGGTAAGAAGCGAACGCAGGGAACTGAAACATCTAAGTACCTGCAGGAAAGGACATCAACCGAGACTCCGCAAGTAGTGGCGAGCGAACGCGGACCAGGCCAGTGGCAATCAGGAATAAAGCCGAACGAGCTGGAAAGCTCGACCGTAGTGGGTGACAGTCCCGTAGGCGTAGAACACTGATTGTCCTTGAGTAGGGCGGGACACGTGAAATCCTGTCTGAACATGGGGAGACCACTCTCCAAGCCTAAGTACTCGTGCATGACCGATAGCGAACAAGTACCGTGAGGGAAAGGTGAAAAGCACCCCGACAAGGGGAGTGAAATAGAACCTGAAACCGGATGCCTACAAACAGTCGGAGGGCGCAAGCCTGACGGCGTACCTTTTGTATAATGGGTCAACGACTTAGTGTAACGAGCAAGCTTAAGCCGATAGGTGTAGGCGCAGCGAAAGCGAGTCTGAACAGGGCGTTCAGTTCGTTGCATTAGACCCGAAACCGAGTGATCTAGCCATGAGCAGGTTGAAGGTTGGGTAACACCAACTGGAGGACCGAACCCGCATCTGTTGCAATAGATTGGGATGACTTGTGGCTAGGGGTGAAAGGCCAATCAAACTCGGAAATAGCTGGTTCTCCGCGAAATCTATTTAGGTAGAGCGTCGACCGAATACCCTCGGGGGTAGAGCACTGGATGGGCTATGGGGACTCACCGTCTTACTGATCCTAACCAAACTCCGAATACCGAGGAGTACTAGTCGGCAGACACACGGCGGGTGCTAACGTCCGTCGTGAAGAGGGCAACAACCCTGACCTCCAGCTAAGGTCCCCAAGTCATGGCTAAGTGGGAAAGGATGTGAGGATCCCAAAACAACCAGGATGTTGGCTTAGAAGCAGCCATCATTTAAAGAAAGCGTAACAGCTCACTGGTCTAAATAAGGGTCTTTGCGCCGAAAATGTAACGGGGCTAAAGCCATGCACCGAAGCTGAGGATACGTAGCAATACGTGTGGTAGCGGAGCGTTCCGTAAGCCTGCGAAGGGGTACCTGTGAGGGGCCCTGGAGGTATCGGAAGTGCGAATGTTGACATGAGTAACGATAAAGAGGGTGAGAGACCCTCTCGCCGAAAGACCAAGGGTTCCTGCTTAAAGTTAATCTGAGCAGGGTTAGCCGGCCCCTAAGACGAGGCGGACACGCGTAGTCGATGGGAACCACGTTAATATTCGTGGGCCTTGTGGTGGTGACGGATCGCACAAATCGTACATTCTTATTGGATTGAGTGTGCGGTGGAGCGGTTCCAGGAAATAGCCCCACTTTATAGACCGTACCCGAAACCGACACAGGTGGTCAGGTAGAGTATACCAAGGCGCTTGAGAGAACTATGTTGAAGGAACTCGGCAAATTGCACGCGTAACTTCGGAAGAAGCGTGACCCCATGATGGGCAACCATTGTGGGGTGGCACAGACCAGGGGGTAGCGACTGTTTATCAAAAACACAGGGCTCTGCGAAGTCGCAAGACGACGTATAGGGTCTGACGCCTGCCCGGTGCTGGAAGGTTAAGAGGAGGGGTGCAAGCTCTGAATCGAAGCCCCAGTAAACGGCGGCCGTAACTATAACGGTCCTAAGGTAGCGAAATTCCTTGTCGGGTAAGTTCCGACCTGCACGAATGGCGTAACGACTTCCCCGCTGTCTCCAACATAGACTCAGTGAAATTGAATTCCCCGTGAAGATGCGGGGTTCCTGCGGTCAGACGGAAAGACCCCGTGCACCTTTACTATAGCTTTACACTGGCATTCGTGTCGGCATGTGTAGGATAGGTGGTAGGCTTTGAAGCAGGGACGCCAGTTTCTGTGGAGCCATCCTTGAAATACCACCCTTATCGTCATGGATGTCTAACCGCGGCCCGTCATCCGGGTCCGGGACAGTGTATGGTGGGTAGTTTGACTGGGGCGGTCGCCTCCGAAAGAGTAACGGAGGCGCGCGATGGTGGGCTCAGACCGGTCGGAAATCGGTCGTCGAGTGCAATGGCATAAGCCCGCCTGACTGCGAGACTGACAAGTCGAGCAGAGACGAAAGTCGGTCATAGTGATCCGGTGGTCCCGCGTGGAAGGGCCATCGCTCAACGGATAAAAGGTACGCCGGGGATAACAGGCTGATGACCCCCAAGAGTCCATATCGACGGGGTTGTTTGGCACCTCGATGTCGGCTCATCGCATCCTGGGGCTGGAGCAGGTCCCAAGGGTTTGGCTGTTCGCCAATTAAAGCGGTACGTGAGCTGGGTTCAGAACGTCGTGAGACAGTTCGGTCCCTATCTGCCGTGGGTGTAGGAATATTGACAGGATCTGTCCCTAGTACGAGAGGACCGGGATGGACATATCTCTGGTGGACCTGTTGTCGTGCCAACGGCATAGCAGGGTAGCTATATATGGAAGGGATAACCGCTGAAGGCATCTAAGCGGGAAACCCACCTGAAAACGAGTATTCCCTATCAGAGCCGTGGAAGACGACCACGTTGATAGGACGGGTGTGGAAGCGCAGCAATGTGTGAAGCTTACCGTTACTAATAGCTCGATTGGCTTGATCGTTCTCATTGACCATGCTCATCAAAGATGAGCCAGTAGGAGTTGGGCAGTAGGCAGTAGTCTTCGCCGCTCCAGGACGTGTTCAAAGAAAGACTGTTGCCTAAGGCCTCAGTCACCAGCTTCTCAAATATGATTGCCCTTAGCTGACCTGGTGGTTATGGCGGGGTGGCTGCACCCGTTCCCATTCCGAACACGGCCGTGAAACGCCCCAGCGCCAATGGTACTTCGTCTCAAGACGCGGGAGAGTAGGTCGCTGCCAGGTCTGCTAAAGGCAATCAAAATCTTCTCATCACAAAAAGGGCCTCGTGCCCAAAACGAGGCCGCGAAAGCGGCCTTTTTGCTTCATACAATAACACCCGGGCCAGAGCAGCCCCGCCCTCCCCAAGGCAAAAAAGCCCAAAAGGAAGGCCAAAAAAACCGGGATCGCCCGGCAGCTCAGGTCTAACGCGGGGTGGAGCAGCCCCGCCCTCCCGCAGAGCGCAACGCGCGCGAGGAAGGGCAAAACAAAAATCCGGGCAAATCCCCGGACAGCTCAACATAACGCGGGGTGGAGCAGCCCGGTAGCTCGTCAGGCTCATAACCTGAAGGCCGCAGGTTCAAATCCTGCCCCCGCAACCAACCTTCCACCCGATCCCAAAGAGCCCCCACCGCGGGGCTTTTTGCGTTTCTGCAAGCCGTCATCGCAGAACTACCAAGCAACTGACCTGCCACCACCTCCCTCCCGGCAAAACGCCGGGCGCTCCTGGCTGCCGCCACAAACCAACAGCTCCGCCGCTATCGGAAGGAATTGCCTTGCGAGGCAGCTTCTTCATCCAGCCTGACCTGCTCCCCTGAGATGTTCTCGATTTTGGGTTAGCCTGTTCCTCAACGAAGGAGACAGGCAATGAAGCGCTCACGATTCTCGGAGGAACAGATCATCGGGATTTTGAAGGAGCATCAAGCCGGGATGTCGGCGGTCGATCTGTGCCGCAAGCACGGTATCAGCGATGCGACCTTTTACACGTGGCGCAAAAAGTACGGCGGCATGGAAGTGTCGGAGGCCAAGCGGCTGAAGGCCCTGGAAGAAGAGAACGCGAAGCTGAAGAAGCTTCTGGCGGAGCAGATGATGGATGTTTCCACACTCCGCGAGATGCTCGGAAAAAACTTCTGACGCCCGGTTCGAGGAGAAATGCCGTGAACTGGGCCATTGAAGAGAAGAGCTACTCGCAGCGCCATGCATGTGCCCTGGTGGGGATGACACCGCGCGTCTACCGCTATCAGTCTAGCAGCCCCGATGACACCGAACTCCGAAAGCGTCTGCGGGAACTGTCATCGGAACGCCGACGGTTCGGCTATCGCCGCCTGCACCTGTTGCTGAAGCGCGAGGGTGTCGAGGTGAACTGGAAGAAGCTGTATCGCATCTACAAGGAAGAGAGGCTGACAGTCCGCAAACGTGGCGGCCATAAGCGGGCTTTGGGCACGCGCACACCGATGACGATCACGCAGAAAGCGAACCAGAGATGGTCTCTCGACTTTGTGTCAGATGCACTGGTCGATGGACGTCGCTTCCGCATACTTTGCGTGATCGATGACTTCAGCCGCGAGTGCCTGGCGACGGTCGTCGACAACTCGCTCTCCGGCGAACGCGTTGCCAGAGAACTGGATGCCATCGCCGAGCGGCGCGGTTATCCGTTATTGGTCGTCAGCGACAATGGCACCGAGCTCACATCGAACGCCATGCTCGCCTGGAGCAGGATCGTGGTGTCGAATGGCACTACATCGCCCCGGGCAAACCCATGCAGAATGGCTTCGTGGAATCGTTCAACGGTCGACTGCGTGACGAGTGCCTCAACGAGTATCTGTTCCGCAGCTACCGGCATGCCCGGGAGATCATCGAGGAATGGCGCATCGACTACAATCCTGTTTCATAACGCCCATCTTTCTATGTTGTTGAAGGGAATAAGCTTTCCTGATCTGGATGCGATCCTGTGGGGTGTCGGGGGTTCTGCCGGGCGCGATCGAGGATCTGACGTGCTTGTAAGGTCGCGAGTTTTGAACGGCTGAAGATCCATGGGCCATCGGGTAGCGGATGAGCCCCCTAAATATCGCCAGCCTCGGCCGCCAGACGCAGCGTCTTTGGCGTTATCCCGAGTAACTTCGCCGCGCCGCCCAGATTAAGCCATGGCTCGACCCCGTCGATCTGCGGACGGAAGACCGGAATCTTGCGATATGACCTCAGCGCGGTGACCCGCTCCCGTGTCCAGCGATTGCCATTGCCGGTTGTCAGTCCGTTGCGATTGAGGACACCGGCAATCACATCATCATTGGCGAGTAAGACGAGCTGTCTCACAGCGTCGACAATGTCGTCAGGGGTCGCGTTTCTTTGGCCGCGGCGTCGCTTCGGCAGGCGCAGCTCGGTGTGGACGCCTCCAACCCAATGAATGACGAGGACGATCTCAGAAGTTCCATCATCGAGATCGGCGACCACTTCATTGATGAGCGTGCGCACGATGCGCTTCTTCAGCCTTGCATCGGTTGTCGGCGCCGTCCAGACGGTGCGAAGGTTTCCCGCAAGTGCGGTTACCTGTGATGCGGACATGGGGAACGGCTGAGGCGTAACTGTCCGATGTTTGGCAATCCTGGTCTCGATCTCGCCGACGCGTGCGAGTGTCCTATTCCAGCGCGCTTCGAGCTCTGACGTTACAAGTCTGTTCTCCGGATCGGCCGCGTCATATTGCCGGAATGCCCGGTCGGCTACATAGCGTGCTGCCTCGAGGTCGCGTAGCAGGGCATCCTGAACCTGATCGCGTTGGCTGGCCATATTGCGTTCCGCCTCAACGGCGGCCGCAATGGCTCCTGGTTCGACTACGCCGAGCAGCGCCTCCTCGATCGCATCATCGACCCGCAGACCGCCGAAGGCGATGCAACGTGGTTCGCCATTATCGAGTAGACCACGCCAACAGGAATAGCGCGGAATGTTATGCTTGTTTCCGGTGTACCGGACGGTCAGCTTTCGACCGCATCTCTTGCAACGGAAAAGGCCGGCAAGCAGAGCGTCGCCGTGCTTCGGCGCCCCGTGATGGCGGCTGGCTGGCACATTGTCGCTTACCATCTTGCGGATCTCCTCCGCCCGTTCCCAACTGACGTAACCTTCATGTGCATCCGGGATCAGCGCCAGCCATTCATCACGCGCCTTGCGACGAATTCCAGACCGGCCATCGTATCGGGGCACGGAGCGACTCTTACCATAAGCGTAAGCGCCTCCGTAGATCGGGTTCGCAATCATCCGGTGGATGGTGGCATAATTTGGCCTGCGCCAGATGACGTCACCATTGGTATACCTGACCGGCAGGTCCAGCCCCTGCTCGAGGAACCATAGCAGAGCCTGCCGCGCACTGCCGAGTTCGGCAACCTTGTCGAAGACGAGCGCGATGGCTTCCTGGATGCGTCGGTCGGGATCCTTCTCGATCCTGTCACCGGCCTTCACGAAGCCGGCCGGAACAGTGACCACGAGTTCACCGCGGCGAGCCTTCTCATAGCGGGCGGAAAGGGAACGCTGACGCAAGAGATCGAGTTCATACTCGTTGAGGCTGCCCTTCAAACCCAAGAGCAGGCGGTCGTTGCCCTGGCGGGGCGCATAAACTGCTTCCTGGTCGACCAGGACGGTATCGACAACGCGGCACATCTCGATGAGTTGCTGCCAATCGCGGCTGTTCCGGGCGAAACGCGATACCTCACGCGCGGCCACGGCGCCAACCTTGCCAAGGCAGACTTCCGCCACCATCCGATCAAATCCAGCGCGGGTCACGCCGCCGGCGGCCGAACGACCAAGATCGTCATCCACCGTCTCTATTTGTGACCATCCAAGCGCTGCCAGACGGTCGCGCATGGCGTACTGGAGGGCGCTGCTCTCTCGATTATGCAGAACCTGGTGAGCCGAGGACTGCCGAACATAGAGGATGGCCTTCCGCTCCAGATGATGCGGCCCGATCTTCTCATGCATCATGATCGGCCTCCTTCTGTTGGGAGGCATGTCCGCACTTTGCGTGATCGACGAACAGCCGCACGATGAGCACCGTCAACGCTTGGCGGGTCTCCTCCGGCAACTCCGGCCATTGCGGCGTCCCTGCCGTTTTCCCCCGCTGCGGGGCCGAGAACAGATCGAACTGGCATGTCATGGGCTGGCGAGGCATGAACATCTCTCCGACTCGTTTCGTGAGAGACCAATGCTGCGCCCATTACCGAAGATTGCGATGAGGCATCAGCGTCCTTCAGCAATCTTGCCAAAATATGCAGGCTTGCGAGATCGACGTGCGGAACCGGCAGGCTGCGCCAACAACCACTCACTGATCGGTCGAACATCCACGACGGGACCTCAAGAAGTCGACCAGAAGAAGAACCAGAAAGGCTGCAGCGGAAAACATGCCTCCCTTTGGACACCGCCTCATGCACGTGAACGAGCCGCCCAGACCAGGGATGCCACGGATACAAAAGCTCGCGAACCTCGGTCCCGTGGGTGTTCTGTCGTCGTGTTGTACAATCTGCACCGTCCACACACGAGCCTTGGCGGGCTGACACCAAATGAGTTTGCAATCCGGTCCAGAAAGAACCACAACGTGAACAGGGCTAGCCTATGAGTGAGTACATTCGGGGGAGCAGGTCAGTTCTGAACACCTAGTCCCTCCTGTTGTTTCAGCCGAAATCGACAGGGAGCAACGATGGCGCCGTGCGGTTGGGACGCTGAGGAAGAAGACAGATCTTGAACCGAAATCTGCACCCGAAAAGCACAGCCGCGACCTGAGGCGAGCCCCGGCATCGACATATACAAAGCTGGGCGCGTCGGCGATTTTCCCGCGGGAGAACACCTCTTCTGAAGCGGGAGCGGCCGCAGCGAGAGGCCGGGACGGAGGGCGAGGGCTCAAGGAGCAGCAGGGTCTTGCCCGGCTGCCGTGTTCCATCAAATGGCGCCGTCGTTGCGCTCCGTGCCGTCGGCAATGATCGCGCGTTTCCCGACGTGATTGGCGGGGCCCACGAGCCCTTCCTGCTCCATCCGTTCCACGAGTGACGCCGCACGGTTGTAACCGATGGAGAGCTTGCGCTGGATGTAGGACGTCGAGCATTTCTTGTCGCGCATGACGATCTTCACCGCCTTGTCGTAAAGGTCGCTTGCATCCTCTTCGCCCATGGTCGAGCGGTCGAAGATGGCTTCGTCCTCTTCGGGTTCGTTTTCCTCCGCCTCTTCTGTGACCGTGCCGAGGTAGTCCGGCCGTCCTTGCGTCTTCAGGTGTGCCACCACCTTTTCCACCTCGTGGTCTGAGACGAACGGCCCGTGCACGCGCGCGATGCGGCCGCCGCCCATCATATGCAGCATGTCGCCCTGGCCGAGCAGATGTTCGGCGCCCTGTTCACCGAGAATGGTGCGGCTGTCGATCTTGGAGGTCACCTGGAAGGAGATGCGTGTCGGGAAGTTCGCCTTGATCGTACCGGTAATGACGTCGACGGACGGGCGCTGCGTCGCCATGATCAGGTGGATGCCCGCCGCGCGGGCCATCTGCGCGAGCCTCTGGATTGCGCCTTCGATCTCCTTGCCGGCGACCATCATCAGATCCGCCATCTCGTCGACGATGACGACGATGTACGGCATCGGGGAAAGGTCCATTTCCTCCTGCTCGTAGACCGGTTCGCCGGTGGACCGGTCGAAGCCCGTCTGGATCGTGCAGAGGATCGTCTCGCCCTTGGTGCGGGCGGTGGCGGCGCGGCCGTTATAGCCGTCGATGTTGCGCACGCCGAGCCGCGACATCTTGCGATAGCGGTCTTCCATCTCGCGGACGGCCCATTTGAGCGCCATCACCGCCTTTTTGGGATCGGTGACGACAGGGGTCAGGAGATGCGGAATGCCGTCATAGACGGAGAGTTCGAGCATCTTCGGATCGACCATGATCAGGCGGCACTCCTCCGGCTTGAGCCGATAAAGCAGCGACAGGATCATCGTGTTGATGGCGACTGACTTGCCCGAGCCGGTGGTGCCGGCAACCAGCAGGTGTGGCATCTTCGCCAGTTCGGCAATGACCGGTTCCCCGCCGATGGTCTTGCCGAGGCAGACCGGTAGCTGGAAGCGGGTCTCGGTATAGTCCCGCGATTCGATGAGTTCGCGGAAGTAGACGGTCTCGCGGACAGGGTTCGGCAGCTCGATACCGATCACGTTGCGGCCAGGCACAACGGCGACGCGGGCGGAGAGCGCCGACATCGAGCGGGCGATGTCGTCGGAGAGCCCGATGACGCGCGAAGACTTGACGCCGGGTGCGGGCTCGAACTCGTAGAGCGTGACGACGGGGCCGGGCCGAACGTCGATGATCTCGCCCTTGATTCCGAAGTCCTCGAGAACGCTTTCCAGGAGACCGGCGCTCTGTTCCAGCGCTTCGGGCGAGAGGATGTGTGTCTCCTGAGACTGCGGCAGTTGCAGGAGATCGATCGAAGGAAAATCGTACTCTCCTTCCGATACGGTTCGGGCATTCGCCGTGCGATCACGGACCGTGGGCTGTTCGGCGGCATTCTCCGTTGCCGACGGAACGGCCGCTTCTTCAGGCGCCGTCAGGAATACCGGTACTGCCTCGGAAACGGCAGCAGCGCCGGGTCGGGTCTGGCTGATCCGGTGAAGGCCGACCTCCCGGTAGAGTGACGTGACCGACTTGTCCGACTTTGCGGCTGGTGGTGCGAGGACCGGCATCTTCACCTTTGCGGGCGCCGTGGCGACCGGGGCCGGAAAGGCGAGCGGCGCGGGAACAGCAGCTGCCACCGGCGGGCTGACCGGAAGCATCAGACCGGCGCTCTCTGCCTCGTCGCTTGCTTCCGTCATCGCTTCCCAGAAGACGTGATCGGAGATGAACGCCGTCAGTGGCAGGAATCGCGTATCATCGGGCGACGGGACTGGCGCTGTCGTCGCCATCAGTTGTTCTGCCGTGTCATTCTGCGCGAGCTCGCGGCACGTGACGGCAATCATCGTCGTCGCTTGGGTGATCGCGGCGACCGGTAGGTCCTCGTGTGTCGTCGATGCCTCGGCTGGCGTTTCCTCGGTCTGCCTGCTTCGCGCGAGTTCGCGACGGAGCCGATAGCTGAGTGCGCGTGCGCCGGCGGCATCGGGCGGCTGCGGCAGGAATTCCGGCTGCGCAATTATGCGCTCGGCATTTCTCGTCGGCATGGATGGCAGGCTGTCCGGCGCGGCTGGAACGGCAACAGGAGCTTCAGGCACGGGACAAGGTACGCTTGCGGCCGCCGGCGCGGCGCGCTTCGGCAGCGCCGTATCGGGTGTGCGGGTGAAGCGGACGTTCGGTCCGAGTACGAAAGCCCTCTGCCAGATCGGGGCGTCGCCGCGGCCTTCGATTTCGCTCGCGGCAATCGAATCGGTGTTGCCCGCCGTGTCGCCCGAAGCCGCCATCCGCGGGTCTGCCGGATTTGCCGCCGGCTTGTGCGGCTCTTCACCTCCGGCCTCAGATCCCTTCCGTTCCTCTTCCAAGTTACTGGTAAATCTTGAGAAATTCGAACGGCTGAAACGCATGGCTACCTGCACATCTCTCGAACACGAACAACGAACACTGACAATCTTACTAAAAAATAAAGGTTAACCAGGTCTTTCCGGCGCCTGTCGGTGAGCGCTCTTTCGCCGGTTGTAGTGTGAGCAAATTGCGAGGTGCGGCGACCGTGCCACACCGGCTATTGCTTGCGCCCGGCGGAAGGTGGCGGAATGATCGGATGATCATCAGATACGCATGCAAACGCGCCCCGGAATGGTCGGAGCGGTGCGTCGATGTTTTGCTGTGCCGTTGGTGCGGGATCAGACGATGCCGCCGGAGCCGCCCTTGACTGTCGGGCGCTCGGAGGCGACCCGGGCGCGGTAGCCGCTGGCGCGATAGGTGGCGACCGGGTCGATCGCGCCGCCGTGACGGCGACGGGCTTCGGCGAGAATCGGTTCCACATCCATGCGATAGGCACGCTTGAGTGTCTCCGAAGCCATCAGCGCATCATTGTCGCCCTGGAAGCCTTCTAGTGCCGCGCGGTCGACCAGAAGCGCCTGGGCATAGGCGCGGCGGATCTCGTTGGCGCTGGAGATCAGGCTCTCGATCGGGTCGGTGACATTGTGGCTCTGGTCGATCATGTGCGCCGGGTGGAAACCCTTCACGCCGCGATGCTCCGCATCGACCAGCTCGTTGAAGACGAGGAACAGGCGGTAAGGCTCAACCGAGCCGGCGTCGAGATCGTCGTCACCGTATTTCGAGTCGTTGAAGTGGAAGCCGCCGAGCTTGCCGAACTGGATCAGTCGGGCGACGATCATCTCGATATTGGTGTTGGGCGCGTGATGGCCGAGGTCGACGAGGCAGAAGGCCTTTTCGCCGAGCGTCTGGGCGATCAGGTAATTCGTCCCCCAGTCCTGGACGACCGTTGAATAGAAGGCCGGCTCATACATCTTGTGCTCGGTGAAGAGCCGCCAGTCGTCGGGCAGGGCCTTGTAGATGTCGGCCATGGAGGCGAGGTAGCGCTCGAACTGGCGGGTGAAGTTCGACTGGCCGGGGAAGTTCGAGCCGTCGCCAATCCAGACGGTCAGCGCCTTCGAGCCGATGGCATTGCCAAGCTCGATGCATTCGATGTTGTGCTCGACGGCCTGGGCGCGGGTGGCCGCATCCACGTGGCTGAGCGAGCCATACTTGTAGGAATGTGTCTGGTCCGGCGCGTCCGAGAAGGTATTCGAGTTCATGGCATCGAAGCCGAGGCCCAGTGCGTCGCCCTTTGCCTTCAGCTCCTTCGGATCGGCCTTGTCCCACGGAATGTGCAGCGACACGGTTGGCGTGGCACGGGTCAGTTCGTTGATGACCGAGCAGTCTTCCAGCTTGTCGAAGATATGGCGCGGCTCGCCAAGGCCGGGGAAGCGGGCGAAACGGGTGCCGCCGGTGCCGACGCCCCAGGAGGGAACGGCAACGAAGAAATCGGCGACCTTGCTGGTGACGGCGTCGATGTCGATGCCGGTGCGGGCGAGCTTTTCGCCGAGCGCCGCATAATCGGACTTGAGCGCGGCCGCGCGCTTTTCGTTTTCGGCCGCGATGACGTCGGCGGCGATTATCTGATCGGTCATGGTTTTCCTCCCAAAGGTATTCCCCCTCTGTCACTTCGTGACATCTCCCCCACAAGGGGGAGACTTAACTCACGGTTGTCGATGCCTTTTGCACCAAGCAAAGTCATCGTGGTTACGCTCGGTCAACTGCTGTTCTTCTCCCCCCTTGTGGGGGAGATGCCCGGCAGGGCAGACGGGGTGCTAAAGCTTGCTCAGCGCGTGAAGCTCTGGGCGTTGCCGGCATCGACATTGATGATGTTGCCGGTCGACTTGGCCGAGAGATCGGAGGCGAGGAAGTAGATCGCTTCCGCGATGTCTTCCGGGAAGACATTGAGCTTCAGCATCGAGCGCTTGCGGTAGTGCTCCTCCAGATCGGTGACCTCGATCTTCGAGGACGCCGCCCGCTGTTCGCGCCATTCGCCGTTCCAGATCTTCGAGCCGCGCAGCACGGCATCGGGGTTGACTGTGTTGACGCGGATGCCGGCGTCAGCGCCTTCCAGCGCCAGGCAGCGGGCGAGATGGATCTCGGCGGCCTTGGCGGTGCAATAGGCGGATGCGTTCGGCGAGGAGGCAAGGCCGTTCTTCGAGGCGACGAAGACGATATTGCCGCCGATCGCCTGACGGCGGAACAGGCGGAAAGCCTCGCGGGAGACGAGGAAATAGCCGGTCGCCAGGATGTCGATGTTCTTGTTCCACATTTGAAGCGTGGTGTCCTCGACCGGGGCCGAAGAGGCGATGCCGGCATTGGAGACGAGAATGTCGACGCCGCCGAATTCGACGCAGGCTTCCGCGAATGTCGAGGTGACGGCTTCTTCCTTTGTCACGTCGAGCGTGACGGAACGAACGCTGTCGCCGCCGTAGCGCTTGGAGAAGTCGGCCATCGTGTCCGAGAGCGCGCCGGTGTCGATGTCGGCGAGCACCACGCAGGCGCCTTCGGACATCAGCCGCTCGGCCGTCGCCCGGCCAATGCCGCCGGCGCCGCCGGTGACGAAGGCGACGCGACCGGCCAGCGATTTCGGCTTGGGCATGCGCTGGAGCTTGGCTTCCTCGAGCAGCCAGTATTCGATGTCGAAAGCTTCCTGTTCGGGCAGGCCCTGATATTCGGAAACCGTCGAGGCGCCCTTCATGACGTTGATGGCGTTGACGTAGAATTCGCCGGCGATGCGGGCGGTCGCCTTGTCCTTGGCGAAGGACAGCATGCCGACGCCCGGAACCAGGAAGATGACCGGGTTCGGATCGCGCATGGCAGGCGAGTTGGCGTGCTTGCAGGCCTCGTAATAGCGCGTGTAGTCGGCGCGGTAGTCCTCGAGCGCCTTGTCGAGGCCGGCGATCACGGCGTCGGCATCGGGCTTGGCCGGATCGAAATCGACGATCAGCGGACGGATCTTGGTGCGCAGGAAGTGGTCGGGGCAGGAGGTGCCGAGCGAACCCAGCGGCTTCAGATCCTTCGAATTGACGAATTCAAGCACGGCGGCCTGGTCGTCGAAATGACCGAGCTTGCGTTCGGCCTTGCCGATCCGGCCACGGATTTCCGGCATCAGCTTGGCTGCGATCGCGCGGCGTTCGGCTTCCGGCAGGCTCTTGGCCACCGCGCCGCCGAAGATCGTCTTGCCCTCGGTTTCCTTGGCGAACCACTCGATCGCCTTGTTGATGATCTCGAGCGTTAGCAGGTAGCATTCCTTGGCGTCGTTCGCCCAGGTGAACAGGCCGTGACTTTCGAGCACGACGCCCTTGGCGGTCGGGTTTGCCTTCACGAAGGCTTCGAGGTCGAGACCGAGCTGGAAGCCTGGACGGCGCCAGGGTAGCCAGCCGATGTCGGCACCGAAGATCTTCTGCGTCAGTTCCTTGGAGTTCTTCGAAGCGGCGATCGCGATAATCGCATCCGGATGCATGTGGTCGACATGGGTGAACGGCACGAAGCCGTGCAGGGGCGTGTCGATCGAGGCGGCGCGCGGGTTCAGGTTGAAGGTGCAATGCGGCAGGAAGCCGACCATGCGGTCCTCGTCTTCGACGCCCTTGTAGAGCGTCTTCAGCGCCTCGAGCTTGTCCATGTAGAGGGTGGCGAAGCCGTCGAGCTTGATGGTGCCGACGTCGCCGCCGGAACCCTTGACCCACATGACGCGAACCTTTCCGCCGGTCAGCGGATCGGTTTCGAGCACTTTCGCGGAGGTGTTGCCGCCGCCGTAATTGGTGATGCGCTTGTCAGCGCCCAAGAGATTGGACCGGTAGAGCAGCTTGCCGGGCTCGTCGAGCTCCGCCGCACGAGCATCATCCCAACGATTATCGAGAAGGCGGGT
Organism: Ciceribacter thiooxidans; assembly: GCF_014126615.1. Classification (NCBI taxonomy): domain Bacteria; kingdom Pseudomonadati; phylum Pseudomonadota; class Alphaproteobacteria; order Hyphomicrobiales; family Rhizobiaceae; genus Ciceribacter; species Ciceribacter thiooxidans. The sequence goes on from NZ_CP059896.1 coordinate 244,196, forward strand.
TTGGCCCGTCATCGCTTCCTCCCTGTGCGTGTCGATTCATGGGTAACCCGACCGGGGACCCATCTCCTTCTGGTGGACGGTATCGCGCATCCGTTCGATGCTTGTCAATCAATTTCGATCACAAACGTTCATTGTGCGACGCAACATTATCTTTTTTGATCGTTTGTGATTGACAGCGTAAACGCAATCCGAATAAATCACGCTCAGGAGGAGCCCATGCACGAACGCGAACGTCATCGCATCATACTAAGCGCGATCCAGGAAAAGCCGGTCATCACCGTGCAGGATATCGCCGAGCTGACCGAGGCTTCCGAAGCCACGATCCGCCGCGACATCGCAGCGCTTCATGTGCAGGGAAAGCTCCGCCGGGTCCGCGGCGGCGCGGAGGCGGTGCATCCGCCGCAGCTCGGAAATCTCGCCGCGCGACCGTTCCGCGTTTCGGAATCGGTCAATATCGACAAGAAACGCGCAATTGCGCGTGCCGCCGTCGATCTTTGCGAGGAAGGCGACTCGATCATCATCAACGGGGGCACGACGACCTTCCAGATGGTGCATTTCATGTCGGCGCGCCGCCTGCAGGTCATGACCAATTCATTCGCCATCGCCGAGCATTTGGTCAAGCATTCGAAGTGCACGGTCTCGGTGCCGGGCGGGGCGATCTATCGCGACCAGAGCCTGATCCTGTCGCCCTTCGAAAACGATGCGATCCGCAATTTCTACGCGCGGCGCATCTTCATCGGCGCGCAGGGCATCAATGCGCTCGGCGTAATGGAGTCCGATGCGCTGGTTATCCAGAGCGAACAGAAGTTGGTCCGCCAGGCCGAGGAACTGATCATCATGGTCGATTCCAGCAAGTTCTCGAAGCGCTCGAGCTTGATTCTCTGCCCGCTCGACAACGTCTCGACGATCATTACCGACGACAAGATTCCGGACGAGGCGGCCGCCATGGTCACCGACGCCGGCATAAGGCTCATTACGGTCAAGCCGATGGCTTCGACTGAGAAGGAGGATACCACGTCGGTCGCGTGATGTGATCCGGCCGCGTGGGAGGAGTTCAAGCAGTCTCAACCTGGGAGGAAAACACAATGAAACTGTCGAAGACACTGCTCGCCGGCGTGGCGATCGCCATAGCTGCCATGACGTCCGCGGCAAATGCCGCCGACATGAAGATCGCACTTGTGGTCAAATCACTTGGCAACGGCTTCTTCGAGGCGGCCAACAAGGGTGCACAGGAAGCGGCCAAGGAACTCGGCGGCGTCGAGGTGATTTACACCGGCCCGACGACGACGACGGCCGAAGGCCAGATTGAAGTGATCAATTCCTTGATTGCCCAGGGCGTCGATGCGATCGCAATTTCCGCCAACGATCCGGACGCCGTCGTTCCGGCGCTGAAGAAGGCGCAGCAGCGCGGCATCAAGGTCATTTCCTGGGATTCGGGTGTCGCTCCGGAAGGCCGGATCATGCACCTCAATCCGTCGTCCAACGAACTGATCGGCAAGATGTGCCTGCAGCTCGCGGCCAACCATCTCGAAGGCGGCAAGGGCGACTTCGCCATCCTGTCGGCCACCACCACCTCGACCAACCAGAACATCTGGATCGAGGAAATGAAGAAGCAGCTCAAGGATTTCCCGGGCCTCAACCTCGCCACGACCGTCTATGGTGACGACCTGGCCGACAAGAGCTACCGCGAAGCCAACGGCCTCCTGTCGTCCTCGCCGAACGTCAAGGTTATCGTCGCTCCGACGACCGTCGGCGTTCTCGCCGCCTCGCAGGCTGTCAAGGATGCCGGCAAGATCGGTCAGGTCTACGTGACCGGTCTCGGCCTGCCGTCGGAAATGGCCGGTGCCATCAAGTCCGGCGCGACCAAGGAATTCGCGATCTGGAACCCGATCGACCTCGGTTACTCCGCCACACAGATCGCCTATCATCTGGTGAAGGGTGACACCGACGGTGCTCCGGGCGCGGAAATCGAAGCCGGCCGCATGGGCAAGATCAAGGTCGGCGACAACGGCGAAGCGGCGATGGCCGATCCGTTCGTCTACAATTCGTCCAACATCGACGAGTTCTCGAAGATCTTCTGATCCTGCATTTCCGAGTTCGGGGGCCGTTGCCCCTCACCCTAGCCCTCTCCCCGCACGCGGGGAGAGGGGACGTGCCCCGATGATAGGATGACGCCGTGTGGCTTGCGTCCTTCGCCCCGCTTGCGGGGAGAAGGTGCCGGCAGGCGGATGAGGGGTCTACAGGACCTGAAAAGACCATGACCGTTCAAGCCAAACCTCTCGACACCGCGCCGCTGGCCGCCGACACGCCGATTCTCGAAATGCGTGGCATTTCTCAGATCTTTCCGGGGGTGAAGGCGCTCGATGGGGTGAACATCGCGCTCTATCCCGGCAAGGTGACGGCGCTGATCGGGGAAAACGGCGCCGGCAAGTCGACGCTCGTCAAGATCCTGACCGGTATCTACCGTCCGAACGAGGGCGAGATCCTGATCGACGGCAAGCCGGTCGCATTTGCCAATGCGCAAGACGCGATCGATGCCGGTGTCACTGCGATTCATCAGGAGACAGTCCTTTTCGACGAGTTGACCGTCGGCGAGAACATCTTTCTCGGCCACGCACCACGGACCCGGTTCGGGCTGATCGACTGGAAGACCATCAATCAGCGCGCCCGACAGCTGCTGGCCGATCTCGAAAGCACGATCGATCCGACGATCAAGCTGAAGGACCTGTCGATCGCCCAGCGCCATCTGGTCGCGATCGCACGTGCCCTTTCGGTCGAGGCCCGGATCGTCATCATGGACGAGCCGACCGCTGCGCTCTCGCGCAAGGAGATCGACGATCTCTTCCGCATCGTCGAGACCCTGAAGAGGCAGGGGAAGGCGATCCTCTTCATCAGCCACAAGTTCGACGAGGTCTACGAGATCGCTGAAAACTACGCGGTCTTCCGCGACGGCAAGATGGTGGGAGCGGGTATCCTCAAGACTACGCCGCAGGATGAAATCGTCCGCCTGATGGTCGGTCGTGACGTTGATGACGTGTTTCCGAAGAGCCCGGTGCAGATCGGGCCAACAGTGCTGACCGTCGATCGCTACAGCCACGACACCGAATTTCGCGACATTTCCTTCGATCTTCGCAAGGGGGAAATTCTCGGCGTCTATGGCCTCATCGGCGCCGGCCGCTCCGAACTCTGTCAGTCCCTCTTCGGCATCACGAAACCGGCCTCCGGGCGCCTGCTGCTCGACGGCCGCGAGATCGTGATCCGGTCGCCAGCGGACGCGATCGCCGCAGGCATCGTCTACGTACCGGAAGAGCGCGGCCGCCACGGCCTTGCGCTCGAAATGCCGATCTACCAGAACATGTCGCTGCCCTCGCTGGCGCGTACCTCGGTCAGGGGTTTCCTGAAGGCTGCCAACGAATTCTCGCTCGTCCGCCGATACGCCGAGAGACTGGACCTGCGTGCCGCGGCCCTTTCCGTTCCTGCGGGAACGCTTTCCGGCGGCAACCAGCAGAAGGTCGTCATCGGCAAGTGGCTCGCCACCCGGCCGAAGGTGATCATTCTCGACGAACCGACCAAAGGCATCGATATCGGCTCGAAGGCGGCCGTGCACGGCTTCATCTCGGAACTCGCCGGTGAAGGACTTTCCATCATCATGATCTCGTCCGAACTGCCGGAGATTCTCGGCATGTCGGATCGGGTCATGGTCATGCGCGAAGGCCTCCAGGCCGGAATTTTCGAACGCGAAGGGCTTACCGCAGAGACGCTCGTGCGTGCGGCGACGGGCAATGCGTAAGGACAATTGACATGCAACGCATCTTCAAGAACCGCGAAGTTCTCCTGGCGCTGATCATCGCTGTGATGGTCGCGGGCTTCGCAATGCGGGCCAACGGGTTTGCCTCTGCCGGCAACCTCGCCAACATCTTCAACGACACCTCGATCCTGATCATTCTGGCGCTCGGCCAGATGACCGTCATCCTCACCAAGTCGATCGACCTGTCGGTGGCGGCCAATCTCGCCTTCACGGGCATGGCGGTCGCGATGCTCGACGCCGGCCATCCCGGTCTGCCGCTTGCTCTCCTCATCGTTCTGGCGGTGGTCATCGGCGCCGGGCTCGGTGCGATCAATGGATTCCTCGTCTGGTTGCTTCAGATTCCGCCGATCGTGGTGACGCTCGGAACGCTGACCATCTATCGCGGCATGGCTTTCGTCCTGTCCGGCGGAAGCTGGGTCAATGCCCACCAGATGACCCCCGATTTTCTGAACCTGCCCCGCCTGCCGGTGCTCGGCATGCCGATCCTGTCCTGGATTGCGATCGCCGTCGTTCTGCTGATCTGGTTCATGCTGACGCGGACGCCTTTCGGCCGCTCGACCTATGCGGCAGGCGGCAATCCGACCGCTGCCGTCTATGCGGGCATCGATATCGGCCGCGCCCGCTTCTTCGCCTTCGTCCTTTCCGGTGCGCTGGCGGGTCTCTCCGGTTATCTGTGGGTCTCTCGTTATGCGGTTGCCTATGTCGACATCGCTGCTGGGTTCGAACTCGACAGCGTTGCCGCCAATGTGATCGGCGGCGTGTCGATCGCCGGCGGCATCGGCACGGTCGTCGGCACGGTTCTCGGGGCGCTCTTCCTCGGCGTCATCAAGAATGCGCTGCCAGTCATCGGCGTGTCCCCATTTGCACAGATGGCGATATCGGGCATCGTCATCGTACTTGCCGTCGTCTTCAATGCCCGTGCCGAGCGCAAGAAGGGCCGTATCATCCTGCGGGATCGAGCCGCTAAGGAAACGAAAGAGGTGACAGCATGACCGCGCCGTCTGCAGATGTCGCTACCAGACGTGTCATTCCCGATCGCCTCGGCACCCCGCTGAAGCGGTTGGCGGGAAGCTGGGAAGTGCTGCTCTTCGGTGTGGCGGTGGCGATCTTCGTCGCGAACTCGCTTGCCTCGCCCTACTTCCTCGATGCGTGGAATCTCTCCGACGCGACCTTCAACTTCACCGAGAAGGCAATGATCGCCTTCGCAATGGCACTGCTCGTCATTGCCGGCGAGATCGATCTCTCGGTGGCCGCGATCATCGCGCTCGCATCGACCGCCATGGGAGCGGCGGCCCAGATGGGTGTCGCGGCGCCCGGACTGGTCGTGATCGGCATCGGCACCGGGCTCGTCTGCGGCATCTTCAACGGGCTGCTCGTCGCCGGAATCGGACTGCCGTCGATCGTCGTCACGATCGGCACTATGAGCCTTTTCCGTGGGATCTCCTACATCGTTCTGGGAGACCAAGCCTACGGGAAGTATCCGGCCGACTTCGCCTATTTCGGTCAGGGCTATGTCTTTTGGGTCTTCTCGTTCGAGTTCGTACTCTTCCTCGTGCTTGCGGCGCTCTTTGCCGTCCTGCTCCATGCGACGAATTTTGGACGTCAGATCTTCGTCATCGGCAACAATCCGCTTGCGGCACGCTTCTCCGGGATTCCGGTCGAGCGCGTGAAGTTCATCCTCTTCCTCTTGACCGGCCTGATGAGCGGGATTGCCGCGGTCTGCCTGACGTCGCGGCTTGGATCAACCCGCCCATCGATCGCACAGGGTTGGGAACTGGAAGTCGTGACCATGGTGGTGCTCGGTGGCGTATCGATCCTTGGCGGTGCCGGCACGATCGCCGGCGTGGTGATCGCCGCCTTCGTCATGGGCCTCGTGACCTTCGGTCTCGGCCTTCTCAACGTGCCCGGCATCGTCATGTCGATCTTCATCGGCCTGCTGCTGATCGTCACCATCGCCCTGCCGATCATTGCGCGGCGGATCAGGAATGCACGGAGTGCCTGAGGTGACCGAACTCGAAAAATATGCCTTCAAGATGCACCTCAATCCGGGCATGGAAACCGAATACCGCAAGCGTCATGACGAGATATGGCCCGAGCTCGTAGAGCTTCTCCACGAGGCGGGAATTCGCGATTACTCTATCCACCTTGATCGGGAGACCAGCACGCTCTTCGGGGTGCTGACCCGTCCAAAGACGCATGGCATGGCAGACCTTCCGCACCATCCCGTCATGAAGCGTTGGTGGGCCCACATGGCCGACATCATGGCGGCGAACCCGGACAATTCGCCGGTCGCCGTCGATCTGGTCAACGTGTTCCACCTGCCATGAACGCGTCTCGTCCGCGGCGCGTCGCCGTCATCGACATCGGCAAGACGAATGCCAAGGTGGTGGTCCTCGACGGGGAAGCGGGTGCCGAGATCGCGATCCGCAAGACTTCGAACCGCGTGGTCGCCGGTCCTCCCTATCCCCACTATGACGTCGAAGCCTTGTGGTCGTTCATCCTGTCCGCTCTCGCTTCGTTCGCCGAGAAGCCCGGCTATGATGCGATTTCGATCACGACCCACGGGGCGAGTGCCGCGCTGCTCGATGCCGAGGGGCAGCTCGCAATGCCGGTCCTCGATTACGAACACGCTTATTCGGCCGACGTCGTTTCGGACTACGCCGCCTTACGGCCTGCCTTTTCCGAGACCTGTTCGCCGGCGCTTCCGGGTGGCCTCAATCTCGGAGCCCAACTTCATTACCAGAAGACCACCTTTCCCGAAGCGTTCGCACGGGTTGGGACGATCCTCACCTATCCGCAATACTGGGCCTTCCGGCTAACGGGCATTGCCGCGAATGAGGTGACTTCGCTCGGCTGCCACACCGACCTCTGGAATCCAGGGGAGGGCCGGTACTCGACGCTCCTAGACAGGCTCGGGATCGGTTCGTTGCTGGCTCCCGTCCGGTCGGCCTTCGACGTGCTGGGCCCGATGCTGCCGGAGGTTTGCGAGGTGATCGGCCTCGACACCGCTGTGCCGGTCTATTGTGGTATTCACGATTCCAACGCGTCGTTGCTGCCGCATCTCGTTGTGCGACAGCCGCCTTTCTCGGTGGTGTCGACAGGCACTTGGGTCATCTGCTTTGCCGTCGGAGGAGATCCCGCGGGGCTCGATCCCGCGCGCGATACGCTTTCCAATGTCGATGCTTTCGCGCGCGCCGTGCCATCGGCCCGTTTCATGGGCGGTCGTGAGTTCGAGATCCTGACTCAAGGCGTGGCTGAACCGTCACCGGAAGCGGTGGAGTTGGCCGCCCGTGCGGTGATTGCCAAGGGTGTGATGGTCCTACCCAATGCAGTGGAAGGATCGGGACCTTTCCCGGGTCGCAAGGGACAGTGGATCGGTGAGCCTGCCACCGATGCCGAGCGGCTGGCCGCCGCCTCGCTCTACGTCGCGATGATGACGGCCATATGCCTCGACCTTGTGAAGGCCGCGGGGCCGATCATCGTTGAGGGGCCGATGACTCGGAACAGCGCCTTCCTTGCCGCTCTGGCGTCGATCACCGGGCGTGACGTGATGATCGACACTGAAGGTGGCGTGAGCGGCACCGCGCTCGGAGCGGCGGTGCTCGCCGGGGTGCGGCCGCAGAAGGGGCACTCGACCGTCGTGTCCTCGTCACTCGATATCGGCTCCTATGTCGACCGTTGGCGAACGACGCTGGCGTCCGGCGTCTAGATTCCGTGCCGCAGCGGCTTCGCGGCGAAAGACGCCCGGACTCCTGGATGTCCACTTCCGGAAGGCGCGATGAAAGGCACTTGGTTCCGAGAAGCCGAGCTGGGCGGCAATCTCGCCGACGCTGCTTCGGCTCCCCAGCAGCAGTTCCATGGCGCGTTCGCGTCTGATCTCGTCCTTTATTCCGGCAAAGCTCCGGCCTTCGGCCTGCAGCCGGTGGCGCAGGGTCGACGGCGACATGCGCATCTGTGCCGCAATGTGCTCGAAGCTGCCCCAGTTCGTCGGCGGAGTCTGCCGCAGCCGGCGCCGAATGCCGGCTGCCAGACCGGCGTCATAGCGGTAGCGCACGAGGATATTGGCCGGTGCGCCGCGAAGAAACTGCTTCAGCGCCTGTTCGGTGCGGGCGATCGGCAGCCGGAGCAGTTGCCGATCGAAAGAGAGGCGACTAACCGGTTGTGCGAAGTGCACCGGCGCACCGAAAAATAGCCGGTAGTCGGTACCCTGTTCAGGTTCGGCGCAACAGAAATCAACCTTGCGGATCGGAATGCGCCGGCCGACCAGCCAGCAGGCGATACCGTGCAAAAGAATCCAGTAGGTGCGGTACGCAAAGGCCGAGCGCGGCCCTGTCCTGTCCTCGAGCACGATTTCGGCGAGGCCCTCATTGATTTCGAGCCGGCCGGAGGGATCCTCCAGGATCACGTTCAGGAAGCGGAGCGCCCGTCGCAGCGCGTGCTCCAGCGTCGGCGCGTGCAGCACGCAATGGCAGAGAAGCGTGAAACTGCCGTTGCGCATCGGCCGGGCGCCCATACCGAAAAATTCGTCGTCGACTTCTGCCGCGACGGCAAGCCAGAGCGCACCGTAGATTTCGGCCGAGACCGGAGCGTCGACCACGGGCGGCAGTCCCACCGACGCCAGAACCGGTGCCGTCGGCTTGCCGTGTCGTCGCAGACAATCGAGCGCTTCCTCGATGAAGGAAGGCGAAATCATCCGTCTGTCCGGCTCGGCCATTCGCTTCTCCCGATATGGTAAAACTGTCCAAAAAATCTGGCTGCTTTGGTCATCGCTTGCAATATACTGTCCGCATAGAGTCCGGCAACAAGGATCGGCGGAGGAGTCGGTTCGCATGCAGAATGTTGAGGAGGAGGACGGCATGGTGCATCGATCGTTCATCGTCATGCGGTCCGCGACGGCGGGAGTTTTTCAGTGCTGATCGAAGACAAGGTCTTCATCGTAACCGGAGGCGCCTCGGGCCTCGGTCTCGCGGTCGTGCGCTCGCTTACCGCTGCCGGAGCGCGGGCAATCATTGCCGACGTTAACGCAGAGGTCGGCGAGAAGGTTGCCACAGAGCTCGGGGAGGGCGTTCGCTTTGTGAGGACGGACGTTACGTCGGAAGATGACGCAGCCGCCGCGGTCGCAGCCGCGGTCGAAACCTTCGGGCACGTCCACGGTCTGGTGAATTGTGCCGGCATAGCGCCCGGCGAGAAGGTGATCGGCCGCGACGGCCCGCACCGGCTGGATGTCTTCACAAGGGCAATCAGCATCAATCTCGTCGGCACGTTCAACATGATCCGGCTCGCCGCCGCGGCGATCTCCAGGGAGGAGCCGGGCGAAGACGGTGAGCGTGGCGTGATCGTCAATACCGCCTCCGTCGCTGCCTTCGAGGGGCAGATCGGCCAGGCCGCCTATTCGGCGTCGAAGGGCGGCGTCGTCGGCATGACCCTGCCGATCGCGCGCGAGCTTGCGCGCTACGGCATTCGCGTCGTTTCGATTGCGCCCGGCATCTTCGAAACGCCCATGATGGCGGGTATGCCGCAAGAGGTTCAGGATTCGCTCGGCAAGAGCGTGCCATTCCCCTCCCGTCTCGGCCGTCCGGAGGAATATGCCGGTCTTGTCCGCCACATCTGTGAGAACAGGATGCTCAACGGAACGGTGATCCGTCTCGACGGAGCTTTGCGCATGGGTGCGCGTTGAAGGAGCAGTGATGCAGGAGAAACAGGGAATGCCTCAGGACCCCGTTGTCATCGTCGGTGCGGCGCGCACGGCCATGGGCGGCTTTCAGGGTGTGCTGTCGCGCGCGACGGCTCCGGATCTCGGCGCCGCCGCGATCCGCGCGGCGCTTGCCCGATCCGGTGTCGGTGCTAATGAAATTGATGAGGTGGTATTCGGCTGCGTTCTCGCTGCCGGTCTGGGGCAGGCGCCGGCCCGACAAGCGGCGATCGGGGCGGGTCTTCCTGCCTCGACGGGTGCCACGACCGTCAACAAGATGTGCGGCTCGGGCATGAAGGCCACGATGCTGGCCCATGACCTGTTGCTCGCCGGCAGTGCCGCGGTGGCGGTCGCCGGCGGCATGGAAAGCATGACCAATGCACCGTATCTGCTCGATCGCGCCCGTGGCGGCTACCGGCTGGGCCACGGCCGCGTCATCGATCATATGTTCCTCGACGGCCTCGAAGACGCATACGACAAGGGCCGGCTGATGGGGACGTTCGCGGAAGACTGCGCGGACGCCTACGGCTTTACCCGTGAGGCGCAGGACGCTTATGCCGTTGCATCGCTGACGCGCGCGCAAAAGGCGATCGCAGGCGGGGATTTCCAGGCGGAGGTCACGCCGGTCACCGTCCGCGACGGCAAGGCCGAAGTCACCGTGAGCATCGATGAGCAGCCCGGCAAGGCTAGGCTCGACAAGATACCCACTCTGCGTCCAGCCTTCCGGGAAGGAGGAACGGTGACGGCGGCGAATTCCAGCTCGATCTCGGATGGAGCCGCGGCGCTTGTTCTCATGCGCCGCTCGCAGGCCGAACGGGAGGGGCGCACGCCGCTTGCGACCATCACCGGTCATGCCACCCATTCTCAGGCTCCACATCTCTTTCCCACGGCCCCGGTCGATGCATTGCGGAAGCTCGCCGTGCGCACTGGCTGGGATCTCAAGGATGTCGACCTCTTCGAGATCAACGAGGCATTTGCCGTCGTCCCGATGGCGGCGATGCGAGACCTCGGCCTGCCCCATGAGAAGGTGAACGTCCATGGCGGAGCCTGTGCGCTCGGGCATCCGATTGGTGCGTCGGGAGCACGGATTATCGTGACCCTGCTCGCCGCGCTGGAGCGCTATGACCTGCGACGCGGCATGGCCGCTGTCTGCATCGGCGGTGGCGAAGCGACCGCGATTGCCGTGCAGCGACACTGAGGAGCGGGAAGGAGTCGGAATGATACTGACCGAGGAACAGCAACAGATCCGCGAGATGGCGCGCGACTTCGCCCGCGAAAGGCTGGCGCCGGGCGCGGCCCAGCGCGATGTCGACCATGCCTTCCCGAAGCAGGAACTGAAGGAAATGGGCGAGCTCGGTTTCCTCGGCATGCTGGTGCCGGAAACCTACGGCGGATCGGATACCGGCGTCGTCGCCTATGCCGCGGCACTCGAGGAAATCGCGGCCGGCGACGGACCATGTTCCACGATCATGAGCGTGCACAGTTCCGTGGGCTGCGTGCCCATTCTCAAGTTCGGCACCGAAGCACAGAAGGAACGCTTCCTGCCGAAACTCGCCTCCGGCGAATGGATCGGCGGTTTTGCACTTACCGAGCCGCAGGCTGGCTCGGACGCTTCGAACCTGCGCACCCGCGCCCGCCGCGATGGAGATCACTACGTTTTGAACGGCGCAAAGCAGTTCATCACCTCGGGAAAGAACGGGCAGGTCGTCATCGTTTTCGCGGTGACCGATCCAGCGCTCGGGAAAAAGGGCATTTCCGCCTTCATCGTCCCGACCGACACGCCGGGTTACGAGGTGGTCCGCGTCGAGAGCAAGCTCGGGCTCCATTCGTCCGATACCTGCCAGATCGCGTTCAGCGACATGCGGGTGCCCGCAGAGTTGCGGCTCGGCGAAGAGGGAGAAGGATACAGGATCGCGCTCGCCAATCTTGAAGGCGGGCGCATCGGCATCGCTGCCCAGTCTGTCGGCATGGCGCGTGCGGCCTTTGAGGCGGCGCGGGACTATGCGCGCGAAAGGAATGCTTTCGGGCAGCCGATCATCGATCACCAGGCCGTTGCCTTCCGCCTCGCCGACATGGCGACGAAGATTGCGGCGGCGCGCCAGCTCACCCTGCATGCGGCGCTCCTCAAGGAGCGGGGCGAACCGTGTCTCACGGAAGCGTCGATGGCGAAGCTCTTCGCCTCGGAAATGGCGGAAAAGGTCTGTTCCGACGCGATCCAGATCCATGGCGGTTACGGTTACATGTCCGACTATCCGGTCGAACGGATCTACCGCGATGTCCGGATCTGCCAGATCTATGAGGGAACGAGCGATGTGCAGCGCATCGTGATTGCGCGCGGTCTATAATGTTTCCGGCTCTGCCCTCCGGGAGGACGGAAGGCATCGGGCCGACAAGGAGGAGAAAGGCATGAACGAAACGGTTCGTCTTAGCCTGCATGTACCCGAGCCGGAGGTCCGACCCGGCGACCAGCCCGATTTTTCGAACGTCAAGATCCCCAAGGCGGGCTCGGTTCCGCGACCCGAGGTCGACGTCGCGCCTGAGACGATCCGCGACCTCGCCTTTTCCATCATCCGGGTGCTCAACCGGGAAGGGGAGGCGGTCGGTCCTTGGGCGGGTCTGCTGTCGGACGAGGAACTGCTCGCCGGTCTGAAGGACATGATGCGCCTTAGGGCCTTCGACGCCCGCATGCTTATGGCGCAGCGCCAGGGCAAGACCTCGTTCTACATGCAACATCTTGGCGAGGAGGCAGTGAGCTGCGCCTTCCGCAAGGCGCTGGCGAAGGGCGACATGAATTTCCCGACCTATCGACAGGCGGGGCTGCTGATCGCCGACGGCTACCCGATGGTCGACATGATGAACCAGATCTTCTCGAACGAGAAGGATCCACTGCGCGGCCGGCAGCTGCCGATCATGTATTCGTCGAAGGATCACGGCTTCTTCACGGTGTCCGGCAATCTCGCCACGCAGTTCGTTCAGGCGGTGGGTTGGGCCATGGCATCGGCCATCAAGAACGACACACGGATTGCGGCGGCCTGGATCGGTGACGGCTCGACGGCGGAGTCCGATTTCCATTCGGCGCTGGTCTTCGCCTCAACCTACAAGGCGCCGGTTATCCTCAACATCGTCAACAACCAGTGGGCGATCTCGACCTTCCAGGGTATCGCCCGTGGTGGCGCCGGGACGTTTGCGGCCCGCGGCCTCGGTTTCGGCATTCCGTCGCTCCGCGTCGACGGCAATGACTACCTCGCGGTCCATGCGGTCGCCCGCTGGGCAGCGGAACGCGCCCGCCGCAATCTCGGTCCGACGTTGATCGAATACGTCACCTACCGTGTCGGCGCCCATTCGACTTCGGACGATCCGAGCGCCTACCGGCCCAAGGCCGAATCAGAAGCCTGGCCGCTCGGTGACCCGGTCCTGCGCCTGAAAAAGCACCTGATCACCCGTGGCTGCTGGTCGGTCGAGCGACATGCGCAGGCCGAGTCCGAAATCATGGACGAGGTGATCCAGGCACAGAAGGAGGCAGAAAGCCACGGCACGCTCCACGCCGGTGGCAAGCCTTCGGTGCGCGATATCTTCGAAGGAGTCTATGCGGAAATGCCGACGCACATCCGTCGCCAGCGGCAGAAGGCGGGTTACTGACATGCCCAGAATGACCATGATCGAAGCGGTTCGCAGCGCCATGGACGTCTCGATGGGGCGCGACGACGATGTCGTCGTGTTCGGCGAGGACGTCGGCTATTTCGGCGGTGTCTTTCGGTGTACCCAGGGGCTGCAGGCAAAATACGGCAAGACCCGTTGCTTCGATACGCCGATCAACGAATCCGGCATCCTCGGAACGGCGATCGGCATGGCGGCCTACGGACTAAAGCCGTGCGTGGAGATACAGTTCGCCGACTACATGTATCCGGCCTACGACCAGATCACGCAGGAGGCGGCCCGTATCCGCTATCGCTCGAACGGCGACTTCACCTGCCCGATCGTCGTACGGATGCCGACCGGTGGCGGCATCTTCGGCGGTCAGACGCACAGCCAGAGCCCCGAGGCGCTCTTCACCCATGTCTGCGGCCTGAAAGTGGTGGTGCCTTCCAATCCCTTCGATGCCAAGGGTCTGCTGATCGCGGCCATCGAAGATCCTGACCCGGTGATCTTCCTGGAGCCGAAGCGACTCTACAACGGTCCTTTCGACGGTCATCACGAGCGACCGGTGACGCCCTGGTCCAAACACGAGCTTGGCGAAGTGCCGGAGGGGCACTATGCGATCCCGATCGGCAAGGCCGAGGTGCGCAGACCGGGTTCGGCGGCCACGGTTCTCGCCTACGGGACGATGGTTCACGTTGCTCTTGCCGCGGTGGAGGAGACAGGTGTCGATGCCGAAGTCATCGATTTGCGCAGTCTGCTCCCGCTCGACCTCGATACGATCGTGCAATCGGTGAACAAGACAGGCCGCTGCGTCATCGTTCATGAGGCGACGCTGACTTCCGGTTTTGGTGCCGAAGTCGCGGCTCTGGTTCAGGAGCATTGTTTCTACCATCTCGAAGCGCCGGTGGTACGTGTCGCCGGCTGGGATACGCCTTATCCGCATGCGCAGGAATGGGATTACTTTCCCGGTCCGGCCCGGGTCGGGCGCGCGCTCATCGAAGTGATGGAGGGCTGATCCATGGGTGAATTCACCATCAAGATGCCGGACGTCGGCGAAGGCGTCGCCGAGGCGGAGCTGGTCGAATGGAACGTGAAGCCCGGCGATCCCGTGCGCGAGGATATGGTGCTCGCGGCCGTGATGACCGACAAGGCGACCGTCGAAATTCCGTCGCCGGTCGCTGGCGTCGTGACCTGGGTCGGTGCCGAGATCGGCGACACGGTTGCCGTCAAGGCGCCGCTGCTGAGAATTGAAGTGCCCGGCTACGACGACGGTTCCTCCTCCGGGGAGGACGAGGGAGATACTCCGGTTGCCGCCGCCGCGGCGGCTGCACCGGTCGCTGCAGCATCGTCGTCGAACGAGCCCAAAGCGGCGCCGAGCGCCTCTGTTGGCGCGCCTGCGCCGCGTCCGTCTCCGCTGCCCGATTCGCAGAGGCCACTTGCATCTCCCGCTGTACGGTTGCGAGCGCGGGAGAGCGGTGTAGACCTGCGTCAGGTCGCGGGTACAGGCCCGGCGGGCCGGATTACGCATGAGGATGTCGAACTTTTCCTCACCTCCGGCGCGCCGCAGCCGGTGGCGTCGCATGGTCCGGCTCGCAACCTGCGCGTCGAGGAGATCAAGCTGACCGGCATGCGGCGGCGAATCGCCGAACGGATGACGCTTTCGGCCTCGCGAATCCCCCATATCAGCTACGTCGAGGAGGTCGACATGACCGATCTCGAGGAACTGCGTACGACGATGAACAGGGACCGCAAGCCGGATCATCCGAAGCTGACGATCCTGCCGTTCCTGATGCGCGCCATGGTGAAGGCGATTGCTCGCCAGCCGGAAGTCAACGCCACGTTTGACGACAACAACGGAATCATCTCCCGTTTCGGCGCCGTGCATATCGGGATCGCCACGCAAACACCGACGGGGCTCACGGTTCCGGTGGTCCGCCATACGGAAGCCCGCAACATCTGGGATTGTGCCGCCGAACTCACCCGACTCGCTGACGCGGCCCGCTCCGGCACGGCGCTCCGGGAAGAGCTGACCGGCTCGACCATTACGATCACCTCTCTCGGAGCTCTCGGCGGGATCGCCACGACGCCGATCATCAATCACCCGGAGGTCGCGATCATCGGGGTCAACAAGATGGTGGTACGGCCGGTATGGGACGGCACCCAGTTCGTTCCGCGCAAGATGATGAACCTCTCGTCCAGCTTCGACCATCGCATCATCGACGGCTGGGATGCCGCGACCTTCGTGCAGCGGATCAAGACCCTGCTCGAAACGCCCGCCCTCATCTTCATCGAGGACTGACAGTCATGAAGGAAATTTCCTGCAAGCTCCTGGTCATCGGCGCCGGTCCCGGCGGTTACGTCTGTGCGATCCGTGCCGGCCAGCTCGGCGTCGACACGGTGATCGTCGAAGCAGGCAAGCCGGGGGGCACTTGTCTCAACGTTGGCTGCATTCCCTCCAAGGCATTGATCCACGCGGCCGAAGAGTATGACAAGATCCGCCATATGGCGGAGGGTCAAAGCCCGCTCGGCATCTCGCTTCAGGCTCCACCGAGCCTCGATCTCGCCGCAACCGTCGCCTGGAAGGACGGTATCGTCGGCCGTTTGAACAGCGGTGTCTCCGGTCTCCTGCGCAAGGCGCGGGTGAAGATCGTCCAGGGGCGCGCCGCCTTCCGGGACGGCAAGACCGTCGAGGTGCAGACCGAAACCGGGATGCAGGTGATCCGTGCCGAAATGGTCGTCATCGCAACCGGCTCCAAACCGGTCGAACTGCCCTTCCTGCCGTTCGGCGGACCTGTCATCTCCTCGACGGAGGCGCTGTCGCTCACGGCACTGCCGAAGAAACTGGTGGTGGTGGGTGGCGGCTATATCGGCCTCGAACTCGGAACGGCCTTCGCGAAGCTCGGGAGCGAGGTGACGATCGTCGAAGCGGCGGCTCAGGTGCTTCCGCAGTACGACGGAGAACTCGTTCGGCCGGTCCAGAAACGCCTGCAACAGCTGGGCGTTCGCGTGCTGACGGGGGCGAAGGCGAAGGGTCTGGCAAGCGGAGGTGACGCACTCCTGGTTGAGACCAGCGACGGCAAGGAACATACGCTGCAGGCTGACAAGATACTCGTTACGGTCGGGCGCCGGCCGAACACGGATATGGTCGGGCTTGAGGGGCTCGATCTCGATCGCTCAGGTCCATTCCTGCGTATCGATGACCAGTGTCGTACATCGATGCGCGGAGTCTTCGCCATCGGCGATATTACGGGCGAACCGATGCTCGCCCACCGCGCCATGGCGCAGGGCGAGATGGTCGCCGAGATTGCCGCCGGGCTGAAGCGCGGGTGGGACAAGCGCTGCATCCCGGCCGTGTGCTTCACTGATCCGGAGATCCTCAGCGCGGGCCTGTCGCCAGACGAGGCGCGCCGCAACGGTCTCGAAGTGCGGGTGGGACAGTTCCCGTTCAGCGCTAACGGCCGGGCGATGACCATGCTCGCCGAAGACGGTTTCGTGCGTGTGGTGGCGCGAGCGGACAACAATGTCGTGCTCGGGCTGCAGGCGGTCGGTGCCGGCGTATCCGAACTGGCAAGCGCCTTTGCACTCGCCATCGAGATGGGTGCCAGGGTGGAGGACATCGCGGCGACAGTCCACGCTCATCCGACTCGTGGCGAAGCGCTGCAGGAAGCCGCACTAAAGACTCTCGGCCACGCCCTGCACATCTGAAGCTGCATCAGGGCACGGGTGAACCCCGCTACTGGGCGGCATCACGTATCGGGGCGAAGGCAGCGACACCGAGCGGAACGACGACCGGCAGGCCGGAGCGGCAGCGCAGCACCTCTGCCTCGATCTGGTAGATCGACCGGATGGCTGGCAGTGTCAGGACCTCGGACGAGGTTCCATGAGACACGAGTTCTCCTCCGTGAAGCAGCATCAGGCTGTCCGCGTGTCGCGAAGCGAGATTGAGGTCGTGGATGGCGATCAGGACGAGTGCACCGGTTCGCTTCGCATAATCCTTGAGGAGGTCCAGCACGCCGATCTGATGACGCAGATCGAGTGCGCTGGTCGCTTCATCCAGAATGAGCAGGCGTGGCTCGCGCATGAGCCTCTGCGCGAGGAGCACCATCTGCTGCTGCCCGCCGGAAAGCGTCGTCATGGGGCGCTCGGCCAGATGGTCGAGGCCGAGGGAGCAGAGGATTTCGGCCGCAGCCGAGAGATCATCCTCGCGCACGTGCCAGCCGAGCTTTTCGTGGCGGCCGAGCAGCAGAACCTGCAACACGGACAACTCCGCCCGGACTGCGCAATATTGCGGCATGAAGCCGACGGCGGCGCGATCGACAGGCTGACCGTTCCAGAGGATCGAGCCCTTGTGAGGGATATCGCCGGCGATCGCTCCGAGGAGTGTGGACTTGCCGGCACCGTTCGGTCCGATGACGGCGACGAGCTGGGAGGGAACGAGAGCGGCCGAGAAATGGCTGACGATCGTTGTTCGACCACGCTCGACAGCTACTTTGTCCAGTATGAGACCTTGCCGCATCAGACGCCTCCACGACTGCGCCGGGCGATGACGGCGAACAGCACGGGTACGCCGGCAACCGCGGTAATAATGCCGACCGGGATGACTGCACCGGGTGAGATGAGTTTGCCGAAAACCGAGGCCGCGACCAGCATTGTCGCGCCGGCCAGTGCGGCCATCGGCAGGGCGAAGCGATGATCCTCGCCGACGGCTGCCCGTGCCGCATGCGGGGCGATCAGGCCGATAAAGCCGATGGTGCCGACGAAGGAAACGGCGGCTGCCGTCATGACGGCGACGAGCAGGAAGGTCTTCGTGCGGAGGCTCTCCACCGACAGCCCGAGGCTCGCGGCATTGGCGTCGCCGAGCCGCAAGACGGTCAATTTCCACGAATCGCGCAGTACGAAAGGCAGGACGAGCGCGAGCACGATCGAGAGGACAGCGACGCTGAGCCACGTCGCCTTGAGCAGGCTGCCGAAGAGCCAGAAGACGATCTGCTGCAGGACTTCGGGCGATGCGAGGAACTGCAGAAGCGATTGCATCGACTGGAAGAAGAAAAGCACGGCAATGCCGGCGAGCACCAGGATCTCCGGTGTCGCGCCGCGGAGCGACGCAATCGAATAGACGAGCGCGCAGGCGACAAGCGTCATAAGGAAGGCGGAGACCGGGACCACGAGAAAATCCGGAAGCGGCAGGAGCCCGCCGAACATGATCGCAAGTGCGGCTCCGAAACCGGCTGCGGCCGAAAAGCCGAGCGTGAACGGGCTCGCAAGCGGATTTGAGAGGATGGTCTGCATCTGCAGCCCGCAAATGCCGAGACTGGCGCCGACGAGTGCGCCCATCAACGTCTGCGGCATCCGCAGCTGCCAGAGGATCGTGACGGCCATCGTGTCACTACCATTCGGTCCGGCCAGCAGTGTCGACCAGACGGTTGAAACCGGCATTCCCGACGGTCCGGTCGCGAGGTCGATGACCATGAAAGCAACGAGGCTGGCGGACGCAATGGTCAGCGCCAGCGCCCGTAGAAGGGCTGCACGGCGATAATCGCCGCGCAGCCTTTCGATCGTCGAAGCGTCGGCGGTCATTGACCCGGCGCCGGATAGGGCAGAACGAAGACGCCGTCGGCCTTGATGGGCAGCCATGTTTCGTAATATTGCGCGAGGTTCTTCGCCGGGTGCACGTCCTTGAATGCCTCCGGATAGAGCTGCTTTGCTATGTACTGGGCGTAGACGTAGTCGGAGAGCGTCCGCGTGCCGCCATGATAGATGGCATGAACGTTGCCGGAGACGACCGCCGGCAGTTCCGACCAGCCGGGGCGGCCGAGATAAGCCTTCATCCTTTCGCGCGTGACAACCGGATCGGCACCGAAGCCGACCGAGACCGCCTGCGGCTTGTTCAGCCATTCCGAACCGGCAAGGAAGATGAGGTCGGGTTTCTGGGTCAGCACATATTCGGGGCTGAGAGGTCCCCAATTCTCGACCTGTCCCTTGGCGATGTTGAGGCCGCCGAGGGAGTCGACCAGTGTGCCCCACATGCCGTTGCCGTAGCTGTTGCCGACTTCGGATGGACCTTTCTGTGCGAGCTCTACGTAGACCTTCTTGTTCGACGGGCCGGCAGCCTTGATCCGCGCTGCGATGTCATCCATCGCGCTCTTGTAGTTGGCGACGAGCTTTTCAGCCCTGTCCTCCGAACCCATGACCTTGCCGAGAATGAGCGTCGACTGAATGTGTTTCTCGAGCGTCTGGGCGTTGTAGTCGAGCGTGACGACCGGAATGCCGGCCTGCTCGATCTGCCGCACGGTGTCGCCCATCGCGTCATAGGTCCAAACCCCGAGGATGACGAGATCGGGCTTGGCGGCGATGACCTTCTCGGCGGAGAAGGTTCCGTTCTCGGCGTCACCCACGTCCGGAATGTCCGAGATTGTCGGGATTGCTTCCAGGTACTTTGCAAACTGTTTCGGACGCCAGTCCTTCCAGGTGGAAAGCGAGAGTGCCACCACCTTGTCCATCGCTCCCGGCCCGACCACGGCGATGTAGTCTTCATAATAGAAATTGAGGATGACGCGTTTCGCCGGTGCGGCGAGCGTCACCTCTCGTCCCTTGACGTCCGTCACCCTGATCTCGGCCAGTGCCGGCCCGGCGAGGATCATCGCCAACCCGGCGATCATGCATTTGAGCAGTGTCTTCATCGGATAGTCCCCTAGGTTCAAAGAAAGTTTCGGCACCCGGCTCGCACTGTTCCCCGACAGATGTTTCCGGGTGCCGTTCGGGCCCCTCGCGGTTGTGCGCTCACATCGAACGGCATGTGCCGTTGATGTCAGCGATCTCAAGCAGAGCGTCACGATCCAGGATCGTTACGATTTCCGGATGGGTGAAATCGATCAGTGCCCCACGCTTGAGCTGGTTGAGGCAACGGCTGACTGTTTCGACCGTCAGGCCCAGCCAGTCGGCGAGATCGGCTCGGGTGAGATAGAGCGTAAAGGTCACCCGTCGACGCTTCGAGGATCTCGAGGGCCGCGCGAACTGGCACGAGAGGTCGAGGACGGCCGAAGCAACCTTCTCCATCGCGGTCTTCCGACCGAGAAGGGTTGCGTGCGCCTGTGCCCGCCGCAGCATGAGATGAACCTCCTGCTGCGTCTCTGAGGGGGCGAGGCTGTCGTCCAGTTGCTCGATATGGGTGTAGGTCAGGCTCTCAGCCGAGCAGGCGTTGCTGTCGCCTAGCGAGAGCCCGAACAGACGTCCGGGGCCAAGAATGTCGACGATCTGGCGACGGCCATCCCGGAGCGTCTGCGATATCGCCACGCAGCCGTCAACGAGGCGATAGGCAGGCGAACGACGGAAACCTTCGAAGTAAATCGTCGTCCCGGGCGAAATGACCCGGCTCTGCGTGGAGCGTGCCTGCCGCGGGAACGTAAGCACGAGTTCAGGAGGCGCAACGCGGGCTGCCTCCTTGGGAACGGAAATGTTGAGCATGGTGATGGTTCCGGTCTCGGCCGGTCACCCGCTCCTCCGTACAGGCAGAGTTCAGGCGGGGTGCGCCGGCCATGTTGACGAAATCCGGGCGCAAGCGCCGCGGCGTTCAGACAACGAAACCGGCAGGAGGTGCTCTGGGTGCTGCGTTCGGCGGATAAATCTGGCGATAGAACGCCTCGTAGCGAACCGGGAGAATGTCGTCGCCGGCCTGCTGCGGCGGTTGACCTGCAACATCCGTCGGCAAGGGCAGGATAATCGAGGCGCTGATTATACAAGCCTCGCAACCGGCTCCGGGGGCGGCGCCATGGTCATGGCTGTTGCCGTCCGTGGAGGGCAGGCAGAGCTCGGGAAGCGTGCCGTCCGGCAAGGTGTAGGCGGCGAGCTCCTGTGGCGGGAGGCCGCCGAAGACATCGGGCACCTTGTGCGCAAATCCGACGAACAGCAGCGCAAGTGTGCACAGAACGTGCACCAGGCCGCGCGCCATCTTTTGTCGGTTCATCATCGCCCGTGAATCCTCGGTTCCCATCACGGATACCTCATTGGTGGTCCCGAGCGCAATGGTGCTGCCTGCGGCGGTTTGTTCCACCGGGCCCGCGGTCTCGGACTGTATGTGCATCGTATGAGGGCACTAGCCGGTGACTTCGGGATAAAGGCGATTGAAGAAGGGCAGGCACTGCGCCCCGCGACGGCGCAGAAAGTCCTGGAACGCCGCCATGGCGGGCGAGAGGGTTCTGTCCGTGCGCATCACCGAAAACCACTGGCGGCGGATCGGCATGCCGATAACGTCGAGCATCGTGAGCTTGCCATATTCCAGCTCCATCGCGATCGTGTGGGCGGATATGAACGCGACGCCCAGTCCCGCCATGACCGCCTGCTTGATGGTCTCGTTCGAAGCCATTTCGGTGCCGAGGTCGTCCAGTTTGCCGGGAATTTCGCTCAGGAATATCTCGAGCGAGATACGGGTGCCGGAGCCTCGTTCGCGAATCAGAAAATGCTCCCGGGCGATCTCTTCCTTGGTGATACCGCGCTTCTCGGCAAGCGGGTGATCCGGCGCCGCGACCATCACCAGGGGATGATCGCCGAAGATCGACGAACTCAGTGGCAGGTCCTTCGGGGGCGTCCCATCAAAGCGATATCGATCTCGTGGTTCTTGAGGCTCGAGATGACCTCCGCGCGGTTCCCGATCGAAAGCGTGATCGAGATGTCCGGATGCTCTTTCCTGAAGGTCGCCATCAGGTGAGGTGCGAAGTACTTCGCCGTCGATACGCAACCGAGTGTCAGGGTACCCGCCCGCAGCCCTTTTATGGCATCGAGTTCGTCGTCGAGAAGGCGCAGACGTTCTTCGATCGTCCGGGCCGCATCGACGAAGGCGTATCCTGCCGCCGTCGGGCGCAGGCCCTCATTCGTACGGTCGAAGAGAAGCAGGCCTGCCTCTTCCTCGACCTGCTTCAACTGGATGGTGATCGCCGACGGCGTCAGACCGATCGCGTTCGCGGCACCGGCGATCGTGCCGTGCTTCAAGACGGCCTCTATGGCCCGAAGGTTCTTAAGGGTCAGATTGCGCATAATTGGTAACTTAATTTTTCTTAGTGTCTACGTAAATATAATAAATTTTACTCAGCACGGCATCTCTGTTTCGATATCTCCATGCCCGACAAGAGGAGTGGGCAGGGAGGACAGGACAATGGTTTCGGCGACCCTAGACGCCTTTCTGAGTTCCTACATTTCAAGCGGAGACCCGCTCAGGATCGCAGTCTCCCAGACGGTTCGGCAGCTTGCCCTGACCGCCGTGACGATGCGTAAGACCATCAATCAGGGCGCACTCGGCAGCGCATTCGCCGGGCATCGCGGGCGTTCCAACAGCGACGGCGACGCTCAGAAGGACCTCGACGTCCATGCCGATGACATGTTCATCGAGGCGATGCGGCAGGCGCCGGTCTGTCTCTACGGTTCGGAAGAGCTGGAACACCCTGTCGTCCTTGATCCGGGCGCGCCGATCGCCGTGGCGATCGATCCGCTCGACGGTTCATCGAATATCGACACCAATGTCTCGATCGGCACCATCTTTTCGATCCTCCCTGTGGTCGGTGAACCGGTCAGCGAGCGAAACGCCTCCTTCTTCCAACCGGGAGGCGCCCAGCTCGCTGCCGGCTTTTTCATCTACGGTCCGCAGCTCGCGCTGGTGCTGACGGTCGGCAACGGTACCCACGTCTTCGTCTTTTCCTCGCGTCTCGGGACTTTCATGCAGGCCTATGAAAGCGTGGTGTTGGCGCCCAAAACCCAGGAATTCGCGATCAATGCCGCCAACTATCGGCACTGGGACGAGTCCGTTCGCCTCTATGTCGACGACTGCCTCAAGGGAGCGGAGGGCCCGCGGGAGAAGGAGTTCAACATGCGCTGGATCGCTTCTCTGGTTGCCGAAACCTATCGTATTTTGATGCGCGGCGGCGTGTTTCTCTACCCCGGCGACAAACGCAAGGGTTATGGCGACGGTCGGATCCGGCTCGTCTACGAGGCCAACCCGATCGCCTTCCTCATCGAGCAGGCGGGCGGAGCCGCGACGGATACGGTCAACCGGATCCTGGAACTGACGCCACAGAGCATGCATCAGCGCGTGCCGCTGATCTTCGGCTCGGCGCGCGAAGTGCATCGGATCGCCCGCTACCATACGGATCCGAGCTTCATCGGCGAGCGTGCGCCTCTCTTCAACAATCGCGGCCTCTTCAGGGCCTGACGGGAGGTAACACGGATGTCCACAAAGCACCCGATCATCTCGATCACCGGCTCCTCCGGCGCCGGCACGACCTCGGTAAAGCGGATTTTCGAGCAGATCTTCCGCCGGGAGAACATCGAGGCCGCGTTCATCGAAGGCGACGCCTTCCACCGCTACGACCGCCAAGCCATGAAGGCAAAAGTCGCCGAAGAGCAGGCGAACGGCAATCCCAACTTCACGCATTTCAACGCCGAGGCGAACGAGCTCGAAATTCTCGAGCAGGTCTTTGACGAATATTCTCGCCGCGGCTCGGGTCGGACCCGGACCTACATCCACGATGACGAAGAGGCTGCCCAATACAATGCGCCGGCCGGTACGTTCACGGACTGGCGGGAGTTTGGCCCGAGCGACCTCCTCTTCTACGAGGGGCTGCACGGCTGCGCAGTAACGGAGCAGGTCAATCTCGCACGCTTCGGAGACCTGAAGATCGGGGTCGTCCCCGTCATCAACCTCGAATGGATCCAGAAGATTCACCGGGACCGGGCGACCCGCGGCTATTCGACCGAGGCGGTCATGGACGTGATCCTGAGGCGTATGCCGGACTATGTGCGCTACATCACACCGCAATTCACGCAGACGGACATCAACTTCCAGCGTGTGCCGATCGTCGACACCTCAAACCCCTTCGTGGCGCGCTGGATACCGACGGCTGACGAATCGATGCTCGTCATCCGGTTCGCCAAGCCGCGGGGAATCGACTTCCCGTATCTGCTTTCGATGATCCACGACTCTTTCATGTCGCGGGCCAATTCGATCGTCGTGCCCGGCAACAAGCTCGATCTCGCCATGCAGCTCATTCTGACGCCGCTCATCCTGCAACTGATCGAGCGCCGCAATCGCGCATCCTGAGGAGGAACCCATGCAAGAACAGGCCCTGAAGACGAGCCCCGAACCGATAGAGGTGAGCGAGCGCGACATGGCAAATGCCGTTCGTGCGCTGGCCATGGATGGCGTGCAGCGGGCGAATTCCGGTCACCCTGGCATGCCGATGGGCATGGCGGATGTCGCAACGGTCCTCTTCACCCGCTTTCTCAAGATCGATCCCGCTCATCCTGACTGGCCGGACCGCGACCGCTTCGTCCTGTCGGCGGGGCACGGCTCAATGCTGCAGTATGCGTTGCATTACCTGGTCGGCTATCCGGATATGACCGTCGAGGAGCTCAAGCGCTTTCGGCAGCTCGGCGCGCGGACGGCGGGCCACCCCGAATACGGCCATGCCAGCGGCATCGAGACGACGACGGGCCCGCTCGGACAGGGCATTTCGAGCGCCGTCGGAATGGCAATCGCCGAACGCCTCGCCAACGCCCGTTTTGGTGACGCCCTGGTCGACCATTATACCTATGTGATCGCCGGCGACGGATGCCTGCAAGAGGGGATCAGCCACGAGGCGATCGATCTCGCTGGCCATCTTCGGCTGTCGCGTCTGATCGTGCTCTGGGACAACAACTCGATTTCGATCGACGGACCGACGAACCTCTCCACGTCAATGGACCAGCTTTCACGGTTCACGGCTGCCGGCTTCGATGTCCAGGAGGTCGATGGACACGATTTCGAGGCGATCGAACGGGCAATTGCTCACGCCAGGCAGTCCGACAGGCCGTCGCTCATCTCCTGCCGGACGGTGATCGGCAAGGGCGCCCCGAACCTGCAGGGATCGGAGAAGACCCACGGCGCGCCGCTCGGCGACGCGGAGATCGCGGCCGCCCGCGAAGTGCTTCAGTGGCCGCACGCGCCCTTCGATGTGCCGGAGGCGATCCTCGATCGTTGGAGCGAGGTCGCCGAACGCGGCGACGAAGCCCGGCGCCGTTGGACGGCGCGGCTCGAAGCCTCGCCGGAGGCCGAGGCATTTCAGCGAACGCTTCGCAAGGAGCTTCCGGAGACACTGTTCGAGGCACTCGACGCCTTCCGCCGGGAGCATGTCGAGAAGGCAACCAAGGTCGCCACCCGCAAGGCTTCGGAGATGGTGCTTGGCGTTGTCAACGGCCTCACGGACCTGACGATCGGCGGCTCTGCAGACCTCACGCATTCCAACCTGACGGTCACCAAGGGAATGGAGGATGTGACGGCGAAGGACTTCTCCGGTCGCTACATCCACTACGGCATCCGCGAGCACGGCATGGCGGCGGCCATGAACGGACTGGCGCTGCATGGTGGCTTCATCCCCTATGGCGGCACCTTCCTGGTCTTCTCCGATTACGCCCGCGGGGCCATGCGCCTTTCGGCACTCATGGGCCAGCAGGTCATCTATGTGATGACCCACGATTCCATCGGGCTGGGCGAAGACGGCCCTACCCACCAACCGATCGAGCATCTGGCGATGCTGCGGGCGACGCCCAACATCACCGTCTTCCGGCCCTGCGACATCGTCGAGACGGCCGAGTGCTGGGAAATCGCATTGAGGCAGCAGGACCGGCCGAGCGTGCTGGTGCTCTCTCGCCAGAACCTGCCGATGCTCCGGCTCGGCCACAGCTCGACGGCCCTGTCCGTGCGCGGCGCCTACGTGTTGAGGGAGTCGGCAACGGCGCGGGACGTCACCTTGCTTGCGACCGGATCGGAGGTCGAGATCGCCATCGCCGCGGCCGAGCGGCTTCAGGCCGATCACGGGATCGCCGCCGCTGTCGTGTCGATGCCTTCCTGGGAACTCTTCGAAGAGCAGACGCCCGAGTATCGCCGCTCGGTGCTCGGCACTGCGCCGCGCGTGGCAATCGAAGCGGCATGCCGCCTCGGCTGGGATCGCTACATTGGCGAAGGTGGCACTTTCATCGGAATGAACGGCTTCGGCGCGAGCGCGCCGGCGCCGGAGCTCTATCGTCATTTCGGCATCACCGTCGAGGCCGCGGTGGAGGCGGCTTGCAGGCTGGTGCCCTAGCCGGCGCGTGCGCCGGCAGTTGAAACTCGGATGAAAAGGATCATGAGCCAATGGCAAGAATTACACTGCGACAACTGCTGGATCATGCCGCCGAACGCGGCTACGGCGTGCCGGCATTCAACATCAACAACATGGAACAGGGCCTCGCCATAATGGAGGCGGCGAAAGCCTGTGACGCGCCCGTCATCATTCAGGCATCGCGCGGTGCCCGCACCTACGCCAACGACATCATGCTTGCGAAGATGATCGACGCTCTCGCCGAGATCTACCCCGACATCCCGGTGTGCATGCATCAGGACCACGGCAACGACGAGGCGACTTGCATGACTGCGATCCGCCACGGCTTCACCTCGGTGATGATGGACGGCTCTCTTGAGGCGGATGCAAAAACGCCCGCCTCCTACGAGTACAATTTGGAAATCACCGAGCGCGTCGCCCGAATGGCCCATTGGGTCGGCGCCTCGGTGGAAGGCGAACTCGGCGTGCTCGGTTCGCTTGAAACCGGCGAGTCCGAGGCCGAGGACGGTCATGGTGCCGAGGGCAAGCTCAGCCAAGACCAGCTGCTGACCGATCCCGACCAGGCGGTCGACTTCGTAACCCGCACCAAGGTCGATGCGCTGGCGATTGCCTGCGGCACCTCGCACGGTGCCTACAAGTTCACCCGCAAGCCGACCGGCGACATTCTGGCGATGCGGGTCATCGAGGAAATTCACGCCAAGCTGCCGAACACACATCTCGTGATGCATGGCTCGTCCTCCGTTCCGCAGGAACTGCAGGACGTCATCAACAGGTACGGCGGCGACATGCCCCAGACCTTCGGTGTCCCTGTCGAGGAAATCGTCCGCGGCATCAAGCATGGCGTGCGCAAGGTCAATATCGACACCGACTGCCGCATGGCGATGGCCGGTCAGTTCCGCAAGGTCGCATTGGAACGGCCCGGAGAATTCGACCCGCGGAAGTTCCTGAAACCGGCGATGGACGCGATGCGCGACCTTTGCCGGGCTCGCTTCGAGGCCTTCGGGACAGCCGGGAACGCCTCTCGCATCAAGGTGGTCGGGCTCGATGAAATGGCCCGCCGCTACGCAAGCGGGGTACTCGACCCGCGCATCGCTACTGCCAAGGCTGCTTAGCGCGGTCCCAGAATTCAAACCGGAAAAGGAGGCTATCATGCCGCACAGGTCAGAAACGGTTACCGGTAAGGAACGCTACAAATCCGGCGTCATGGAATACAAGAAAATGGGGTATTGGGAGCCCGATTACGAGCCCAAGGACACCGACATCATCGCGGTCTTTCGTATCACGCCGCAGGATGGGGTGGATCCGATCGAGGCGGCCGCAGCGGTTGCCGGCGAGTCTTCGACGGCCACTTGGACGGTTGTCTGGACGGACCGGCTGACGGCGACGGAGAAGTATCGCGCCAAGGCCTATCGTGTCGATCCGGTGCCGAACGGCGAAGGCCAGTACTTCGCCTACATCGCCTACGATCTCGACCTCTTCGAGCCGGGCTCCATCGCCAACCTCAGCGCGTCGATCATCGGAAACGTCTTCGGTTTCAAGCCGCTGAAGGCGCTGCGTCTGGAGGACATGCGTTTCCCCGTCGCCTATGTGAAGACGTTCCAAGGTCCGGCGACCGGCATCGTGGTCGAACGGGAGCGGCTCGACAAATTCGGACGGCCGCTGCTCGGCGCCACGGTGAAGCCGAAGCTCGGTCTTTCCGGCCGCAATTACGGCCGTGTCGTGTACGAAGCGCTCAAGGGCGGGCTCGACTTCACCAAGGACGACGAGAACATCAATTCGCAGCCATTCATGCACTGGCGAGAGCGCTTCCTCTACTGCATGGAGGCAGTCAACAAGGCGCAGGCAGAGTCCGGGGAGATCAAGGGAACGTATCTCAATGTCACCGCGGCGACGATGGAGGACATGTATGAGCGTGCGGAATTCGCCAAGGAGCTCGGTTCGAACATCGTGATGATCGACCTCGTGATCGGCTACACCGCCATCCAGTCGATGGCGAAATGGGCGCGTCGCAACGACATGATCCTGCATCTGCACCGGGCCGGCCATTCAACCTATACCCGTCAGAAGAGCCACGGCGTCTCTTTCCGGGTCATCGCCAAATGGATGCGGCTCGCCGGCGTTGACCACATTCATGCCGGCACCGTGGTCGGCAAGCTCGAAGGCGATCCGGCCACGACGCGCGGCTACTACGACATCTGCCGCGAGGACTTCAACCCGATGCGGCTTGAGAACGGCATCTTCTTCGACCAGCACTGGGCGTCGCTCAACAAACTGATGCCGGTCGCCTCCGGCGGCATTCATGCCGGACAGATGCACCAATTGCTCGATCTTCTCGGCGAGGATGTCGTCCTGCAGTTCGGTGGCGGGACGATCGGTCACCCCATGGGGATCGCCGCCGGTGCGACGGCCAATCGTGTCGCGCTCGAATGCATGGTGCTCGCCCGCAACGAGGGCCGGGACATCGTGAACGAGGGGCCGGAAATCCTCAGGGCTGCGGCGCGTCACTGCCAGCCACTGCGGCAGGCGCTCGACGTCTGGAAGGATGTCACCTTCAACTACACCTCGACGGACTCGCCGGACTTCGTTCCGACCGCGACCGCTGCCGAATAGGA
This sequence comes from Ciceribacter thiooxidans, assembly GCF_014126615.1. Lineage (NCBI taxonomy): Bacteria > Pseudomonadati > Pseudomonadota > Alphaproteobacteria > Hyphomicrobiales > Rhizobiaceae > Ciceribacter > Ciceribacter thiooxidans. The sequence continues at coordinate 273,071 of NZ_CP059896.1, forward strand.
GAACCGACATGTACATCACCCAAGGCGCCTTCTCTTTCCTGCCGCCGCTGACGGACGAACAGATCGCCAAGCAGGTACAATACTGCATCGACAAGGGCTGGGCGGTCAGCCTCGAATTCACCGACGACCCGCATCCGCGCAATACCTATTGGGACATGTGGGGGCATCCGATGTTCGACAATCCGGATGCGGCTGCGCTGCTGATGGAACTGCGGGAATGCCGTAAGGTCTATGGTGACCGCTACATCCGGCTCGTCGCGTTCGACAACGGCCATGGTTGGGAATCGGTGAAGCTTTCCTTCATCGTCAACCGGCCGAAGGAGGAGCCGGGCTTCCATCTCGAACGGCAGGAATCCGCCGGGCGGGTCGTCCGCTATACGACCCGTTCCTATGCAACGGAACGGCCGGCGGGGCAGCGCTATGGCTGACCTCGTTCCGAACGAAAGCGCAGCCGACGGTGGCCCCCGCCGACGGCCGTCGACCTGAAGGTCGAGTACCAGCAGTCCGGCGTAAAGGACATTCTCGACGAACTCGATCGTGAACTCGTCGGTCTCGAGCCGGTCAAGCAAAGGATCCGGGAGACGGCCGCCCTGTTGCTGGTGGAGCGCGCCCGAAAACGCCTCGGACTGGCGCATGAGACACCGACGCTTCACATGAGCTTCACCGGAAACCCGGGCACCGGCAAGACGACCGTGGCACTGCGGATGGCCAATCTCCTGCATCGGCTCGGTTATATCCGCAAGGGCCACCTCGTATCGGTGACGCGCGACGACCTCGTGGGCCAGTACATCGGCCATACGGCGCCGAAGACGAAGGAAATCCTCAAGAAGGCGATGGGCGGCGTGCTGTTCATCGATGAGGCCTACTATCTATATCGCCAGGAAAACGAGCGGGACTACGGCCAGGAGGCGATCGAGATCCTGCTGCAGGTGATGGAGAACCAGCGCGACGACCTCGTTGTGATCCTCGCAGGATATGCGGATCGGATGGACCGGTTCTTCGAAAGCAATCCGGGATTTCGCTCCCGTATCGCTCATCACATCGACTTCCCCGACTACACGGACGATGAGCTTCTGACGATCGGGGAGATGATGTTGTCCGACCAGAGTTATCGTCTCGACGCGGAAGCTCGCCGGGTGATGGCACAGTATATCACTGCCCGTCGGCGCCAGTCGCACTTCGCCAATGCCCGCTCGATCCGCAATGCGCTCGACCGGGCGCGGTTGAGGCAGGCGAACCGGCTGCTGGACACCTCGGACGGTCCGTCATCCGCCGAGGAATTATCGACGATCACGGCCGCCGATATCCGGCCGAGCCGGGTACTTGCAGCCGTTAAAGCCACGGAGGAACAGGCATCATGAACAGGAAGGCGATCATCGCTCCCTCCGTGCTCTCCGCCGACTTCTCCCGCCTCGGCGACGAAGTCGAGTCCGTCGTACAGGCAGGCGCGGATTGGATCCACCTGGATGTGATGGACGGTCACTTCGTGCCGAACATCACCTTCGGCCCGCCGGTCATCAAGGCGATCCGCAACCGTACCGACGCGGTGTTCGACTGCCATCTGATGATCGCGCCGGCCGATCCTTATCTCGAAGCCTTTGCCGATGCCGGCTGTGATATCATCACCGTCCATGCCGAGGCCGGTCCCCATCTCGATCGGTCGCTGCAGGCGATCAGGGCGCTCGGAAAGAAGGCCGGTGTTTCGCTCAACCCTTCCACGCCTGAGAACGTCATCGAATACGTGCTCGACCGTATCGATCTCATCCTGTTGATGACCGTCAATCCGGGCTTCGGCGGGCAGGCCTTCATTCCGGCCGTGGTCGAGAAAGTGCGTCGTGTACGGACGATGATCGGCAACCGGCCGATCCATATCGAAATCGACGGTGGGGTCACGCCTGCGACTGCTCCACTGGTTGCGGCGGCAGGCGCGGACGTGCTGGTGGCCGGCTCGGCAGTTTTCAAAGGGGGTGACAAGGAGGCGTATAGGGAGAATATTAGCGCGATCCGGGCCGCCGCCGATGCAGCGCTCGGGCAGAAAGCCGCCTGACCAAATCTCGACACTCTGCGAGGAGGCAAAATGGCTGCGACCGCTCCCCTTTGCGACTTCGGCTGGAAGGCTGTCGATGCACGACTTCCCGGCGTCGACGGTCGCACTTCGTCCATCCTTGACCACGCGGGCCCACGCGGGCTCGTCGTCGCCTTCATCTGCAATCATTGCCCCTATGTGAAGGCGGTGATTGCCCGCATCGTCCGCGACGCGCGCGATCTCGCCGGTGCGGGCATCGGATTCGTCGCGATCAACTCCAACGATGCGCTCACCTATCCGGAGGATTCCTTCGAGAACATGCAGCGCTTCTCCGCCGACTATGCACTACCCTTTCCGTACCTGTATGATGAGGACCAGACGGTGGCACGTGCCTATGGCGCCGTTTGCACGCCGGATTTCTTCGGGTTCAATGCCGCCGGCGAGTTGCAGTATCGCGGTCGTCTCGATGCATCGCGGAAGGAGGTCGCCGATCAAGGCCTGCGTCGCGATCTCCACGAAGCCATGCTCGAGGTCGCAAGGACCGGCCGCGGCCCAGCGGAGCAGCAGGCGTCCATCGGCTGCTCGATAAAATGGAAATTTCCGGCATGAGGCGCCGGCGACCTTTCGGTTGCCCTGGTCCGTCGGCACGGCCCCCTCCCGCGCAGGACAATTGACGGCGAAACCGGATGCCTTTAACTTCGTCTCGGTTTCTTATCCGGGCACCGTGAGAAATCTGACGTGATGGCGGCGGCCCTCTTCCGCGGAAGAGGCACTGGAGTTTGTCGTCGAGACGGAAGGTGCGACATGGATATCATCAATCTTGTTCTGACGATCTGCCTCGTGGCTTCGCCTGACGAATGCCGCGAACAGAGCTTGCACTTCGAGGCGTCCGGCGGTCTGCTGAATTGCCTGTTTCTCGCGCCGACGCATATCGCGAAATGGTCGGAGGAGCATCCAAACATGCGGGTCGTGAAGTGGCGGTGCGCCTATCCCTCACGCGACATCAACATTTAGCAACGAAAGTCTTTTTACTTGCCGGCCAACAAGGGGTGAGGGGGAATGCGGAATTTGTTTTTCTTGTGCCGCCGATGGGCGCTTTTGATCCTGCTGCTGGGCGGCATTATCCCACCTGCTGGCGCAAGAGCCGCCGAAACGGTGAGGGTCGGCGTCCTCAAGTTCGGAACGGTAAACTGGGAACTCGATACCATCAAGCACCACAAGTTCGACGAGAAGCATGGCGTGAACGTCGACATCCGTTTCTTCGCCGGGGAGGACGCGACGAACGTCGCCCTTATGGCCGGCGAGGTGGATTTCATCGTCTCCGACTGGCTGTGGGTTTCGCGGCAGCGTGCGTCCGGCGAGGACCTGACGATGTTTCCGTACTCGACCGCTGTCGGCGCCCTGATGGTTCCGGCCGGATCACCGATCAAGACGCTTGCGGATCTCAAGGGAAAGAAGATCGGTGTCGCCGGTGGCCCCATCGACAAGAGCTGGCTGCTCCTGCAGGGACTCGCACGGAAAGAGAAGACCGGTGATCTCGCCGCCGACAATGACATCGCCTACGGCGCACCCCCACTGCTTGCGGAAAAGGCGCAGCAGGGTGAGCTCGATGCCGTGCTGAATTTCTGGCACTACTGTGCCCGTCTTGAGGCCGCCGGTTTCCGGCGGCTGGTGAGCGCGAACGATGCCGCTGAGGCGCTCGGAGCGTCCGGGCCGGTATCCGCCCTCGGCTACATTTTCCATGAAAGTTGGGCGAGAGAGCATCCGGATGCGATCGCCGGATTCATGGCTGCAACCGCTGAAGCCAAGGCATTGCTCGGCAGTTCCGACGAGGAATGGCTGAGGCTCGCACCGATCATCAAGGCTGATGGTCAGGCGCTCGTGGTGCTGCGGGATCGCTATCGCGAAGGCATTCCGAACCGGGCGATCGAGGACGAGGAGAAGGACGCGGCGGCGCTCTATGCGGTGCTTGCCGACCTCGGCGGAGAGAAGCTCGTCGGCTCGTCGAAGACGCTGATGCCCGGAACGTACTGGAGGGCAAGGTGACCACGGTTCCCGACCAGTCACCCGGCTCCTCGGGTCGCCGCGCAGGTCAGCGCCGCGCCTTCGGCGCCCCGATGGTGTCGGTCGCACTCTCCTTCGCGAGTCTTGTCCTGGTCTGGCATCTGGTTGCAACGATCTGGCCGAGCCGGTCGCTGCCGCTTCCGGCCGACGTTATGGCGGCGTTTCTGCGCGAAATGGCAACCGGCGAACTGCCACACCATCTCGGTATTACCCTGTGGCGGGTCGTGGCTTCCTTTTCACTTGCGATGGTGATCGGATCGGCGATCGGTATCTATCTCGGTGGCCACCGGCGGGTCGACGAATTCCTCCAGCCCTGGGTGATCCTCTTCCTCAATATTCCGGCGCTGGTCATCATCGTCCTTGCCTATATCTGGTTCGGCCTGACGGAAGCGGCGGCGATCGGCGCTGTCGCCGTCAACAAGATTCCGAATGTCATCGTCACCATGCGCGAGGGAACGCGCGCGCTCGACCTGCGCTATTCGGAGATGGCGCAGGTCTACCGCTTCAGTGCATTCGACCGGTTCCGACACGTCCTGCTTCCGCAGTTGCAGCCCTATCTCGCCGCAGCCGGGCGCTCGGGCATATCGCTGATCTGGAAAATCGTTCTCGTCGTCGAGCTGCTCGGGCGATCTGACGGCGTCGGCTTCCAGATCAACCTCTATTTCCAGCTTTTCGACGTCGCGACGATTCTCGCTTACACGCTCGCTTTCGTGGCGGTCATGCTCTTCATCGAACTGGTACTGGTACAGCCCATTGAACATGCATCCATCCGTTGGCGCCGGCGCACGGCTTGAGATCGACATAAGGCGAAAGACATTCCGTACCGCTTCCGGCGAGACGCTGGACGTATTGCGCGACCTGCACCTTGAGGTAGAGGAGAACGAATTCGCCTGCGTGATCGGCCCCTCCGGCTGCGGAAAGACGACGACGTTGAGAGTGCTGCTCGGCCTCGACAGGGATTTCGAGGGCAGCATTCGCTTGCCCGGCGTCGAGGATCCGCGCATCGGAACCGTGTTCCAGGAGCCGCTGCTGCTCCCATGGCGGACGGCCGAGGCGAATGTCAGGCTCGCACTGCCCAAGGCGCTGCGCGACAAGAATCTCGATCAGCTGTTTTCCCTGCTCGGCCTTTCGAAGATGCGGTCGTTCTTTCCGGGAGAGCTTTCGCTTGGTCTTGCGCGGCGGGCGGCGATCGCGCGGGCATTGGCGATCGAGCCGGATCTGCTGGTGTTGGACGAACCTTTCGTCTCTCTCGACGAGGCTACGGCGAACCAGCTCCGCCACATGTTGGCGGCGGCATGGTCAGAGCGACCGATGACGACCTTGATGGTAACCCATAACTTACATGAAGCAATTCTGCTCGCCGACAGGATCGTCCTTCTCTCGCCCCGCCCTTCGCATGTCACCGGGGTATTCCTGATCCGGATCCCGCGCGAGATGCGCAACGAGCAGGTCAGAAGTGATCTGATGCGTTCGTTTCGGGAGAAATTCCCCGACTACAGATGAGGAGCGGACCAATGGCACACCTGCCCAGCCGTCGAAGCGTCCTCAGGACGGGTTTCCTTCTCGGCGTGTCGTCGTTGATTTCTGCGGCGCGACCTGGCGCAGCAGGATCGGTCTTGCCTATGCGCGAGGTTGCGGAGGGCATTCACGTCTTCGGCGGCAAGCATGAACTGATGGATGCGTCCAACAAAGGAGAGATCTGCAATGTCGGGTTCATCGTCGGAAAGGATGCCGTTGCGGTGGTCGACAGCGGCGGAAGCGTGGTCGAGGGGCGTGCGCTGATCGCGGCCGTCCGTGCCGTCACCGACCGGCCGATCCGCTATCTGGTCAACACCCACATGCATCCCGACCATGTTTTCGGAAACGCTGCTTTTGCGGAGATCGGTGCGGAGATCGTCGGGCACCGGAATTTACCGCGGGCGCTCGCAAACCGTGGCTCGTTCTACCTGTCGAGCTACGGCGACGCGATGGGCAGCGATCTTATGGCGGACATCCGCATCGTGCCGCCAGAAGTGCTGGTGGAGACCGAGCGAGAACTTGATCTCGGTGGTAGATCCCTGGTCCTCAGGGCCTGGAAGCCGGCGCATACGGACAACGACCTCACCGTCTTTGACGCGACGACGCGGACACTCTTTACCGGTGACCTCTGCTTCATGGAACATCTGCCGACGCTTGACGGCTCGATCCGCGGTTGGATCGAGCAGCTTCAACTCCTGGCCGCGATCGGTGCAGACCAAGCGGTGCCGGGACACGGGCCCGTGGCGGCAAAATGGCCGGACGCACTTGACGACGAGCGCCGCTATTTCGAGGCGGTCGTCAGGGACGTCCGCAAAGCCATTGCGGACGGCATACCGATGGCCGAGGCGGTCGACAGGATTGCTCCGGAAGAGCGCGGTCGGTGGAGGTTGTTCGACGAGCATCACCTACGTAACGCCACGGCCGCCTTTGCGGAACTCGAATGGGAGTAGCAGTCGCGGCTGCGCGCCGAGCCGCTTGCAGAACCGTGATTTGCCGACAGGTGGGTGCTGGTGGTATTATTAGCCTCGCCGGGCACCGCCAGTTTCTGTGGTGGAGGCAGACATGACTGAACATGGTTCTGACTTGCTGACGCGACGCCAGGTCGCCACGGCATTTTTTGTCCTGTCGTTTTGTGTATCCGGCAGTGTGCCGGTGCGGGCGCAACCGCCCGCCACGACCGCGACATGGGACGGTCTCAAGATGGACATTTTCGGAGACCGGACGATAGACGCGGCCGACGGCATCGTTACGATCGACGCGCCGGCACGGGCCGAAGATGCGGCCATCGTGCCGATCGATCTTCATTTCGCGGGCCGGGCCGGGACCGCGGCTCTCAAGGCGGTTACTCTCGTGATCGACGAGAATCCGTCTCCGGTTGCCGCCACCTTTACCTTCGGCAAGGAGGCCGGCGTGACGCACCTTGCGACCCGCGTCCGCGTCGACTCATATTCTTACGTGCGAGCCATAGCGGAGACGGAAGACGGTAAGCTTTACATGACGCAAGCCTTCGTCAAGGCTTCGGGTGGCTGCGGCGCTCCGGCGAGCAAGAACCAGGACGAGGCGATGGCTTCGCTCGGCAAGATGAAGCTTCGGATATTCCCGCCCCAATCGGGCGGCGCCGACTTCTCGAAGGCGGCGGACGTGCAGCTGATGATCCGGCACCCGAACAATTCAGGCCTGCAAATGGATCAGATCACCCGGTATTACATCCCGGCGCATTTCGTTCATGACCTGACGATTTCGCAAGGTGACAGACTGATCCTGAAGATGGAGGGCGGCATTTCGATCTCTGAAGATCCGAACTTCCGTTTCCAGTTTGCTGCGAAGCCGGGCGAGGAGATCAAGGTCGAGGCGACCGACACGGAGGGCCAAGTGTTCAAGGGGCACTGGCCTCTCGATCCCGCCTGAACATTCCGGAGGCTAGAAGCAGCGGATGTCGGCTTCCGCCTGCGCCCGCTTCAGTTCGGTCATGGCGGCCTTGGCCGGGGCCGTCTCGCGGAAGAGGGCTCCCTTTTCTCCCGCTACCAGTCCCATACCCTTGAAGGTTTCGGCCGTCACATAATGTTCATAGGGAATGATGGAAGCAATCACGTCGATCGAGCAGGAGCAGCGATCAAGCATCTCCCGGTTCTCGCCGTTTGCCTTCATGCAACCGTAGACATATTCTGCGACCGTTGTCGTCGGGTACTCGGTGGCACCCATTGCCGCCGCCACCGAACCAGCCAATGCGGCGACTGCGAAAACCGAAGCCCGGATGATATCTGGTGCGCTCATGGCAGTCCTCATGTTGCACAGCAGTAAAGATTAGAGCAAGAATAACAGTAGAATTTGATGGATGGCAAACGATAAAATTAACCCGCCTGCAAGCTTACAATCCTGACCGTTTCTTTCCGTAATAAAACCAATAAAAATCTACGGTATACTGCGTTGCGGCATCGGTATATTGCGCTGCAGTAGACATTAATTCATAAACCTCTTGCGCATTTGATTTCGATAACCTATCGTCTCCCTGTTTCCGGCTTCAAGGACGTTGCCGTCAAGGGAGTGGTGACAGTCTTCGCAGGCCAAGCGGGGTGGGCGGTAACGGTGCCCTCCGCACGCCTTGGCTTCGGTCGTGACACGCTGCCGGAAATACTTCCCATTTGCGTGAGCTGATGGCGCGGTGAGGCCTTTCGAGGCGGATGCCGCCTGGCTCGTCCATTTTGGACTTAGGGAGGACTCGATATGCGTGCACGGAAACCTGCAAGAACTGTAATGAACGTGGCTTTGGCCACCACTGCTCTGTCGTTTGCCCTGGCTGGAGGAGCCAAGGCGGATGACGATCTTCAAGGCATGATGTCCGATTCCAAGAACTGGGTGATCCAGAGCGGGGATTATGCCAATACGCGATACTCGCAACTCGATCAGATCAACAAGGACAACGTGAAGGATCTCCAGGTTGCCTGGACCTTCTCGACGGGCGTTCTTCGCGGACATGAAGGAGGTCCGCTCATCATCGGCGACGTGATGTATGTTCACACGCCGTTCCCGAATACCGTCTTTGCTCTCGACCTGAACAACGACGGCAAGATTCTCTGGAAGTACACTCCGAAACAGGACTCGAACGTCATTCCGATCATGTGCTGCGACACGGTGAACCGTGGCGTCGCCTATGCTGATGGGAAGATCTTCCTTTATCAGGCGGATACCACGCTGGTGGCGCTCGACGCAAAGACGGGCGAGCCCGCCTGGTCGGTCAAGAACGGCTCGACCGCCGATGGCAGCACCGGGGAATCCGGCACGTCTGCCCCGATGGTGGTCAAGGACAAGGTCATTGTCGGTATCTCCGGCGGCGAGTTCGGCGTACGCGGTCACCTGACTGCCTACAACATCAAGGATGGCTCTCTCGCCTGGCGAGCCTATTCGATGGGCTCTGACAAGGAGACCCTCATCGATCCTGAAAAGACCACCCACCTCGGCAAGCCGGTCGGCTCCGACTCGGGTACGAATACCTGGGAAGGCGACCAGTGGAAGATCGGTGGCGGGACGACGTGGGGCTGGTACTCCTACGATCCCAAACTCAACCTGATCTTCTACGGAACCGGGAATCCGTCGACCTGGAACCCGAGCCAGCGCCCGGGCGACAACCGCTGGTCGATGACCATCATGGCGCGTGATGCCGACACCGGCGTCGCCAAGTGGCTCTACCAGATGACGCCTCATGACGAATGGGACTATGACGGCGTCAACGAAATGATCCTTGCCGACGGTGTGGAAATCGACGGCAAACCGCGTGACATCCTGTTCCATCCGGACCGCAACGGCTTCGCCTACACGCTCGACCGTGCCACCGGCGAACTGTTGGTCGCCAAGAAGTACGATCCGGCCGTCAACTGGGCCACGGAAGTGGTCATGGACAAGAACAGTCCGGATTACGGCCGGCCGAAGGTGGTGGACAAGTATTCCACTCACAAGGGCGGCGAGGATGTCAACACCACCGGCATCTGCCCGGCGGCACTCGGAACGAAGGACCAGCAACCGGCGGCCTATTCGCCGAAAACCAAGCTGTTCTACATCCCCACCAACCACGTCTGCATGGACTATGAACCGTATCGTGTCAGCTACACGGCCGGCCAGCCCTATATCGGGGCGACGCTGTCCATGTATCCGGCACCGAACAGCCACGGCGGAATGGGCAACTTCATCGCCTGGGACGCCGCAAAGGGTGAGATCGTGTGGTCGAAGCCGGAGCAGTTCTCGGTCTGGTCCGGGGCGCTCGCAACAGCCGGTGACGTCGTGTTCTACGGCACGCTCGAAGGCTACATCAAGGCCGTCGACCTGCAGGGTAATGAACTCTACAAGTTCAAGACGCCCTCGGGCATCATCGGCAATGTCACTACCTACGAACACAACGGCAAGCAGTACATTGCTGTGCTGTCCGGTGTGGGCGGCTGGGCCGGGATCGGTCTTGCCGCGGGTCTGACGAAGGGCACGGACGGCCTCGGGGCCGTCGGCGGCTATGCCGGCCTTTCCGATTACACGACCCTTGGTGGCCAGCTGACGGTGTTCGCGCTACCCGGCAAGTAAGCCGAGGACGCGAGATACAAGCTTCGAATGACCTCCTGAGCAGGATGAACCCGGTTGCACGACCGCGGACCGGGTTCATCGTCTCTCGATTTCACGAGTTTTCCAGGTCTTCGGGTGGCGGCGTTGGCCGGCCGCTGGAGCCGAACACGAGGTGCCTATGCCTTCCACTTTCAAGTATCTTCCGCTTGTGCTCGGGCTATTGCTCCCGGCGGGTGTGCCTTCGGCATTCGCCGACGACAAGGCCGCTGCGGCGGCCGTCACCAATGAGGATGGGAAATATTTCGACGCCGAAGGGTCGCCGACCTTCAAGATTGCCGAGGATGGTACCGTCGACTGGTACACTTACAGCGGCTATCGGCGGTTCAATTCCGAGTGCTTTGTCTGCCACGGTGCGGACGGTGCCGGGTCGTCTTTCGCGCCGGTTCTCGCCGACTCCTTGAAGACGATGAGTTATGGAGAATTCCTCCAGATCGTCGCCGAGGGCAGAAAGAACCTGACGGCCGGCAAGGAAAACGTCATGCCATCTTTTGGCAACAATAAGAACGTCTACTGCTATCTGGACGATATTTATGTCTACCTGCGTGCCCGGGCAGTAGGGGACCTTCCGAGAGGACGTCCCGCCAAGAAGGAAGAGAAGCCGCAGGCCGCGAAGGACCACGAAGCGTCCTGCATGGGTGGATGACATGGCAAGAGGCGTCTTTCGTTCGAGCATTGTCACCGCGTTGGCAATTCTGATTTTCCCGGTTTCGGCCTTCGCCCAGGGCGCAGGGCTTGGTGCGGCTGGAGAACTGGTCGATCCCGACGTGCTGCGTGTCTGCGCCGACCCGTCGAACATGCCTTTCAGTGATGAGAGCGGTGGCGGCTTCGAAAACAAGCTGGCGGAACTCGTGGCGGCAAAAACGGGCCGGAAATCCGTCGCCTACACCTGGTACCCAATGGCGACGGGTTTCGTTCGCAACACGCTGCGCGCAAATCTCTGTGACATCGTCATAGGATACGCGCAAGGCGATGAGCTCGTGCAGAACACCAATGCCTACTACAAATCGGCCTATGTGATCGTGCATCGCAAGGGCGACGGGCTGGAGGGCATCGACTCCCTTTCTGACCCGCGCCTTGCAGGCAAGAAGATCGGGGTTGTCGCCGGCACGCCGCCGGCGGCGACGCTCGCCCGCCTGGGTTTGATGCGGACGGTCAAGCCCTATCCGCTGATGGTGGATACCCGGTTCGCGCCGTCGATGGCAGAGGTGATGCTCAAGGAAATGGAGGCCGGCAAGATCGAGGTGGCGATCCTCTGGGGGCCAATGGCCGGCTACTATGCGAAGCAGGTCGGCAGCGACCTCGTCGTCGTGCCTCTTCTCAAGGAAAAGCCGGATCACATGTCCTATCGCATCACCATGGGCGTTCGGCCTTCGGACCAGGAGTGGAAGCGGACCTTGAACAAGGTCATTCGCGAAAACCAGAAGGAGATCAATCGAATCCTGCTGGGCTACAACGTTCCGCTGGTGGACGAGAACAGCCGTCCGATCACCGAGTAGTCGGACACGGGGAGGAGCATGCGACGGCCATGCGAATGCGCGAACTAGTCCTGGCCTTGGCGATCGCCCTCTTCCTGGCAGTGACCGCCGTTGCCGAACCCGTGCCGGAGCCGTCGGCATACAGGAGGGAGAACTACCGGGCCGAGGTGCCGGAGACCCTGAGCGGTGCACGGGTCGTCGACACACCGGAGGTCGTCAAGCTCTGGAAAGAGCATGGGGCCGTCTTCGTCGACGTTCTGCCCCATACGCCGAAGCCGCCGGAGCTTCCGGCGGGGACGGTCTGGAAAGAGAAGATAAGGGAGGACATTCCCGGCAGCGTCTGGCTCGCAAATGTCGGCTACGGCGTGCTCAACGAGGAGATGGAAGCGTTTTTCCGCACTAACCTGGAAAAGCTCACCGGCGGTAGCAACGAGAAGGCGCTGCTCTTCTACTGCCAGGAAAAGTGCTGGATGTCCTGGAATGCCGCAAAACGTGCGGTTGAATGGGGATACCAGCAGGTTCTCTGGTACCCGCACGGAACGGACGGATGGATCGCCGCAGGGCAGCCGGTCGAAAAGGCGGTACCCCTGCAACCCGAGATCTTACGCCGATGAGGCGTATGATGCCCAGCAAGACCATTTTCGGTCTTAAGAGAAGGAGGAGCTGATGAAGAAAACCTGGACGAAACCGACCATGTGCACTGTTGCCGCCGGCATGGAAATGTCGCGCTATTTCCCGGCACAGCTGAAGAAATAAGCCACCCAGTCGCCCCGTCCGTATCGGGCGGGGCGGCTCCTTCGATGCGTCGCTGGAGGACAATCGGTCGGATGCTGTTGAAAGTCCTGGGGTCCGCCGCGGGTGGAGGGTTTCCGCAATGGAACTGCAACTATCGATTGAGCAGGGCGGTCCGCCGCGGTGAAGAAGGATTTCGCCCGCGAACCCAATCGAGCCTCGCAGCTTGCGCGAATGGTCGCGATTGGGTGCTGTTCAACGCCTCCCCCGACATTCGCTCGCAGATCGACGCCACACCGGAATTGCAGCCGCCGCAGGAGGGCAAGCTTCGCGGGTCACCTATTCGCGCCGTGGTACTGACCAATGCGGATGTCGACCATATCGCCGGCCTGCTGAGCCTCAGGGAGCGCGAACGCTTCGTGGTTTACGCAACCGATCGCGTCCTCGAGGTCCTCGAGCAAAATACGATCTTCAATGTGCTCGATCCGCATTATGTGGAACGGCGCCTTCTGCCCCTTGGAGGCGTGATCCCGATTGCCGACAGCGACGGCCAATCAACCGGTATTCTGGTCGAGACGTTTTCTGTTTCCGGCAAGATCGCGCTTTTCCTTGAGGACGCCGGCCGTGCGAACGACGGTTTCGGCACGGAAGAGGGTGATACAGTGGGCTTGCGAATCTTCGAAGCGGACGTCGGGTCTTCGGCGTTCTACATTCCCGGCTGTGCTGCGGTTGACGGGAACCTGAAGGCACGTCTGGCTGGTGCTGCCTGCCTGTTCTTCGACGGTACCGTTTTCACCGACGACGAGATGCCCGTGGCCGGCGTTGGCTCCAAGACCGGAAAACGCATGGGACATCTGCAGATATCGGGGGCGCAGGGCTCGATGGCGCTCCTCGCCGACGTGCCGGTCGCGAGACGCATTTATGTTCATATAAACAACACCAATCCGATCCTCGACGAGCGCTCGTCCGAACACCAGGAGGTTCGCATGAGCGGCTGGGAGATCGGTCATGACGGGATGGAGATCAGACTATGACCAGATTTTCCAGTGCTGCGAAGAATGGGCTGACGCCGGCCGCGCTCGAAGCGCTCCTGCGGGAGGTGGGCGCCGCGCGCTATCACAATCGCCATCCGCTGCACCACAAGATGGTGTCCGGCGCACTGAGCAAGGGACAGCTCCAGGCCTGGGCTCTCAACCGCTATTGCTATCAGGCGGTCATTCCGCGAAAGGACGCGATGATCCTCGCGCGGGCGGAGGATCCCGCCTTCCGTGCCGAATGGCGCAAACGTATCGAAGATCATGACGGCACCAATGGCTGGGACGGTGGCATCGCGCGCTGGGTCAAGCTTGCGACAGGCCTCGGTCTCGACGACGCCATGGTCAAGAGCGAGCGTCTGGCACTTCCGGCGACCCGTTTCGCGGTCGGAGCCTATCTCTCGTTTTGCACTGAACGCAGTCTTCTGGAAGCGGTCGCCTCGTCGCTGACCGAGCTCTTCTCACCAGTGATCATCGGTGAACGCGTGCCGGCCATGCTCGCCAAATACGACTATGTCACCGAGGATATCCTCGCCTATTTCAAACCGCGCCCCGTGCAGGCATCGAGAGATGCCGAGTTCGCGCTGGCTTATGTGCTGAAGCACGCCGACAGTCCCCGGAAGCAGCAGGCGGTCATCGACGCGCTTGTTTTCAAATGCGATATTCTCTGGTCGATGCTGGACGCGCTCGAACACGCCTACGGCGAGAACGGCCACATTCCGCCCGGCGCCTTCGGCCCGGGGGCGGCATGATGACGCTCGTCAGGGAACGTGCCGTTCTTTCGACGTCGTCCAGGCCGATGCTGAAGCGGTACTGCCGGCTGCAGTTCGACCCAGTCCGGGATGCCTGGGCGCTGCTGGCACCGGAGCGTGTCTATTGGCCGAACGACGTCAGTCTCGAGATCCTGCGGCTATGCGACGGACAGCGCTCTGCCCGCGAAATCGTAGACCGGTTGGCTGAGCAGTACGAAACTCCGGCCGAGGACATCGCGGAGGATGTCGAGGATTTTCTCCAGGAGTGGGCGGACAGGTTGGTGGTGGCGTTATGAGCGAGATTCTTCCACCGCTTGGCATGCTCGCCGAACTCACGCATCGTTGTCCGCTGCAGTGCGTCTATTGTTCGAACCCGCTGGAGCTCCTGAAGGCCGACCGGGAACTGCCGACGGAAAGCTGGTTGTCGCTCTTCGAAGAGGCCGCTGATCTCGGGATCCTGCAGGTTCATCTTTCCGGAGGCGAGCCGACGCTTCGGCCGGATCTCGAAGAACTGATCGCCTGTCTCGCCCGCCGCGGGGTCTATTCCAACCTGATCACCGCCGGCGTCGGCATACCGGAAGGGCGCATGCAGGCCATGGCGGATGCCGGCCTCGACCACGTTCAGCTGAGTTTCCAGGGCGTCAATGCTGCGACGACCGAGCTGATCGGCAATCACAAGGGCGCGCAGGAAAAGAAGCTGGAGACCGCTCGCCAGGTGCGTTCCGCCGGCCTTCCACTCACGATCAATGCGCCCATTCATCGGCACAACATGCACGAAGTGCCGGCCTTCATCGAACTCGCCCTGTCGCTTGGGGCGGAGCGGCTTGAAATCGCCAACGTCCAGTATGCAGGCTGGGCGCTTCTCAACCGCAACTCCCTGATGCCGGACAGGGCGGATGTCGAACGGCAGGTGGAAATCGTCGAAGCGGCCCAGGAGCGGCTGCACGGGATCATGGCGATCGACTTCGTGACACCGGACTATTTTGCCGTCTATCCGAAGCCGTGCATGGGTGGCTGGGCGAGGGATGCGCTTGTCGTCACCCCCGACGGAACCGTCCTGCCGTGTCATGCTGCGGCCACTATTCCCTCTCTGACGTTCCAGAGGTTCGGTCAGCGAACTCTTACGGATATCTGGTATCGCTCCGACGCGTTCAATGCCTTCCGGGGCACGGCCTGGATGCCGGAGCCGTGCCGCAGTTGTGATCGCCAGGAAATCGACTGGGGTGGCTGTCGCTGCCAGGCTCTGGCGATTACCGGAGACGCGGCCGCCACCGATCCCGCCTGCGTCAAATCGCCATTCCATCACCGCATGGCGGAACTGGCAGAAGAGAAGGTCGTCGAGCCAGCGAGCCTGCAGTACAGGCGGATCGGGCGTGTCGCGCCGCCGTCAGCTCTTCGGCATGAGTTGGCCGATGAATTTTGACAGGCCGTAAAGCCGCTGCTCGATGATCGTCGGCACCTCGCAGACGTAGCTCAGCGACTGGACGCGCTCCTCGAAGACGCGTGTTTCCCATTTCAGTTGGTCGCTCTGCTTTTCCATTTCGGTGGGGTCGGCATTCGCGTCCCGCCTGAGCTTGTCGACATCCGATGCCTTCTTGCGGAGATCGGCCGCCAGTTGCCGCTGTTTGCCGGCATAGCGGGCAATGCCGGAGATGACCTGTTCCCTTTCCCGGTTGAGTTTCTCGAACAGGCCCTGGAAGACCTGTGCAAGCTTCTCGTCGGTCTGGTCGGCGGGTAGCGTTGCCGCGAAAGCTTCGAGCTGCTTTTGTGCTGCATCCATCGGAGTGCGCCGCGCCGCCAGTTCATCGACGAGTTGCGCGACGTCGGCATCCTTGTTCCAGTCCTTGGCTGTTTCGGGGAGCGCGTCGCCGTTCCATACCTGTGCGACGGAAAGTTCCGGCACCTTGCGCTGGACACAGGGCCAGTCCGGATCGGTGTTGCTGGCGGCCGCCGTTAGCCCCGGCACCATGGTTATGCCGACAGCGACCACGGCAATGATCGAGGTCCTCATGTGTTTCCTCCCGTGTCTTGCTTGCGGGTCGTCAGCCCCAGGCTCGGATTGTAGGCGAGAATGGCGCCTGCCAGGAACAGAAGTGTGACGGCTGCAACCACCAGAAGCGATGTCCATTCGATCTGCCCATAAAAGGCGAAACGGACCAGTTCGACCGCATAGGTGAACGGGTTCAGCAGGCAGATCCGATAGAGCAGGGGAGAGGCTTCCTGCACGCGCCACAGCGGATAGAGCGCCGACGAGGCGAAATACATCGGGAAGATCACGAAATTCATGATCCCGGCGAAATTCTCCAGCTGCCGGATCAGGGAAGACAGAAGCATGCCGAGCGCACCCAGCATCAGGCCCGAAAGAAACAGTGCCGGCAGCACCAGAAAATAGCCCACGACAGGCGCCTTCACATCCCAGAACCAGGCGATGGCCAGGAAAACATAGACCTGCACGATCGACACCGCGACGCCGGCAAGAAGCTTCGAAACCAGCAGGAACCAGCGCGGAAAGGGACTGACGAGAAGGGTTCGCATGTTGCCCATCTCGCGATCGTAGACCATCGAAAGGGAAGACTGCATGCCGCTGAAGAGGAGGATCATCCCGCAGAGGCCGGGTGTGATGTAGACTTCGTACAGCACATAAGTCTGGTAGGGTGGGATGATCGAGACGCCGAGGACCTGACGGAACCCGGCCGCGAAGATGAACAGCCAGAGCAGTGGCCGCACCAGCGAAGAGATGAAGCGTTCCCTCTGGTTCAGGTAGCGCAGGCCCTCGCGCTTCAGAATGCCCTTCAGGCAGACGAGATATTGTACTAGCCCGAGCCGTTCGCGGGGCGCCCAGTGCGGCGTTGATCCGTCATGCCCTGCAATGTCGGTCATGGGCGCACGCCTCCCCCGCGGATGTCAACAATGCCGGTGAGTCTGGAGAATGCCTGATGCAAGGTCGTCGATCCCGTCTGTCGGATCACATCGGCGACGGCGCCGTCGGCGACCACTTTTCCGGCATTCAGGACGACGACGTGATCAGCCTGGTTCACTTCGTCGATCAGGTGGGTCGCCCACAGGACGCTTGTGCCTTCCTGCTCGACGAGACGCCGGATGTCGGCGAGGATCGCCGCTCTCGACTTGATGTCGAGCCCGACTGTCGCCTCATCCAACAGCAGCAGTGACGGACGATGGAGGAGTGCGCGGACGATTTCCACGCGGCGCATCTGGCCACCGGAGAGGCTGCGCGCCTTATCATGCAGCCGGTCCTCCATGTCGATCGAGGCGAGCAGTTCCCGAATCCGATCGCGTGCTGCACCCGTGCCGATCCCGTGGAGCGAGGCGTGGTAGGAGAGGTTCTGCTGGACGGTGAGATCGAGATCGAGGGTTCGGGCCTGGAAGACGATGCCGAGTTGGCGAAGCGCGCTTCCGGCCTTACGGCGGATATCGTGACCGAAAATGCGGATATTGCCGGTTTGTGGTGAGAAGAGGTGACTGATCAGCGAGAAAAGCGTCGTTTTGCCGGCACCGTTGAGACCAAGCAGCACGGTGAACTGGCCTGAATCGATCGAGAACGAAACGTCGTCGAGCACTTTTCTGCTGCCATAGCTATAGCTCACAGTCGTCAACTCGAGCGGCGGCTGGGCCGGCTTCTCCTTCGGCCTGACGTGTGCATCTTCTGGCTGTCCGGCTCTGATGGTCATGGGTTCCGCTTTCCACGGGTGGCGGCACTCCGCGCCCCTTCTGTGTTGCACGAAAAGTGGGCGGTTACTTGATGATGATCTTGCCCTTCATCCCCTTGTCGGCGAGGTCGGGCACGGACCAGGTGTATTCTCCCGGCCGGACGGTGGTGAACTGAACGTTGATCGTTCCCTCGGCGTCGAATTCCAGCCAGGCGGGAGCCCCGTTCATGTGCACTTCCAGATCATCGATGATGATCTGGTTCATCCAGACGTTCCGGAAGAGGTCCGTCGCAAACTTGTATTCAAGCCCCCCTGCCGAAGTGATTTTCCAGCGGTAACCCTGGCCTGCGACGAGTTCGAAGTCCTTCTGGTTGACGGCGTAGATATCCTCCTTCGAACCGAGGACCAGTTCCGGCAGATTCTTGCTGGCGCGAGTAACCTTCGGCTGGTCCTTGTCGTCTTCCTCCTGGGCGGCTGCGTAAGGCTGGATTGAAAGCAGGCTTATGATGGCTGCGCAGGCGACGAGTTTGAGCTTGGACATTCATTCCTCCCGTTTTTCTCGATGCAGATCAGTTTGGTGCCACTGTCACGCCCCAGGGCAGGGCTCCGACAGTCACCGATTTGACTGGCTCGTCGGATTGCGTGTCGATGAAGGTGATGTCGTTTGAAAGCCCGTTCGTGCTGATGACGTACCTGCCGTCAGGCGTGAACGCGAGCTGCCAGACGCGCTGGCCGACCAGCACGTACTTCTCCACCTCGTAGGTTTCCGCATTGACCACCGCGACCCGGTTGGCGGGACCGAGGGCGACATAGGCTTTCTTGCCGTCGGCGGTGATCCGCACGCCGACGGGCTGGATGGCTTCGGACCTCAGCCCCTGGATCTCGAAGCTGATCTTGTGTTTGACCTCGCGGGTGGCATTGTCGATCACCGACACCGTGCCGCCGATCTCCGCACTGACCCAGACCTCCGAACCATCAGGCTTGAACTGTGCGAAGCGTGGGCGTGCATCGACCAGCACATTGGAGACGATCTCGTGGCTTGTCGTATCGATGAAATGGGCCATGTTCGTAGTTTCGGATGTGTTCACCATGGTTTTTCCGTCGGGGCTTATGCCCATCCCTTCCGGCTCCACGCCGACCGGGATTTCGGCAAGCACGGTCTTCTGCTCCACATCGATCACGGTGACGAGGTTGTCGTCTTCGTTGGCGACGTAGAGCGTCTTGCCGTCAGGCGACAGGACGAAGAGTTCCGGGTCCGGCCCGGATGGCAGGCTGCCGACGATTTCGTGGGTCGCCGTGTCGATGATCTCCACGGTATCGTCGTCGCTGGCGCATACGTAAAGGAACTTGCCGTCGCGGGAGACGGTAATTCCCCGGGGACGCTGTCCGACATTGATCGTCTTGACCGGCTCCATCGCGTCGGAGTCGATGATGGTCACCGTGTTGTCCTTTTCGTTGGACACGTAGACCGCATTCGCCCAGGCGGGCTGGGCGATGACCGTCGCCACGGCGGCGCAATAGAGCTGCCTGAGAAGTCCTTGCATTCCTCTCCTCCTCCCACTCTTCCTATTTCAGCTTGCACTTGGTTTCGGGCCGGTCGACACCGAGAGTATCGAGCTCCGAGAATTGATGGAGGAAACCGTCCTGGGGAGAGGTCGAGACGACGCCGCGGCCGTCGCCCAGCAGGATGGGCTGGCGCAACTGCCAGTTCCAGGTGCGGAAGGTGACCTTCTGCCCCTTGAACGCGGCGATCGAGAAGTCGTCCGACTTTATGAAGGCTTCGATCTTCCCGGCATCGTTTCCTTGCGTGCGGGTCGCCGCTTCGCCGAGGATGCGCACCGCCGTCCACGCCTGCATGTCCTTGGACAGCATGCGCCTGCCGGTTGCCTTGGAGAAACGATTCTGGATCTGCGATCCGCCCCACTGTTCACTGGCCGGATGCCAGCTTGAAGGGATGAGCCCGGCGGTGCCGGCGACTGGGCGCGGTGTCCACGTGCGGTACGGGACATAACTGCCGAACACTTCGCTCTCGTCGGCAACGATGACGACGTCATGCTCCGGGAGGTTCTGGGTGAAGACGGGCATCTGGCGCTGTACCTGGATGACGCCCGTATCGGTACGGCGGGCCGAGCCTGTATCCTTGTAGAGGCGCTCCTCGACGATCGTCGCACCGAAGCGCGTGGCAGCGCGACGGATCGCGTCGGCATAAAGCTGGTCGCGCTCGTGGGAGCCGTAGAGCAGCACCCATTTGCGCCATTGCTTCCACACCAGATACTGCGCGAGGCCATCGGCCAGCATGCTTCGGGTCGGCGCAGTGTGGAACACATTCGAGCGGCATTCCTCCTCGCGCAACACGTCGTCGGTGGCGCCGACGTTGAAAAGGAGAGCGCCGTTTTCGCGCGCGAGGTCGGCGATCGAGAGCAATTGCGCGGCGGAGATATCGGTCAGCACGAATTTGTCGCCGCGCGCGAGCATCTCCTTGAATGTGGCGACTACGTCTGCCTCGAACTTGACCTCCACGACGTCGAGACTGAACGACTGGCCGAGGAATTTTCCGGTCGTGTTGTTGTCGTTGATCGCGACGTTCGCACCGGCCACGCCCTCGTCGCGCGGGGGACGTCAAGGATCGACAGCGCCAGTTGCGGTTCGTAAGCGCGCAGGTAACCGATGCTGATTTTGGTCGGCGTCGGCGAGGCGCCGGTATCCTGCGCGCGAAGGTCCGTCGCATTGACGAGCAGCAAAAAAAAGCCCAATAAAAACGCGAGAGTTTCAGGCACCGTGCTCTCCGCAGCAAAACCACTTTCTACGCCGTCACGCGAGTGACGACGGCTGATGCAGTAAAGGTGCCCAACTTGTTTTTATACAACCTATCCGCAATCTCAAGCCTCGATTTACGCTTTTCTCGTCGCCCGGGAGACGCTAACCCTTTCGTGCGAGGAGAATTTTGATGACCAAGATGTTGGCGAGTGTTCGGAACCGCCAGGAAGCTGAAGTTGCCCTGCAGATCGGCGCCGATATTATCGATCTCAAGGAGCCGTCGCGCGGTGCGCTCGGCGCCGTCGAGACCAAGGAGATCGCCGAGATCGTCGCTTTCGTGAAAGGCCGCCGGCTCACCAGCGCCGCTTCGGGTGATCTGCCCATGGATGCGGAGGCAGTGCGCGCAAAGGTCGAAGAGTTGGCCTCGACCGGTGTCGATTTCATCAAGATCGGCTTCTTGCCGTCAGAACGACTCGCGGATTGTGCAACGGCGGTTTCCGGCATTGCGGCGCGTCAGAAGCTTGTGGCGGTTCTCTTCGCCGATCATATGTATCCCGTAAACGTGCTCGACGTGTTCGCTGAAGCGGGCTTCCACGGCGTGATGATCGACACGGCTGACAAGACGAAGGGTCGGCTGCTCCAGCATCTGAGTACCGACCGGATAGGCACCTTCGTCGCTGATTGTCATGCCCGCGGACTCACCTCCGGTCTTGCCGGCTCGTTGGAGGCGCCAGACGTCCCGCGGCTTCTTGCCTATAATCCTGATTTCATCGGCTTCCGGGGTGCACTTTGCAGCAATCTGGAGCGCGGCGCGGCGATTGATCGCGACGCGGCGTTGAAGGTGCGGGCGCTGATCCCGGAGGAACAGCCTGCGGATACGCAATCACGCGTCGATTACAAGCTGCTCGCCGCGCGCGGGTACTTTCCGGATGCGTCCGAACTCGGCCTCGGGACCGACAAGATCTTCGTGCGGGACTTTGTTCTTCCGGTGGAAATCGGAGCCTACAGCTTTGAGCACGGCAAAACGCAGCGAATGCGCTTCGACGTGACGGCGGATGTCTTGCGGGTCACCCGCAACCCCGAGGACATGCGGCACGTCGTCTCCTACGACATCATCATGGATGGCATCCGCTCACTCGTTGCGCGCGGCCATGTCGAGCTGGTCGAAACGCTGGCCGAGCAGATCGCCGCGTTCGTGCTCGAGAATCCGCGTGTGACCAATGTCGTCGTGCGGGCGGAAAAGCTGGAGCTCGGCCCGGGTGGCGTCGGGGTGATCATCGAGCGCAAGCAGGACCGGCAGAATGCAGTGAGGGCGGGGGAGAGATCCGGCGGGCAGGCGGCTGGCCGACAGGGGCAGGGAGCCCTGCCGTCATGAAGCCGCTGGTCGTGAAACTGGGAGGAAGCACGGCCGGCAGCAACGAGATGCAGCAATGGATCGATCTCCTCGCGGATGCTTCCTTGCCTTTGGTTCTGGTGCCTGGGGGCGGTGCTTTTGCAGACCATATACGGGCGATGCAGAAGCCGCTCGGCTATTCCGACGAGGCTGCTCATGACATGGCGATTCTTGCGATGGACCAGTTCGGCCTTGTCGTCGCCGAGCGGAGCGAGCGGTTCCGGCCAAGTATGACGATCCGTGACATGGAGCAGGCGTGGAACGCCGGTCTCGTGCCGGTCTGGCTGCCGTCGACAATGACGCGCGGAGCGCCCGACATCCTGCGATCATGGCGCGTAACCTCCGACTCACTGGCCGCCTGGCTGGCCGGGCGTATCGGGGCTGAAAGTCTTCTCCTGATCAAGCAGGCGACGATTGATCCCGCCGAGATGGAGCTGGATACGCTCGTGGCCCGGCACTTGGTCGACGACTACCTGCCACGTGCCCTGGATGATGAAACGAAGCTTTACCTTGCGGGGCCGGAAAGCCTGGGAAGTGCGCGGGATGTTCTTGCTGCTTCGGACGTTCCGGGCCGTCTCGTTGTCCGCGAGGCACTCGAGGAGGTTCTCGGGTCATGACGCGTCTCGAAACGCCGCGCTGGGCCTGGGTGTTGACCGGCTCCGGACACTTCTTCGTTGAAAGTTTCGAGCTTATCCATGCGCTTACGCACTGCGATATCTTCGTGTCGAAGGCTGCGGCCGAGGTGCTGCGGATGTACAAGCTGAAGCTGGATTTCCCGGATACCATGCGGGTGCTGCACGACAAGACGGCAAGCTCGGTCCCCGTCGGGAGCTTCTATCACGGTGTCTACCACACCGTGGTCATCGCACCCGCAACCTCCAACACGGTCGCTAAATGTGTCGTCGGTATTTCCGACACCTTGGCGACGAACGTCTATGCGCAGGCCGGAAAATGCCGAGTGCCGTCCATCGTCTTTGCCTGCGATACCGCGCCTGAACTCGAAACCATGGCGCCGGGCGGGCTGGTGAAGGTCTATCCTCGCCGGATCGATCTCGAAAACACCGACAAGCTCAAGACCTTCGAGCGTACGCAGGTTGTCGAATCGCTGGCCGAGCTGAGGCTTGCGATTGCACATCGCAAGGAGGCACTTGCCGGCGATGGTTGAACATCTCGTCTTCCTGACCGGACATCTGGCGAAGATCAGGCTCGAGAACGTTCTCGCCGGGCTGGAGAAGAGGGATTTCACCTATGATATCGTCGACATCGGCGTGAAAGTCGCGGCGCTGATGACCGAAGAGATCATTAAACGGCGGCTCAAGTGTCCTTCCGGCGCGGATCGCGTCGTTCTGCCCGGGCGTTTTCGGGGCGACATTGAGCGACTGACGGCGGAATTCGGCGTCCGCTTTGTCCGGGGACCCGATGAGATCGCTGATCTGCCGGCCTTTCTCGGACGCAAGGGCAGGGCGATCGACCTTTCCCGGCATGACGTGCGGATATTTGCCGAGATTGTCGACGCTTCGGCGCTTCCGCTGGACGTTCTGCTGGAGCGTGCCCGCGCCCTGGCTGCGGCAGGAGCCGACGTCATCGATCTCGGATGTCTGCCCGATACGCCTTTCGGGCACTTGCAGGAAGCCATTCGGCGCCTGAAGGCGGAGGGGCTTTCCGTCAGCGTCGATTCCGCCGATCTCGCCGAACTGGAGGCGGCGGCCGAGGCGGGCGCGGATTTTCTCCTGAGTCTTACGGAACACACGCTTGATCTTGCCATCCGTCACAAGGTCACGCCGGTCCTGATCCCTGCCATTCCGGGTGATCTCGACTCTCTCGGGCGTGTCATCGAGATGGCGCGCGAGGCGGGCATCGACTTCATCGTCGATCCGGTCCTCGATCCCATCCATTTCGGTTTTGCAGCTTCGCTCGGCCGCTTCATCGAGGCGCGCCGGCGCTGGCCGGACGCCCCGATGCTGATGGGCACGGGGAACCTGACCGAGCTCACGGATGCGGATTCCTCCGGCGTTACGGCCGTGCTTCTCGGCCTTTGTTCCGAGCTCTCGATCGGCAACGTGCTGGTCGTCAATGTCAGCCCGCACACCGTGCGCACGGTGGAAGAGCATGATCGCGCGCGGCGGATTATGCATGCGGCGAAGCGTGACGGTGCTCTGCCGAAGGGCTACGATCAGGGGCTGCTGCAGGTGCATGATCGCAAGCCGTTTCCCTTTACGACGAATGACATCGAGGCTCTGGCGAACACTGTCCGCGACGCCAACTTCCGCATCATGACGGCGGCGGACGGCGTACATGTCTTCAATGTGCGGGGCCACCGGACCGGACAGGATGTGTTCTCCTTCTTTCCCGATCTCAACGTTGCTACCGACGGTGCGCACGCCTTCTATCTCGGCGCGGAGCTCACCAAGGCGGAGATCGCCTGGAAGCTCGGCAAGCGGTACGTACAGGACGAGCCGTTGGCCTGGGGTGTTGCCGTTCCGGAAAAGACAGACGACCGGACGCGGCTCGCCGAGGCGGGCCACACGCTCCGCGCGAAGAAGGAGGGCAAGTGAGCTATATTCGCGAAGTGATCGTGACCACTGTCGATGCCGCCGGCGCTCCCCACATTGCGCCGCTCGGCATCATTGCCGAGGGCGACGGCTGGGTGATTGCTCCCTTCCGCCCCTCCCGAACGCTCGATAACCTCGCCGCCGTGCCGTTCGCCATCGCAAACTATACGGATGACATGCTGGTCTTTGCGGGTTGCCTCACCGGGCGGAAGGACTGGCCGCTCGTACCTGTCGCCGACTGGCCGGTGCCGCGGCTGCAATCGGCGCTCAGCCATTCACTGCTGCAAGTGGACTCGGTCGATGACGACGGCGGGCGCCCACGGCATTTCTGCAAGGTCGTCGGCGAGGCAATGCATGCGCCTTTCACAGGGCTCAACCGAGCCAAGGCCGCCGTGCTGGAACTCGCCATTCTGGTGAGCCGGTTGCACATGCTGCCCAAGGACAAGATCGATCGGGAGATTGACTATCTCAAGATTGCGATCGACAAGACATCCGGCCCCGACGAGCAGATGGCTTGGAACTGGCTTATGGAGCGGGTCGAGCAGTACCGGGCGGCAGACTAGACCACATCCGCAGACTTGCTGATCTGCGCCGCTGCGAGCAAGGCCACGGCCGCGGCCGGCGCCGCCTTGCAGGCCGCGTCGCGCGCAGGTTCGACGGCGCTGATCAGCGTGCCGAAATCGACAAACGGCCGTTCCAGCCGTGCGGCGAGTCTCCGGATCTGCGGTCGCCCGATGCCGGCGCCAATCACGGGGGCTCCGCGGGCGAGCCGATGATCGGTCGCGACGCGGAAAGCACCGTCATGCACCATGCGCAACTGATGCTCGCTGAACCAGAGCGCGATGTCGCTCCACTCCTCGGTCGAGAGGTCCGGCCCGTCGCGGCCAATCATCCGTGCCAGCCGGCCGATCGATCCGGCGACCGTCTTTTCCCTCCGGTCGGCTGAGGGATACTGGTCATCCGCCTCGTCGAGCATTCCGAGAATACGCGCGATGTCGGCCGTGTTGGCGAAGTATTCATTCATCAGCGGCGTCATCGTGCCACGAACCGGGACAAGATTGGCGATGCCGATCAGTGCCGATCGCGCGAAGCCGGTGTAGACCAGTTCGCCGGACAAGAGGCGTTCCGCGTCGGCATAGCCCGTGTTTGCCACCTTGCCGTCCCGCAGTGCGACGATATCGGTCGTCGTCGATCCCATGTCGACGAACAGTGCTTCTCCGACCACGCTTGCGGCGAGCGCCGCTGTTGCGTGCCAGTTCGCGGAGGCGATGTCGGGCGCGAGGCCGCGTGCACGCAGCGTGTCGACAAAGCCTGAACGGCCGGCGTAGATGAACGTGTTCCGGACGCCGAATTCTTCTTCAATTAGGGTGAGAATACCTTCCACGCCCTCGGATCTGTCGGAAAATCCGTCGGAAAGCTCGGCCGTCATAGTAAAGGCATTTGCCGCACCCGCCGGAACGTCCGTCCGCAGGGTTCCGATGCCGTTGCGGACCTCTTCGATGCCGAGCCACATGGAAGTCTTCAGCGTGGCCGCATGCGTGATGACGCCGTTCTCGCAGAGCGCCATCTTCAGATGAGCGCCGCCGATATCCCATCCGGCGACAAAGCGCTTTCCTTCTGCGAATTTCCGGTCTTCCATGGAGCGGTCGTCCTCTCTGGGGTTTCCGTTCGTGCTTATCATTCCGGTTCTCGACATCAAAGATGCTCTCGTTGTCCATGCCCGCTGCGGCGAACGACAGGCGTATCGCGCGATCGAAACGCCGTTGAGCCTTCGTCCCGTCCTCGAGGATGTCGCGAATGGCTTACGCAGTGTCTATCGCTTTCCCATCTTCTATGTCGCTGATCTCGATGCGATCGCTGGCAGTACGGGAGACTGCAGCGCTGCCCTTCGTCTCGCGCATCTGCGTCCGGCGCCGGGAGTCTGGCTCGACGCCGGCTTCCCGAGTTCGGAAAGCCTTGCGCGTGCGCACGCCTTGCCTGGCGTGGCGCCGGTCGTCGGGTCGGAATCGCTTGCCGACGCCCATTTCCTCGCCCACTTCTCGGCCTATCCTCGCGCAATTCTCTCTCTCGACTTCCGCGACGAGCAGTTCACTGGACCGGACGAGGTCCTTGCCCGCTCGGACCTCTGGCCCTCCCGCATCATTGTCATGACGCTTGCCCGCGTCGGTTCTGGAACGGGACCGGATTTCGCCCGGCTTGCAGAGATCAAGGCGAGGGCGGGTGGACGGCAGGTCGTCGCCGCAGGTGGCGTACGCGACGCGGCAGACCTGAGGCGACTTTCGGACATGGGTATCGCGGCCGCGCTCGTCGCCACGTCCCTTCACGACGGTACCCTGACGCGTGATGTGATTGCCGGAATGATGGACGGGATGGATGTCGTCGTCGAGGACGGATGACAGAATGGAAAGAGGGAGACCTCCCTCTTTCCACGTTTCAGAATCCGAAGATCTTAGCCAACCGGCGCAACAGGCCATCCGAATTCACAGAGGGCGTGCTCTGTGCGGGGTTGTCTCGTGTCTAGGCACCGAAGGGATGCTTGACCTGATCGCGTTGCGCGGTCGCCTCGGCAGCCGTCGGTTTGCCGGTAACGGCACGCTGGATGGCTTCCTTGGTCGCCCTGTAGTTGAAGTCCTGGATCTTGGCGTCGTCATCCGCTTCCCAGTGGATGAATACGCCGACGCAGATGAAGACGTCGTCTGCTTCGTCCGCGGGAATGGTGCCGTCCGCGACGCTGTCCTGTACCGCCTTGGCGACGCCATACTGGGCGGGACCGAACATCTGGACGGCCTGCTTGGCCCCCTTGATGGTCACCTTGTTGAACATCACGGTGTTGGGTTTGCAAGGCAGATTGGGCGCAATAACTGCAAGGAGGGAGGTAAATCCGTCCTTGTTGTTCGTCAGGGCATTGCAGAATGCAGACTCGACCGCACTGCCGCGCGGGCCGATGAGAAGGTCGATATGAGCGACTTCGTTACCGTCGCCAATAAGAGATTCGCCAACCAGAACTTTATTGATTTTTGCCACGGCCATGTACCTCCCTGTACCGTTCCAAAATGGTTTGTCCAAAGATGCCGTACCTTCGAGACACGACGCTCGATGGACAGCTATCCTTGTTCACAGCACCCTTTGTACTCGGGTCGGTTGGCCAGATAGCAGCAGAAGCCCAATCTTCCGCCGGAGAAATTCAAGCACTTACCTGCGAATTATGCAAGACGAAGTTGAGCTTCGCGGTGAAAACTGTCGCGACGGTCAGGTCCGCCGATGTGCCGGGGTTGACGCTTGCAGCCTTCAACCTTCGGTCGAAGTCGACAAGCAATTCGAGCCGCTTCATCTCATCGGAAATCGCGCGCGTTTTTTCCGCAATCGAAGTTGCTTCCAGACGGACGTTCTCAGCCGTTGCGGTGCCATGCTTGCGGGCCACATGGCTGTCGGGAATTCCGAGAGGAAGTGCAGATAGGTAAAGACGGTAGGCCACATGCCCGTTTCTCCACCTTTCTCGGCCGTGCGGTAGGCGGCAAGTCCGCCTGAGAAGATGTTGGCAAAGTCGCTCACGTATTGCCGAGCGATCAGATCGCGGTCAGTGGCTTCCCGCATAGCGACAAGGAGTGGCACTCGCGGCGGTTCCGCGACGTCGTTTTCCGCCTCGCCAAGCCCACCGGGATTGGCGAGCGTGATCGCCCGGAAGACGTCTCGCGCATCGTCGCCGTTCATTGATCCGAGCACATCCGCCAAGTCTCTCTGCAAGTCGTCTCCACTGGCTTCTGCGGCCTTGGCGAGAGGCGCGCACAGCAGGACGATGCCGAGATTTGTGTTGGTGCCGACGACTTCCCGCGTCGCGTGGATTGCGTCCAGAATTCGTCGCCCGACCGGCCACCCGGGATGGCAGACTGCAGACGCCGAGACCTCGGCGCTGTCCAGAAACTGTTGCGCCGACATGCGGTGTCCATCGGCGAAGCGATGCACGTTGCCGGGCTTCAGCGCCTCGATCTCCAGCCGGCAGGCCTCGCGATAGGCTGCGTCGATTTCGGCGGATTTCGGCATCAGGCGGCAGGCCTTTCGCCTTCTGCCGGCGAAAGATGCGCGACCAGCGCTTCCGCTATGTGGTCTGCGACCCGCACGGGGATCACTGACTGCAGGCCCGTCCATGCCGGCATGCTGTTGACCTCGAGAAGCTGGAGCCGGCCGTCGGCCGCCGGGATGATGTCGATGCCGGCAAAATCCGTACCGATCGCGGCAGCCGCCGATAGCGCCAGTGACTCCAGCGCAGGGCGAAGCGGTCCCGTTACCGGCTCCGCATGCGCACCTCTCGCGATATTGGTGACCCAGCCGTCGGCACGGCGTACGATCATGCCGAGGACGGTACCGTTGCAGGTAAAGACGCGGTAGTCGCAAAAGGTCGTGCCCGGCCGCGCCACGTACCGCTGCAGGTAATAGACGTCATCGACTTCAAGGCCATCCGGCAACTGCTCGACCGTTTCGATCAGCCGCACGCCCCGGCCTTGGGAGCCGAAGAGCGGTTTGAGGACCAGCGGCCCCTTCGGAAGCTCCCGTTCCGCAATGGCGCGTGCGTTGGCAATCGTCTCCACGGCGAAGGTCTCCGGCACGGGCAGTCCCGCGCGAGCCATCAAGAACGTCGTTGTCGACTTATCGACGCAGCGCTCGATCGCCTTTGCCGAATTCCACACCGGTACGCCGAGATGGCTGAACGCGTGCAGGATCCCGAGGCGCCGCGTGACGGCTTCAAAACTGCCGGAGGAGATCGAGCGGACGATGACCGCCGCCGGCAAGGCCCCGTCGAATCCCGGAATGGCGATGCCGGACACGTGGCGGGAATCGAACGCGATATCGGCAAGCCGCAGGAAGACGGCGTCCATGCCGAGCCGGGCAAGCGCGGCGCTCAACTGCTGCACCTGGCTGTCGGTGCGGTCGGACGTAATCAGTATCTTGTCCCGCAGGACCGGCGGTGTCATTTCAGCCAAGGGACTGCTCCAACATGTCGATATTCGCCTTGCCGGCGCGGAAGGTTTCACCGGTCTCGATCGCCGTGACGATCACTTCGGCCGGGCTGAAGAGGTGTGGGTCTATGGCGTAGAAGTCGCCGTTGAACTTGCGAAAGATTTCCGAGAATGGCTGGCCGTAGTCTCTCGATCCGTCACTTGTCAGATGTTCGGCAAGATTGCGGGCAGCCGCTACGGAACCCCGGACGAACAGCTGGACGAGGCCGCCATAGATGATTGCATCGTTCGTGCGCCCCATCGCCTTCAGGAAGTCGGGATGCGGTGCCGGGATCGGCGCCTTTCCGATGCCGTCGACGATGGCATCCAGCGGGAATTTCAGGTCGTGTGCCTTGTGCAGCGCCACCTCCAGTACGCGGCCGACGATCTGGACGCAGCCGGCGATGCTCTGCGTCGGCGCATAGACGAAGGTGAGCTGGTCTGGCGCGAGCCCGGCGGCCCTGGCCACCTTTTCGACGATGGCGGCGGGCGGCGGCGTTGCGGTCTCCAGAACGACCACCGAGCTTTCGGTAGCTGGTTCCCTGTAGCCGATTTCATCGAAGAGCGGCTCGACGCGGGCGAGCGCCCGCACAGGTCCCGAGCCCATGGCGAAATATTTCTCGTGGCTCAGTTGCCATCCGGCATACTGGCTGGCAAGGCAGGCGAGGACCGGTTGGGACGAGCGAACCTCGATCGAAAGCGGCCAGCGCGAGGAATGTCGGTCGAGACTTACCGATGTGCTGCCGAGTCCGCCCATGCAGATATCGATCATGCGGAGCCCGGCCTCGAGTGAGCCGTGGCTTTGTGCACCAGCGTCGATCAGGTGTTCTCCGAGGCTGCCGCGGCTGTGGCTGATGCCGAGCCGTCCCGCTTCGGCGACCATCCGGTCGACGACCTGTTGCGCACTTCTATTCAGGAAGGCTTCTCCGTCCCTCATCCTGTGATCTCCTCCCAATGAGGTGCCAGTTCGCTGATCCGCGTCATGACGGCCTTCGTGGCCGCCGCAGCGGAGTGGGCTCGTGCCAGCACGGTGCAGACCGGATCGCCCGCGTCGAGCTCGGAGCCGGGGCGCTGATGGTCTGCCGTCAGCGGCGGCCATTCCAGCTCGGGAAAACGCGGAATCGGCTGCGCGGCATAGGCGATCGCCGACGCCATTGCGCCACGGTAACGGGGGATGTCGATACGCTCGCCGCGCACCGCGCGAAGATGTTGGGTCAGCAGTGGCGTGTCATCTCCGTCGAAAATGTCGAGCGTCGCACCGGGTCTCGGGTTGATCTCCAGAAGAAACGTTCCTTCCGGTCCGTCGATGAAGTCCGCGCTGCAGAGCCCGACCAGCCCCGTCCGGGCGACGATATCATTCAGCCAGCGGCTGATCTTCGCCCCCTTTGCGCGCGGAAGACGCGGGAGGCGAACGGCGCCGCCGTAGCGGAAAGGGCTGCCCATCGAGGGCGAGGGCCACTGGCGGCTGTAGCCGACGATGTATGCACCACCGCGGTCTGCGAGGAACAGTGCGGAAAGGCCGATCCCGGCAACATACCGCTGGAAATAGCTGCCCGGCGGAAAGGGTCCGGCAGAGGTGGCCAGCCGCACATGAGAGCCGCCTGCACCGCCCGAAATCTTGGTCAGCCAGTCCTGCCGATCATCCGGGGCATCGAAGCGTATTTCCGGGTGGAGGATGCCGATCCCGGCGCAGAGCGACGCAAGCGACGAGGGGTCCTTCACCCGCCGGACGGTGTCGGTGCTGTTGCCGGCGACCGGGAAGGCGCTGGCGAGCAGGTCGATAAGGTCCGGTCGTCGTTCGAAACCAGACCCGTAGACCAATGCCTCCGGTCTGTCCTCTCCGACCAGGTTCCGGAGGCTCGGCACGATCTCCGTTCCGTCGATCCCCTCCTGCAAACTGCCCGGCAGGATAGCCACGCGTTCGGCCAGGCGACAGGTGTCCGTGTCGTTGAAGAGATCGGCCACGAGGACGCGATAACCTGCGCGGCGGGCCGCCGTTGCGAGCGACCGTCCGGAAATCGCCACCACCAGGATCACGGGGCTATTTGGCGAGACTGCGAGCAAGGGTGAATGCATCCTGGAAATCAAAGATGACGGGTTTTTCGGCGGAGATCATCCGTGCGAACAGACCCGCTTGGGTCTTGTACTTGACGTTGCCGATCGAGAGGGGACCGATGCCAACCGCCTGTCCATCGAGGGGCTCGCCGTTGGCATTGACCTTGAGCCCTTCGATGCCTGCCGGCGGGACGGCGTTCACGTCCGCGGCAACGAGGAGCGTCTCGGCCGATCTCATTTGTTTCGACGAGATTACCTGTACGCCCGCCTTTGCCGCGGTCAATAGGATTTCCGCCGTCGCGAGGATCGCCGTCTTGTCGTCTTCGCTCGAGCCGTCGACGGCCTCGACATCTACCCCGAAGCGCTCCCTTATGGATCGCGCAATGTGCCGGACACGTTCGACGCCGTCATGGCCGATGATGGTGACAACGGCGCCTTCCTTTGCCGCGATGACGGCGGTGCAGTAGCCGACGACTCCGGTCGCGCCGAAGACCGCTACCTTTGCGCCTTTGAGATCGCGGCCGTGTTGTTTCGTTAGCGCCTTCTCGACCTTGGCCACCATCGCGGCCGCTGTCGTGAAGGAGCCGGCGGGATCGGCGAACACCGAGACCTCGAACGGCGGGACCATGGCCTTTCTTGCTGCGTCGAGCATGTCAAGCGCCAGCGCCGCGTCCTTGCCGGCAAGAAAGATCCCCGTTGCCACGCCTGCCTCCGGCGGCCGCGAGAAGATGGCATCTTGCACGAGATTGCCGACGTCGGCGAGCGTTACGTCGGTATAGGGGATGACGTGATCATATCCCGCATCGAGCGCTATGTTGACGTCGAATGGGCTCATCTGCTTCAGCGGCGTGAGCATGTGGAGAATGGTCTTGCGGCTCAACGTTCGTGTTCCTCCTCAGTGAAAGCGCCCTTGTCTCAAGCCGAACTGCGGCGGCATCACCGTCTGGGTGATTTTCGCACCGAGATTTCGTGCAGGCACGATGCGAGTGCTGAGGCCCGGCTGGTCGATGCCGGCATCGTCGACGATCTGTTCGGCTGCCTCCTGCGACTCGCTGAAGGCAAAACCGGTCGGTCCCCAGGAACTTTGTCCGATACCGACTGCACCGTGAACCGCAAGCTTGCGGACGGCGGTTTCGACCGCCTTGCTGGTGAACAGCCCACCCTGTGCGGGGGCGAAGTAACGGCCGATCTCGTACTGGATCGTCTCGACCGCCTTTCCGAAGCTCGCGAGATCACCTTCCAGCAAGGAGGGCATCAGCGCCATCAATGTCGTGCGGCAGATGGTCGAGGAACTCGTCTCGGCGAACAGTGGAAGGGCACGGAAGGCGGTGATCTCGGCCTCGCCGTGGATGCCCTCATGGTGATGGTCGAACACGAGGATGATCCGCCAGTTCTCCGGAAACGGAATCCGCGAGATCACGGTGGGCGCCTGGTCGTCTTGCCCCTTGCCTGCGTCGATGATCAGACCGCCCCGATCGAAAGCTGCGATGCCTATACCGGAACGGGTGCCGCGGCCGAGAAAGACGGCGTCGTCGCGAACGGCGAACGGGAGTTGATGCAGCGTCCTCAACGCGGCGGATATGGCCAGCGCGAGCTGCGTTCCCGATCCGAGGCCAGAATGACTCGGGATCGTGCGGTGTACGATGACCTTGTGATGACTGTCGATCCCGAGATGGGCGCTCAGCTTAGCGAGATGCGCGCGAATACGCGCCTGCTCCTCGCCCTCGATGCTTGTCTCACGCGACCTGGCGACCGTCAGCACCGTGGCGATCGTCTCGAGCGGAAGGCCTATGCTGCCGAAACGCCCGCTCGACTTTCCCGGAATGTCGAGGAAACCGAGATGCAAGCGTGCAGGGACTTGAATGGTGACGGAGTCCGACATTTGATGTAATTCTAACAATCTAGAATATCGGGCCCGTGGATATGATATCGTCTTTTGGTCGCAGCGCAAGCGGCGTGATCAAAGAATGAGGGAGGCCATGTCGATGAACGACCGCACCGATGCCGCCGGCAAGGCGGACCGCGTCTACTCCGAAGCCGAGATCCTCGAGAGGCTCAAGCGTGAACTGCCGCACTGGCGTTACGAGGATGGCTGGCTGCGCCGCAAGTACAAGACCCACAGCTGGAAATCGACGCTGATGGTCATCAACACGGTTGGCCACCTGGCCGAAGCCGCCTGGCATCACCCTGACCTCAAGGCTTCCTACGCCTGGGTCGAGGTCAAGCTGATGACGCACGTGGCCAAGGGGATCACCGACAAGGACTTCGAACTCGCCCGTAAAATCGAGGAAGTCGTGCAGTGGCAACCCGGCAGGGAAGGCAGTGCCCTGGAAGGTACCCCGCGGACGGATCAGCGGTTTGCCTACTTGAAGTACGACGACTGATCGGCGATTTTGATCTCGGGCGGGGGTTCACTTTCTCAGAGAATTGGCTAGAATCTAGACCGGCACCAGAAAGTTGTGGGGTATGTCGGTTGCGTGGATAGGCAACCAGGCAGTTTCATTGACAGCCGCAATTCAGGAGACGGCAAAGCTTCTGGTTTCGTGCCGCTGCCCGGTTATTTCAGTTGATTCGGATATTCATGGTTGTCGAAGTGTGATCGCGCTGGCCGAACGGGTCGGGGCGGCTTACGATCACGTTCGCGGAAGCGAACTCGCCGAAGAAGCGGCGCTCTTCACCGATCATGGCGGCTTTTTCACGACCCCGCTCGAAACGCGCCGCAGGGCGGACCTGATCGTACTGGTCGGTGAAATTCCGGCCGCTCATCATGAATTGCTCCTCTCTTGGCATGAGGTGCGCCCGGATCTTGCTCCTTCGCATAAGCGGCGCTGGTTCCATATATCGGGCGCAAGACGCGAGGAATCCGCATCCGAGATCTCCTCTGTATTGAAGCGGGTCAAGGCAAGCGTGGTCGAGGCGTCCGCTCAACCGCTCGCTGCCGTTCTCGCCTCCGCACGTGCCGGCCTCGGCGGCAGGAAGAGCGTCGGGACCGTCGAGGGGCTGGATGAACTTGCTGCGGCGCT
Source organism: Ciceribacter thiooxidans (assembly GCF_014126615.1). Classification (NCBI taxonomy): domain Bacteria; kingdom Pseudomonadati; phylum Pseudomonadota; class Alphaproteobacteria; order Hyphomicrobiales; family Rhizobiaceae; genus Ciceribacter; species Ciceribacter thiooxidans. Next base: position 307,719 of record NZ_CP059896.1, read on the forward strand.
CCAAAAGGCTGCTTTTCCCGTCTTTGTTTTTTCCGGCCGGCAGCAGGGAATTTTCACGCTTGCCATGCTGCAAGGACTAGTCAGTGATCTCAATCGCAGCCGCCGTGCCACCAGCCTCTTTCTTCCTTCCGACGACAAGGCTTGGGGGCTGCTGCTCGCGTCCGTCTGGATGACCGGCTTTCCGCCGAGGACCGGATTCGGTACCGGCAAGCCAGTCTATGATCCGCGGCTCGCCAATATCGGGCGAATGATCGCGGAGCGCGAAGCCGATTTGCAGCTCTTGGTAATGGACGGAGACGGCGATCCGCCGGCACAGCGACGCGGCCTGCCGCTGGTCGCCTTCCTGCCGACCGACCGCCCGGCCGCCGGTGCTGCGGTGACCATCAAGATCGGACGGGCCGGCATCGACCATGACGGCGTCTTCTATTCCAGCCGTATCGGAACGCTGTCGGCCGTGAACGCGTCCGCGCCCTCCGATCGTCCGCCTCTTTCTGCGGTTCTTCGCGAACTGGCGGATGCCCTGACGGAAAGGGAGGCGCTGCCGTGCTGATCCGACTGGCGGGAGGAGAGGTCGTCGACCCGGTAAACGGCGAGAGCCGACGGCGGGACGTATGGATCCGCGACGGCTTGATCGTCGAGAGGCCGGAAGGCCGGCGTGCCGACAAGACCTTCGACGTTTCCGGCTGTGTGGTGATGGCCGGGGCAATCGACATTCATTCCCATGTCGGCGGCGGCAATGTGAACACGGCGCGCCTGCTGCTGCCCGAGCACCATCGCGCTCATCAGGCCCGCCCGTTGCACACCCCGCTCTCGAACGCCGGCTGGTCGACCTTCCGGACCGGGACGCTCTATGCGCAGATGGGTTTCACCACGGTGGTCGAGCCGGCGATGAACCCGCTCAACGCGCTCCACACGCACCTGGAACTCTCCGACATTCCGATCATCGACAAAGCGACGCTTGCGATCCTCGGCAACGACGATTTCCTCCTCTCGATGATCCGGGACAACGAGCCGGCGGCGATGGTCGACGATTACGTCGCCTGGACCGTCTCGTCCTCACGGTCGCTGGGGGTGAAGGTGATCAATGCCGGTGGTGCGGCGGCTTTCAAGGAAAACGTTCGCGCTTTTTCCTTCGACGATGTTGTGCCGGCCTATGGCGTCAGCTCGCGCAGGATCGTCAAGACGCTGCAGGCTGCCGTTGGCCGTCTCGGCATTCCGCATCCGCTCCACGTTCACGCAAACAATCTCGGCATACCCGGCAATGCCGCAACGGCGGCGGAGACCATCAGCGCCGCCGAGGGGGAACGGCTCCACCTCGCGCACTTGCAGTTCTATGGGTACGGGACGGAGGGGAAACGTGGCTTCTCCTCCGAGGCGACACGGCTCGCCGAACTCGTCAACGGAACTCCCGAAGTCACGATCGATGTCGGGCAGGTCATGTTCGGCCAGACGGTGACGATCTCCTCGGACGTTACTCGCCAATTCTCGGCCATCGGCCATGCGAGCCCGCGCAAGTCCGTCATCTATGACGGAGATGCGAACGGTGGCGGGATCGTGCCCTACCGCTACAAGCAGGACTATTACGGCTCGCTCCAATGGGCGATCGGGCTCGAACTTTTCCTGCTGATCAACGATCCCTGGCGCGTGTTCTTCACTACGGATCATCCGAACGGTGCGCCGTTCACCACCTATCCGGAACTTTTTGAACTCCTGATGAGCCGCGAGGCGCGGGATATCCAATCGGAGAAGCTCAACCAGTCGGCGTTGCGGCACTCGACGCTTTCTTCGATCACGCGTGAATACACGTTCGACGAGATTGCCATCATGACCCGCGCCGCCCCGGCGAGGCTCCTCGGCCTCAAGGATCGTGGTCATCTCGGTGCGGGCGCCGTTGCCGACGTTGCGGTCTACAGGCGGGGCAAGGACATCGCCCGGATGTTCCGCGAGGCGGCGCTGGTCTTCAAGAACGGCGATCTCGTGGTTCAGGACGGAACCGTAACTCACTATCGGTGGGGCAAGGCACTGCGGCTCGATCCGCCGCAGGACAGGGCGATGACCCGCCGCCTCGCCGACTATTTCGAAAGCCGCTACGGGCTCGGCCTCGACTGGTTTACGTTTCCGGAAACGGCCATCTCCCGCGCCGACGCCTTCGCGGAGGTCCCATGCAACAGCTGATCCGCAATGGAGTCGTTATCGACGATACGTTTGCCGAGGCCTTCGGCATGCGGGCGACCGCCATCATCATTACCGCTCCGACGCTCAAATGGGCCCGGCAGGCGGCGATCACGATGACCGGCTTTGCCACCTCGGTCATCGGCTGCGGATGCGAGGCGGGCATTGACATGGACCTGTCCGAGACCGAGACGCCGGACGGCCGCCCCGGTTGCCGGGTCATGCTGTTCGCGATGGGAACGGACGAGTTGCAGAAGCAGCTGAAAACGCGTCTGGGGCAATGTGTTCTGACCTCGCCCGGCAGCGCCTGCTTTGCGGGTCTGGAAGGCAGTGCTCCACTCGATCTCGGTTCGGCACTCCGCTACTTCGGCGACGGCTGGCAGATATCCAAGAAATTCGGCGGCAGGCATTACTGGCGTGTCCCCGTGATGGATGGAGAGTTCCTCTGTGAGGCGACGACGGGGCTGACCAAGCAGGCCGTGGGCGGCGGCAACATGCTGCTTCTCGCCGCCGACTGGGCGCGAGCGCTCAAGGCAGCCGAGACCGCCGTTGCCGCCATCGAGAAGGTTCCGGGGGTCATCATGCCCTTCCCGGGCGGGATCGTGCGCTCCGGCTCGAAGGTCGGCGGTAAGTACAAGGGGATGATGGCGTCGACCAACGACGCCTTCGCGCCGACGCTCAAGGGAGCTGTGAAGACGGCGCTCGAGCCCGGCACCAATGCGGTGCTGGAGATCGTGATCGACGGCGAGACCAGCGATGCGGTCTCGGACGCGATGCGTGCGGGACTGAAGGCCGTCGTCAAACTCGGACCGAAACAGGGGGCCCTCAGGATCAGCGCCGGCAATTACGGCGGCAAGCTCGGCAAGTTCCATTACCACCTCAGGGAGCTGCTGCCATGAAGCCGCTGACGTTTAGGCTTCTCGCGGAGCCCGGGGAAAGGCTCGATCTATCGGCGCTCGTTCCGGATCGTTTGGCAGGTCAGCCGGTGTCGGATATCGCCGCCCTTCCGGTCGGAACGACGCGGACTGGCGTCAAGGTCGGCGACCTCTTCAGGATAACGGGCAAGGATGCATCGTCCCTTGTCTTTGACGGAGGATCGCGGCGCTTCGATCAGGTCGGAGCGGGCATGACGTCCGGCAGCATCCGGGTCGTCGGGGACGTCGGTTTCAGGGCGGGACGGGCAATGGGCGGCGGTACGCTGGTCATCGAGGGCAGCGCGGGCGAGGAACTCGGTTCCGGTCTCTCGGGCGGCCGTATCGAGGTGACCGGCAATGCCGGGGATCGCCTCGGTGCTCCGCTGGCCGGTGAGTTGCAGGGTGTCAGTGGCGGGACGATCGTCGTTCGTGGCAAAGCCGGGCATCGTGCCGGAGAGAAAATGCGGCGCGGACTGATCGCGGTGCTCAAGGGATGCGGCGATCATCTCGGCCTCGGCATGATCGCCGGAACCATCGTCGTCACGGGACGGGTCGGTGCCATGCCCGGTTATCTGATGAAACGTGGCTCGTTGCTCCTCGACCGGCGGCCGGACGTACTTTCGCCGACATTCGTCGACGGCGGCAACGCGGACATCGCGTTCTCCGGCCTGTTCGACCGTTTCCTGATTGCGGAAAAAATTCTCGACAAGCCGTTGCTGGGAACCGCGCCGACCCGCATTTGCGGCGACAATGCCGTGTTCGGAAAGGGCGAGATCATGTTTCGCCGCCGCCGATGAGCTTTCCGCAGTCGAGCCTCCTGCTTGACTTGTCGCTTCGTTCGATCAATGGCCTTTGGTCGTCGTGATCCTCTGTCACGGCGGTAGATCCGAACAACCTCGAACCAGCGCGGAAGACCACTCGTGGCAAGATCGGCAAAAGGCGGAACAGGCAACCGGGTGACGATCACCCGCGCGCTCTCGAAGCTCGGCTATTGCTCCCGCACCCAGGCGGAAAGGTTGCTAGCGGAAGGGCGGATCTCGGTCGCGGGGAAACCCGTTACGGATTTTGACACCTGGGTAGACATCCGCTCGGACCGTATCGAAGTCGACGGGCGTGCCGTCGCGGCGGAGGAGAAGGTCTACGTGATGCTGAACAAGCCGCGTGGCCTCGTCACCACCAGGGATGATCCGGAGGGGCGGGAGACTGTCTTTTCTCGTCTCGAAGGTACCGGGTTCGGCTTTCTTTCCCCTGTCGGGCGGCTCGACAAGGCAAGCGAAGGCTTGCTGTTGTTTACCAATGATACGGTTTTCGCCCAGAGGCTCCTCGACCCTGCAACCCACGTGCCGAAAGTCTATCACGTGCAAGTCGGCGGGCACCTCGATGACCGCCAAGCCAGGCAGCTGGAGACTGGCGTGCTGGTGGAGGGGGAGACATGGCGTGCCGCTTCCGTCCGGGTCATCCGCCAGGGGGAAAAGAACACCTGGCTGAAAGTGACGCTCGAGGAAGGGCGAAATCGCCAGATCCGCCGGATGCTGGAGGCGATCGGTGTCGAGTGCCTACGCCTTGTCCGCGTGGCGATCGGCGAAATCGAACTCGGTGATTTGCCGAAGGGGGATGTCCGTCGCCTGACCACCGACGAGATCGCCATCCTGCGGAAAGCCACCGGATTTTGATGCCGGTGACGGTCGCCACCGTCCGGTAGGACTTCGACTTCTGCGATCTTGGGATTCAGAATAGTTTTGGATCGCAGATCTGCACACAAATGCGGCAGATTCGTCGCGGGTACGCTCTCCGTTCTGGGAAGCCATGCGTCTTGCGGGACATACCAAAAAAGGTCGCAGCCTCGTTATCCTGCATTGCGGGACGGAATCTCAAATCTAAAACAACCGCTTATTGAACAACGAGATCACGAGGCGGATTCTCGCATACGCAAAAAGGCCAATTTCAGCTTTCTCTTTCGTAGCGTATTCGTAAATAGAGAGGTGGAGAGCTGGTTTACGGCCGGATCGTCCCCATCTATTGCCGCGGCGAAACTCTTCGGACTGTTTGGGCAGGAATGAATACCGTCATTGTTTTGGACAAGCATGCGCTCGCGCGGTTTCGGGCGGATCATCCCTGGTTGCACCTCTCAGATGACGTTGTTGAAGTCTCGCTCTATCTGGACGACAACGGAGCTCCCCTGCGTCTTGCCGGGACACGACTGAATGAGGGAATACTCGAAGAGGCCGACTGCGACCGGTTGCCGGCGTCGACAGCCTTCGCCATCGTGCGCAGCGCGCCGGCGATCGGGAAGGTAAGGTCCTGGATGCCTGCCGGCGAACAGGATGTGTGGCGCATCTTGCAGGACCTGATCGACATGCCGTTCGCCGTGCCCGGCGGCAGTGCCAACAAGGCCCGCTACGATCTGCTCGACGATGGCTACCGGATCGCCCGGCAGCTGACGCTCGAGGCCTTGAATTGCCGCGCCTTAAAGACGGAAGTACCGGCTGAACGTATGCGTTTATGTCGCGCGGCCAGCTCTGTGCCGCGGACTCTAGCCGACGTCCGAGAATCGAGCAGGTCGGTTTTTCTGGAGGCGGATACCTGGCGAATGGTGGCCGTACTCAGAGACGAGTTTATGCTCGCCGGTGGCAAGAACTATCTAACTGCGGTCTCGATTCCAGAAAATGGAAAGCCGGGTATTCCTGCGGGCCTGCAGAAGGTCATCGACGAGGCGCTCTTCGACACCGCGCCCGTGGCCTTTTCTGTATCCACGACGGGGTACCAAAGCTCCCGTTTCATGAGCGTAAATCAATCCTATCTGGACCTGACCGGGCGTTCTTGGGCGGACCTCAGCGGCCGCGAAATGTTGGCAAGTGGCGTGGCCGTCGACAGCCCCGGACGCAAACGCCGTCTCGAACTGCTTCAGCAGCAGGGCGGCTACGATTCCGAGACTGCGGAGATTCGGAGAGGTGATGGCAAAACGCTTCCCGTCGTGATCTCCGCGAAACGCTTGCTTGTTGCCGGCGAGGCCTACGACCTGGAGGCCATTTTTGCTCTCCATCGGAATGCGCCCGTACCAGACGGCTCCGGCAATGTCGTTCGCCTTCTGCAGCCTGCCGGCTGATGCGCTGCAGAAGGTTTTAGGCCGGCTTATCGACGAATTTTCGGCTCACGAAGGGCGATCCGACGAGCCCGAATCTCCAAGGGCGGTCGGTTGCCTTGGTGATGCCTATTCGCCTGCCGACTGCAACAGGAGGGGTCGCAGTCGGCAGAGCAAAACCGAACGGTGGCGAAAGGAGTGGCAAGCCATCGTGTTCCCGTGTGACCGCCAACGCCTCGCACAGACGGCCGGGCCCCGAACAAAGCGTTCTGAGGTCGGTACGACCGCGCCGCATCTGCATCTCTTCAATGGCGCACCCTGGTTCGATTGCGCGGATCAGGACGGCGCTCGCCGGCCGGCAGACCACGTTGAGGCACCAGTGGATTCCATAGGAGCGGTAAACGTAGACGTGCCCGGCCGCGCCGAACATCGAACGATTTCGCGGTGTCTGGCCGCCGAAGCTGTGCGAGGCCGGATCGTCCGGCTCGTAGGCCTCCGTTTCCACTATGATGCCGCCGACGCCTTCCAGCGTAAGGGTTGCCCCTATGAGATCCCGTCCGACATCGATGGCGCTGCGGTCGAAGAAGCCGTCGAGGGCACTTCCATGCAGCGGCAACAACGGATCAGAAGTCCGGGAAGATGTCTCTGACATAGCGTCTGACGATCGTGAGGCTTCTGTCCTGTTCAATACGGTAGACCTCGATGACGGTTCGCCCGAAGCGGTCCTGGAAGCGGTGTTCGAACGTGCTGCCGACGGGTGCCTTGGTCAACTTCGTGCGCGGCTGTCCGCCATAGGTGATGCTGCCCGGCACAGGCTCCAGTTGGGGACCGCCGAGGTGCGGCGTCGCCGTACAGGATGAAAGTACGACCGCGGTCAAAACGGCAATGGTCCTTCGCATGCCCATTCTCCTTGAACGATGACCTGAGATACCGCGAGCAACGGTGTCTGGGCAAGGAGGTTCCTCTGCCATCGTCGATGCCCCAGGCGCGGCGACATCTTTTTCCATCCGGGCGGTTGTGCTTTCGTGGTTGACGAATGTCGAGTTTTGACTTACGACTGACGAAAAATGAAAAACGTCACAAATAACCAGATGGCAAGAAAGATGTCCGAAGCTGCTGACAATACCGCAGAGAACGCCAGGCAGGAAAACGTCACGCGTATCCTCGATGCGGCGGAGCGGTTGTTTCGCCACTATGGCTACTACAAGACCAACGTCGCGGACATCGCGAAGGATCTCGGGATGTCGCCGGCGAACGTCTACCGGTTTTTTTCATCGAAGACCGAAATTCACCAGGCGCTGGCGCAGCGGATGCTGGATGCGGGCTATGAGGTGGCCCTGGCGATTGCGCGCTTGCCGGTCACTGCCGAGGAGAGGCTCCGTCGGTACGGACATGCGATGCACAACATGACCGTCGAGACGATGCTCGATCAGGAGAAGGTCCATGAGATGGTGGTTGTCGCCATCGAGGAGGAGTGGCCGGTCATCGACGCGCACGTCACCCGCCTCGACGAGGTTATTACCTCGATTATCAGGGACGGTATCGAGACCGGCGAGTTTGCGCCGCAGGACCCTGAATCTTCCGGTCGTTGCTTCAGTGCCTGTCTTGCCGTCATCGTTCATCCGCAGATGGTGACCCAGTGCCTGATGAAGCAGAACCGCCCGAATGCTGAAGAGCTGATCGAGTTCGCTCTGAAAGCGGTGAAGAACTAGACCCGGTCGCTAACACCAGCCCGTCAAGCTGACAAATCAGGAGCATAGTGTGATGTCGAGTGTCAAAGGAGTCGCAGGTAGGCTGCTGATCGGCCTGTCGCTGATGGCGACCGCGGCGTTGGCCTCCGGGTGCAGCGAACAGGAAAGCAAGGCCGAATCCGTTGTTCGCCCCGTCAAGGTGATCGAGGTCGCGGCCAGCGAGAAGGGGCGCAGACTGGAATACTCGGGCGCGGTCAAGGCTCGCTACGCGATCAATCTCGCTTTCCGCGTCAATGGCAAGATCACCGAACGCCCGGTTGACATCGGCGACAGGGTCCGTCCGGGAGATATTCTGGCACGACTTGACGCCGCGGACTACGAGCTTGCGGTCACCCGTGCCGAGGCCGACCTTCGCTCGGCTACCAAACAGGTCGGCACGCTCAGGCTGTTCAAAGAGCGCGCCGAGACCCTTTATGCGAAGAATGCTGCGTCGAAATCGGAACTCGATCAGCGCACGCTCGCCTACGACCAGGCCCTGTCGACCGAGCAATCGGCCATTTCCGCTCTCGAACAGGCAAAAAACCAGGTCGCCTATACGAAGCTTCACGCCGACATGGCCGGCATCGTCACGGCGGTCAATGGTGAGCCCGGTCAGGTGGTCGGTTCGGGTACGCCAGTCGTGACCATCGCGATGGACGGAGAGAAGGAAGTCCAGGTTGCCGTGCCGGAGACCGACATAGCGAACTTCGCGGCGGGCGCCGCCGTCAAGGTTCGGTTTTGGTCGCAGCAAGGTACAGTGCTGGACGGTACCGTCCGGGAAGTCGCCGGCAGCGCCGATCCCCGCTCCCGAACCTTTTCCGTGCGAGTCCGCATCCCTGACGACCAACGCGTGCTGCTGGGAATGACCGCGACCGTGGAAGCACGGGTCGGGGGCGGGCCGGCAGGGTTCGACATTCCCCTGAGCGCGCTCGCAGAAAGGGATGGCGGTCCCGTGGTCTGGCTGGTCGACCGGGACGCCGGCACCGTCCGTCCGCGCTCCGTCCGGCTCGGCGAGTTCTCTGATGACGGCGTGATGGTGAACGAGGGACTTTCGCCCGGTGACATGGTCGTTTCGGCTGGCACCCAGTTCATGAGTGACGGCCTCAAAGTGAAAGTCTCCGCGGCCGATGCACAGCAGACGGCCGTGAATGCCGCACCGGCCGCCGCCGTGGCGCGCTGACGCCCGCTTCCGAAAATGTCTCTACCAGAGGGCTCCCTATGAGCACGTCCGACCGAGAAAAGACGCCGTTCAACCTGTCGCGCTGGGCGATTGCGCACGGTAGTCTCGCCCGATTCCTTTTCGCGTTGATCATCGTCGCGGGAGCACTCGCGATTGCCAATATGGGGCAGAAGGAAGATCCAGACTTCACGTTCCGTGTCATGGTCGTCCAGACGGTCTGGCCCGGCGCCAGTCTCGACGAGATGCAGGATCAGGTCGTCAACAAGATCGAACGGAAGCTGCAGGAGACCCCGCACCTCGATTACATCCATTCCTATACGCGCGCGGGGATGGCGATCACGACCGTCAACATCAAAGGCGACACCAATGCCGCGGAGGTGAAGGACGCCTTCTATCAGGTTCGCAAGAAGGTCGGCGACATCGAGCAGGAGCTGCCCGAAGGCCTGATGGGTCCTTACTTCAATGATGAATTCGGCGACACCTTCGTCACGATGCACGCTCTCTCCGGCGAGGGATACAGCTTCCCTGAACTCAAGGAGTTCGCCGTTCGGGCGCGCGACATGCTGCTCGCCACGCCGGGTGTCGAGAAGGCGGTGATCCTCGGTGATCAGCCGAGAGAGATCCACATCGACGTCTCCTCCAAGGTGCTTGCAGAGCGGGGGCTGACGCTCGCTGACCTGCAAGCCGCGCTCGCCGGGCAGAACAATGTCGACTCGGCGGGCTCGGTGGAATCCGCCGTACGGTCAGTGCGCGTTTCGGTGGAAGGCGACCTTCGCTCGGAAGACGATGTGCGTGAATTGCGGATCAAGGCCGGCGGCCAGGTTATTCGTCTCGGTGACATTGCCTATGTCTCGTCGGGTCTCGCCGAGCCGTATACCCGAAAGTTCCGTTTCAACGGTCATGACAGCGTCCAGATCGGCGTCGTGATGGCGCCTGGCTTCAAGGTAACCGATGTCGGCAAGGCGATCGAGGCGACCTACGAGCGCTTCACAGCGTCGCTGCCGGTCGGCGTCTCCGTCGACCAGATTTCCAATCAGCCGGAGGTGGTGCACGAGGCTGTCGGCGAATTCTCCAGGGCCTTGATGGAGGCGCTGGTGATCGTGCTCGTCGTCTCGCTGCTATCGATCGGTTGGCGGTCGGGGATCGTCATCGCCATCACCATACCGCTGGTGCTCGCCGCGACCCTGGCCATCATGTACCAGCTCGGGATCGAGCTACAGCGCATATCGCTCGGCGCGTTGATCATTGCGCTCGGGCTGCTGGTCGACGACGCCATGATTGTCGTGGAGCTCATGGAGCGGAAGCTCGACGAAGGACTCGAGAAACTCGACGCGGCGACCTTCGCCTACTCGTCGACCGCGTTTCCGATGCTGACGGGCACGCTGATCACCGTCGCCGGCTTCATTCCGGTGGGCTTCGCGGCGTCGACGGCAGGCGAATATGTCCGGTCGTTGTTTTACGTCGTGGGGATCGCGCTCATCACGTCCTGGTTCGTCGCCGTCTATTTCACCCCGTGGCTCGGCCACATGATCCTCAAGCAGCGCGCGCATGCCGGGCAGGGGCACCACGATGTCTTCGACACGCCCTTCTATCGGCGACTGCACAGCGCGGTCGGCTGGGCCGTCCGGCACCGCGTTATCGTCCTGATGCTGACACTTGCAGTTTTCGTGTCGAGCCTCTTCTCATTCACCGTCATCACCCAGAGCTTCTTTCCGAGGTCCTCTCGTCCGGAAATTCTCGTCGACATGTGGTTGCCCGAGGGAACCAGCGTGCTCGAGGTCGAACGGCAGGCGAAGGCGCTCGAAAAGCAGATTCTCGACGACCCCGACAAGACGTTCGTCGCGACCTACATCGGCGAAGGCATCCCACGCTTCTTCCTGCCGCTGGACCAGCAACTGACCAATCCCAATTTTGCGCAGTTGCTGGTAATGGCGAAGGACGAGGATGCCCGGGAGCGTATGATCGCCAAGCTGCGCGGCATATTGGCGGAGGATTTCCCGTCCGTTCGCTCGAAGGTCGACCGCCTCTTCCTCGGCCCTCCGGTCGGCTGGCCGGTGCAGATCCGCGTCGTCGGACCGGAAAGCAGCGAGGTTCGAGCAATCGCTGACCAGGTGAAGAGCTATTTTACGCAGGACCCGCTGATCGGAACCATTCATGACGACTGGCTGGAGCCGGTGACGACGATGAAACTCGTCATTGACCAGGACAGGGCGCGGGCGCTCGGCGTTACCTCGCAGCGCGTCAGGCAGATGATCCAGGCTGCGGTTTCCGGTGTTCCGCTCGATACCTTCCGCGATGGGGATGAGACGGTCTCGATCGTCGCCCGCGAACCGGACGCTTCGCGCAATCTGCTCTCAGCGGTCCAGTCCGTCTATGTCCCGACCGATTACGGTGGCTTCGTTCCGGTCTCGCAGCTTGCGAGGGTCGAACCCGTGCTGGAGCAGGGAATCGAGTGGCGCCGCAACCGTCTACCGGCGATCACGGTGCGTGGTACGATCCCGGACGGCGCGGAAGGCAGCGAGGTTGGGCTCAAGCTTTTCGAGCGCATGAAGGATCTGCGTGAGAGCCTGCCGGCCGGCTATGCGATCGAGATACAGGGCGGCGCGGAGGAATCGGCCGAGAGTCAGGCGTCCATCGCCGCAAAACTGCCGATCATGCTGCTGGTCACGCTGGTTCTCCTGATGGTGCAGTTGCAGCACTTCGGCAAGGCGTTGCTGGTGCTGGCGACCGGGCCGCTCGGGATCATCGGCGCGGCTGCCGCGCTGCTGATCACCGGAGCGCCCTTCGGCTTCGTGGCCATCCTCGGGGTGATCGCGCTTCTCGGCATAATCATCCGAAACTCGATCATCCTGATCGACCAGATCGATCAGGACATTGCCGCGGGGGTCTCGCGGCAAGATGCGATCATCGGTGCCGCCGTGCGGCGTTTCCGGCCGATCGCGCTCACGGCGATGACTGCGGTGCTCGCGCTCATCCCCATTTCGCGGGGCGTGTTCTGGGGGCCGCTCGCTTATGCGATGATGGGCGGCATCCTCGTCGCGACACTGCTGACGGTGTTTGCTCTTCCTGCCGGCTACGCATTGTTCTTCGGTCGCGAGCCGAAAAGGGCACATGCGCCGGAGGCGGAGCAGGAGCCCAAACCCAGACAAGAGGAACTCCCGCTCGCGGCAGAGTGAGCGACACTGGCCGAAGTGGAACATTTTCGCACTTCTCCGGTTGCAGCCCTGACGGTTGTCACATGGTTGCGACCGGAAAAGGAGGCACTCATGCCAGCGAAATCGAAAGCACAGCAGAAGGCGGCCGGCGCTGCCCTGGCGGCGAAGCGCGGCGAGGCCAAGAAGAGTGATCTGAAGGGGGCATCGAAGGGGATGCTGAAATCGATGACGGAGAAGGAGCTGGAGGATCTGGCGTCGACCAAGCGGAAGGGAAAACCGGAGCACGCCTCCAAGGACGATTGAGCGTGACCGATGCGGTTAGCCCTTGTCCCGGAGGTTTAGCCGAATCTCCAGAACGTGCAGTAGCCAGAGCACGATCAGTGCCAACGTGGTTGCCAGGAACGCAAGCCTCAGAAGACCGAGACCGCAGGCGAGCCCTGTCGCGCCGGAAAGCCACAGGCCCGCTCCGGTCGTGAGCCCTTTCACCTCGCCCTTGGTGAAGACGATCAGCCCGGCGGCAAGAAACGCGACACCCGAAGTGACTGCCTCGATCAGTCGAATCGGATCGACGCGGATGGACTGCTCGGCGAAATCCTTGTGGTGGGTGATTTCGATCGTCAGAAGCGCAACGAGTGCGCTTGCGAGACATACGAGCATATGAGTGCGCAATCCCGCCGCCCTGCTGCGACGCTCGCGCTCGTATCCGACGGCAGCGCCGCAGAGAAGCGCCGCGAAGAGGCGGATTGCGACGAGCGAGTCCGGAAGCCAGCTCTTCGCACCGAGATCGGTCAGCAAGTTCTCCATCCACGATTCCTAATGATCCTCGTGGTCCTCACGGGCGGGGTCGTCGCTCATTTATCCGTCGGCTTCGCCCCGCCCGGCGTCGAGGAATAGGCCGCCGAAACGGGGTCGCTTGCAGGAAAGGTGCTTTCCAGCCCCTCCTGCAGCTCCTCCTCAAGCTCGGCGGAGTCGCCTTTCTTGCGGGCGCTTGGCGTCCACTTTTCGGCACTTTCCCTCGTCGTTACTCCGCCCTCCTCGCCGTCCGGCATGCCGCCAACCTGGAGAAGAAGCACCTTCGCCTTCTCGACCGCGTTGAGCCGGTTCAACTGCCCGGTCTCGGACTGGCGCATCAAAACGGAGATGACCTCTCCGCCGTCGCCGACGAACTCGACGGTGTAACCGCTCTTGCCGCCCATTTCTTCGTGGACCTGAATTCCGACAATCTGCATCACCTTTTCTCCCCTGCTGTGCATTCCAGGGAAACGCGGATCGTGTTCCGGAAGTTCCCCGCCGGTGGCTGCTGTCGCGTTTCATGGCAGCTGACGGTGCGATCTTGTGTCAATCTGGCGCAAGATTTTGTTTACCATATCGAATTCGCTAACCAGCAAGGACTGAACAAACAGAGGTGCATCGCGTTCTGAGGTCAAAAGGAGCCGACCGATGTCCAGGAAGCAAACTCTTGTTCTGATTGTCGAAGACGATGTCTTCGTTGCCATGGATGCTGTCGACAGCGTGAGCGGCGCAGGTATTGAGGCGCTCACCGCCGAAAGCGTCACCGATGCGATAGGCATCCTCGAGCGCGAGGAAATTTCCGCCGCCATCCTCGACTTTCATGTCCGCGACGGAATAGTGACGCCGCTCATCGAACGTCTGCGCGAGCGACATATCCCTTATCGGGTCGTCACCGGATCGCCCGTCGCCGAGCTTTTGGAAAAGGGTGTTCCGTTGAACCTCTGCGCACCGAAACCGGCGGACTACCGGGCGATCGTGGGAACTCTGGTCCCGATCGGCTCCGCGAGTTCTCCTTCGGCTCCGAGATGACGCCGGTGACATGCTTTGCGTCTCTTCATTTGCATTTACCGGTTGGACAGCGAAGCGTGCTAAGAAATGCACGACGCAGGCAGACGTCGGGTGGATCGGGACACGATCCCGTTCAGCCCGGCGCGACCTCCTCCGCAGTGATGGGATCCCTTCCCGTTTCCGCAATCGACACCTTGGAACGCTGGCACTCATATGGCAAAGATACTCTCGATCGCACTCAATCCGGCCATCGACATCGCAAGCGAAGCGGAGCAGATACGGCACACGCACAAGACGAGAACCCATAACCAGCAACAGTTCCCCGGTGGGGCGGCATCAATGTTGCTCGCGTGATCGCCGAGCTCGGCGGCAAATGCGACCTCGTCTATCTTTCCGGCGGGGCGACGGGCGAGCTGCTCGAGAACATGTTGAAGCGCATCCACGTGCAACATTTCCCCGTCCACATCAAGGATCCGGTGCGCATCGCCTATATGGTGCATGAATCGTCGACCGGACTCGAGTATCGTTTCGTGCCGGAGGGACCCGTCGTCAGCGAAGAAGAAGTAAAACCGCTCTTCGACTTCATGGAGAAGAGCGACGCGGAGTATTTCATAGCAAGCGGCAGTCTCCCGCGGGGGGTCGAGACGGACATCTACTCGCGCATGGCCGACATCGCCTCGCGCAAGGGAGCGCGGTTCGTGCTGGACACTTCCGGCGATGCGCTGAAGGTGACCTTGTCGAGGTCGTGTGTCTTTCTGGTCAAGCCGAGCGTCGGGGAACTTGAAGGGCTGGTCGGACGCCGGCTCAATCACGGCACGGCCGGCGAGGCCGCACGCGAGATCGTCCAGAGCGGTGCAGCCCAGTATGTCGCCCTCACGATGGGCAAGGATGGAGCTCTGCTAGCGACCGCCGACGATGTCATGCGTTTTCCGGCGATCCAGGTGCCGGTCCAGTCCGCCGTCGGGGCCGGAGACAGTTTTGTTGCCGCCATGACCTGGTCGCTGGCCGAGGGACACGATATCGGCGAGGCATTCCGCTTCGGCCTCGCGGCGGGTGCGGCCGCAGTGATGACGCCGGGAACCGAGCTCTGCCGGAGGCACGACGTGCTCGAACTCTACAAGACCCATGCGGAAAATGCCAAGGCGCGGCATTGACCTGCAGCGGGTAAAGCCGAGGCACTAGAGGCGGTTCCCGCTCCCGGCGTCGAACAGCTTCGCTTTTGCCATATTGACCTCGAACGAGAAGAACTCGCCCGGCTGCACCTTTTCTTCCGGCCGTACTCGTGCAATCGCTTCCATGCCACCGAGCGTGAAGACGAGCATGGTGTCCGGACCTGTGGGTTCGACCACGTCGACCTTGCGTTGGAAGACGAAAGTCTCGCCGTCGTCAGCTCCATGGGCTCCTCTGTGGGTGATCGTTTCCGGGCGCATGCCGAGATAGATCTCGCCCCCGAGCCGGTCTGCGACTTTCTCCGCCTGTCGCGGGGAAAGCGGGAATTGCACAGTTCCCTCGTCATCGCTCACCTCGACGAAGGTTCCGCCGTCTCTCGTCACCCGGCCGCGAACGATGTTCATCGAAGGTGACCCCATGAAGCCGGCGACGAAGAGATCGACGGGATTCTCGTAGATTTCCTCGGGCGTGCCGAACTGGCGGATGTGACCGTTGTCCATAACCGCGATGCGGGATGCGAGCGTCATCGCCTCGATCTGGTCGTGGGTAACATAAATGATTGTCTTGCCCAGCCTCAGATGCAGCTTCTTGACCTCGGTGCGCATCTCGATGCGGAGTTTCGCGTCGAGATTCGAAAGCGGCTCGTCGAACAGGAAGACGTCCGGATTGCGCACCAGTGCCCGGCCCATCGCCACGCGCTGGCGCTGGCCCCCGGAAAGCTGGCCGGGCTTTCGCTCGAGCAGCTGGTCTATATGCAGCAGTTGCGACACGTCCGCGAGGGCGCGCTCCTGCATGTCGTGCGCTATCCGACGGGTCTGCATGCCGAAGGTGATGTTGTCCCGAACCGATTTCGTCGGGTAGAGGGCGTAGGACTGGAACACCATCGCGATATTGCGGTCCTTCGGAGGGACGTCGTTGACGACATCCTCGCCGATACGGATGTCGCCGCTCGTCAGGGTCTCGAGACCGGCCACCAGATTGAGCAGGGTGGACTTGCCGCAGCCGGACGGACCGACGAGCACGATGAACTCTCCGTCCTCGATGTCCAGGTCCACGCCCTTGATGACCTCGACGGGGCCGAATTTCTTCCAGACGTTGCGCAGTTCCACGCGAGCCATTGCATCAACCTTTCACCGCGCCGGCGGAGAGCCCGCGGACGAAGTACTTTCCGGCGATAATATAGACGAGGAGCGTCGGCAGGGCCGCGATGATCGCGGCCGCCATGTCGACATTGTATTCCTTCACGCCCGTGCTGGTCGCCACGATGTTGTTGAGGGCGACCGTCACCGGATTGCTGTCGCCGACCGTAAAGGCGATCCCGAACAGGAAGTCGTTCCAGATCTGGGTAAACTGCCAGATGACCGTCACGACGATGGTCGGCAGCGACATCGGCAGGAGGACGCTGAAGAAGATTTTGAAGAAGCCAGCGCCGTCGATTTTCGCAGCGTTCACGATGCCGTCGGATACCCCGACGAAGAAGTTGCGGAAGAAGAGCGTGGTGAAGGCAAGTCCGTAGATCGTGTGGACGAGGATGAGGCCGTAGACGCTGCCCGCCAGTCCGAAATAGCCGAGCATGCGGGCCATCGGCAGCAGGACCACCTGGAAGGGAATGAATGAGCCGAAGAGCATCAAGGCGAAGATGATGTCCGCTCCGCGGAAACGCCATTTGGTGAGTGCATAGCCGTTGAGCGCCCCGAGGATGGTGGAGATGATCACCGATGGCACGACCATCAGCACCGAATTCATGAAATAGGGTTCGAGGCCGGTGCAGCGCACACCGACGCAGGCCGATGACCATGCCTTTGCCCAGGCATCGAAGGTGACGGCCTGTGGCAGGCTGATGAGCGAGGATGTGCGGATCTCGTCCAGCGACTTGAGCGAGGTCGAGACCATTACGATGAGGGGCATGAGGTAGTAAAGACAGAAGAGAATGAGCACTGCAAAGAGCAGGCCGCGCAACATGACCTGCCGCAGGCCCTTCCGACGGACGATACCGGACTCCTGGCTCATTTCGCAGGCCTCCGAAGTTCCGAATAGAGGTAGGGCACGTAGATCGCCGTAATCGTGACCAGCATCATGACGGCGCTGGCTGCGGCCGTGCCGAGTTCACTCCTCTGGAAAGCGAAGGAGTACATGAAGGTTGCCGGTACGTCGGTGGCATAGCCCGGCCCACCGCCCGTCAGCGCCATGACCAGGTCGAAGCTCTTGATCGCCAGGTGCGACAGGATCACGAAGGCTGAGAAGAAGACCGGCCGGACGATGGGCAGGATGATGGAGCCATAGGTGCGTACCGGCCCGGCGCCGTCGATCGCTGCGGCCTTGATGATCTCGTCATCGACCGAACGCAGGCCGGCGAGGAAGAGCGCCATGACATAGCCTGAGGACTGCCATATCCCGGCGATGACGACGGTGTAGATCGCCATTTTCGGGTCTACCAGCCAGTCGAAATTGAAATTCTCGAAGCCCAGTCCCTGGATGATTTTCTCGATGCCGAGCGTCGGGTTCAGGATCCATTTCCACGCCGTACCGGTCACGATGAAGGAAAGCGCCATCGGATAGAGATAGACGGTACGGACCACGCCCTCGGAACGGATACGCTGGTCAAGCAGGATGGCAAGCAGCAGCCCGATGACCATGCAGCCGATAATGAACAGGCTCGTAAAGATGAAGAGGTTCTCCAGCGCCACGAGCCAGCGCGGCGTGGTCCAAAGCCGGATGTACTGGGAGAGCCCTGAAAAGGTATAGTTCGGCATCACGCCGGACTTGGTGAAGGAGATATAGACGGTCCAGGCGATGAAGCCGTAGACGAAGAGAAGGCTTGTCGCGAAAAGCGGCGACACCACGATCTGCGGTAACCACCGCTCAAGGAAGCGGTCGAATACGACCCGCCCGGTCTTTGAACCTGCCATGGTTTGGGCTCCTCCCTTCCCGTGATCCCACGCCTGCGCCGCCTGCCGAACGGTCTTTCTTACGAGCCGGGCCCCGTGAGGGCCCGGCTCAGTTGGCGAACGGTTCGTTACTGTGCCCGCTTGACCGCGTCTGCGAGCGCCTTTGCGGCGTCGGCAGAACTCATGTCGGAGTTGAAGAAGTTCGTCACGACGTCGAGGAACTCGCCGCGAACTGTCCGCGGGATCGCCATCTCATGCGCCATCGAGGGCACGAACGCATTATTCTTTACGGATGCCGTCAGATCTTCGTGCGATTTCAGGGCGCAGGAGTCGAACTTGTCTAGGCTGACGTCGGT
This sequence comes from Ciceribacter thiooxidans, assembly GCF_014126615.1. NCBI lineage: Bacteria > Pseudomonadati > Pseudomonadota > Alphaproteobacteria > Hyphomicrobiales > Rhizobiaceae > Ciceribacter > Ciceribacter thiooxidans. The sequence goes on from NZ_CP059896.1 coordinate 326,166, forward strand.
GCGTGCCGGGATCGAACCCTTGGCAAGGTTGAAGGTTTCCTGGAACTCCGGCGACATGATCAGGCTCGCCAGCACCTTCTGTCCTTCGATTTGGTCCTCTCCGGAAACCTTGAAGAAGGCGAAGCTGTCGGCATTGAATATATAGCCATTGCCGGGTGTCGGAGCGCAGAGGAAATCCTTGCCCGGCACCTTGCCGGCGGCGAGGAACTCGCCTTTCGCCCAGTCACCCATGATCTGGAATGCCGCCTCGCCATTCATGACCATGGCGGTGGCAAGATTCCAGTCCCGTCCGGAGAAGCCGGGGTCGACGTAACCGCGCAACTTGCGAAGCTGGTCGAAGACCTTGACCATCGTCTCACCGGAAAGTGCGTCCTGGTCCAGTTCGACGAGCGCCTTGCGGTAGAAGTCCGCGCCCTGGCTGAGGACGATTGTCTCGAACACCGTCGCGTCCTGCCACGGTTGGCCGCCATGGGCGAGCGGGGTGATGCCGGCGGCTTTCAGCTTGTCTGCGACGGCATTGAACTCTTCCCAGGTGGTCGGGACCTCGGCACCGACCTTCGCCAGCACGGCCGGATTGACCCACATCCAGTCGACGCGGTGGATGTTGACCGGCGCGGCGACGTATTTGTCCTTGTACTTCATGATTGAAGCGAGGCTCGGCGGCAGGACCGAATCCCAGTTCTCCGCCTTGGCGACGTCCTCGACGTCGTTCAGGCTGCCCTGGTCGGCCCATTCCTGTATGCCGGGACCTTTCAGCTGCACCGCGGCCGGCGGGTTGCCGGCCATGACCCTCGCCCGCAGGGCGGTCATCGCGGCATCACCGCCGCCGCCGGCGATCGGAGAGTCGATCCAGGTGCCGCCCTTTTTTTCGAAGGCTTCCTTCAGGGTCCCGACGGCCTTCGCCTCGCCTCCCGACGTCCACCAGTGAAGCACTTCAACAGTTCCGCCGGCATAAGAAGATGCCGGCAACATCAATGCGGTGACGGCTACCGCCGCCATAAGCGATCTTACCGAAAGCATGGTGACCTCCCGGAGCTTTCATCGATTGCCGGAAACACTCCGGAACCGCTCGTTGAAAATCTGCCTGTATTTCGACGTTGTTTCATTCATCCCGCGTTGCAGCAGGAAACGGATGAACACTGTCGAGATTATAGCTAATTTTCGAATGTCCTTTGATAAGGATCAAGTGAAATAGACTTTCCGGTGCCGGGCCGGAAAGCTTTCGCCGGTGATTGCTTCCGCTATTTTTTCTTCAATCGCGCTTCCGTCTCTGCGACCTTGCGCTTGACGGCGATGAAGCTGTCGGGGCTGACCGACATCGAATTGATCCCGCACTCGACGAGGAATTCGGCAAATTCCGGATGGTCGCTCGGGGCTTGCCCGCAGAGTCCGATCTTGGCGCCGGCCTTGCGCGCCTCGGAAATCACCTTCTCGATCATCCACTTTACCGCCTCGTCCTGTTCGTCGAAGAGTTCGGCGAGCTCACCGGAATCGCGGTCGACGCCGAGCGTAAGTTGCGTCAGGTCGTTGGAGCCGATCGAGAAGCCGTCGAAGCGGTCCGCGAACTTGGCGGCGAGGATCACGTTCGACGGGATCTCGCACATGACGTAGACCTGAAGTCCGTTCTCGCCGCGTTTGAGGCCGTTCTCCGCCATAACGCCGAGAACCTTGTCGGCCTCGCCCACGGAGCGGCAGAAGGGGATCATCACGACGACGTTGGTGAAGCCCATCTCGTCGCGCAGGCGCCGTATCGCCCGGCATTCGAGTGCAAAGCCTTCGCGGTATCGGGGCGAGTAGTAGCGGGAGGCGCCGCGAAAGCCGATCATCGGGTTTTCTTCCTCCGGCTCGAATTCGGCGCCCCCCACGAGGCCGGCATACTCGTTGGTCTTGAAGTCACTCATGCGGATGATCACCGGTTTCGGGAAGACCGCTGCGGCCAGACGTGCCAGTCCGCGGGACAGCTTGTCGACGAAGTAGTCCGGCTTGTGGTCATAGCCGGTGGACAATGCTGCGATCTCGGCTTTTGCAGCTTCGTCCTTCAGCTTCTCGAAGTGCACCAGCGCCATCGGATGAACGCGGATGGCGTTGCTGACAACGAATTCCATGCGGGCGAGCCCGATGCCGTCGGAGGGCATTCGCCACCAGCGGAAGGCCGAGCCCGGATTGGCGAGGTTCAGCATTACGTCGGTTGCCGTTGCGGGCAGGTCGCTGACGTCGAGATCGTTGACGGTCACGTCGGCGATGCCTTCATAGATGAAGCCCTCGTCCCCTTCCGCGCAGGAGATGGTCACCTCCTGCCCGGAGTGGAGGAGCTCGGTCGCGTTGCCGGTTCCGACGACGGCCGGCAATCCGAGTTCGCGGCTGACGATCGCCGCGTGGGAGGTACGCCCGCCGTGGTCGGTGACGATCGCTGCGGCGCGCTTCATGATCGGAACCCAGTCCGGGTCAGTCGTCTGGGTGACGAGAATGGAGCCGTCGACGAACTTGCCGATGTCCTTGGCCGTCTCGATCAGACACACCTGGCCGGTCGCCACTGCGTCGCCGATCGAGAGACCGTTTGCGAGCACCTTTCCCTTGTTCTTGATCTCGTAGGTCTTGAAGACGCCGGCGCCGCGCCTTGCCTGGACCGTTTCCGGTCGGGCCTGAACGATGTACATGGCGCCGGTCTTGCCGTCGCGAGCCCATTCCATGTCCATCGGGCAGCCGTAATGCGCCTCGATCGTCGTGGCCCATTCGGCAAGCGTCAGAATCTCCGGATCGCTCAGGACATAGGCTGCGCGCTCGGCCTTTGACGTCGGGACGTTACGTGTCGGCGCCTCGCCGGTCCCGTAGATCATCTTGATGTCCTTGGCACCGCGCTTCTTTTCGATGATCGGGGTGAGCGAGGGCTTTCCGAGCAGGGGCTTGAAGACCTGGTATTCGTCGGGATCGACGGTCCCCTGGACCACGTTCTCCCCGAGTCCCCACGCAGCATTGATCAGGACCACCTTGTCGAAACCGGTTTCGGTATCGATCGAGAACATGACGCCGGATCCACCGAGGTCGGAGCGTACCATCTGCTGCACGCCGATCGACAACGCGACTTTCATGTGGTCGAAGCCCTTGGCTTTCCTATAGCTGATCGCCCGATCGGTGAAGAGCGAGGCGTAGCAACGCCGACAAGCATCGATCAGAGCCTTTTCACCCTTGATGTTGAGGAATGTCTCCTGTTGCCCGGCAAAGCTAGCATCCGGCAGATCCTCTGCAGTGGCGCTGGAGCGGACGGCAACTTCGACTTCGGCCACACCGGCGCGTCGTGAGAGTTCGCGGTAGGCTTCGAGGATCGCCTTTTCCGTTTCCGCGGGCCAGTCTCCGCGCAGGAAGATCGCGCGGATGGCCTGGCCCGTTTCGGCAAGGTTCGCCTTGCCCGCTTCCCAGTCGGCGAGCAGGCCCGTCATGCGGTCTTCCAGCTTGTTGGTCGTGACATAGTTCCAGTAAGCGTCCGCCGTCGTGGCAAAGCCAGGCGGGACGTCGATACCTTTCGACGAAAGCGTCTGCACCATCTCGCCGAGAGAGGCGTTTTTGCCGCCCACTCTTGGAACGTCGCGGCGGCCAAGGGTTTCGAACCAGGCAATGGATTGAACGACTGCAGACATGGGTAGCCTCCCGAACAGATGAGGATGTGGCGAACATGATCGATGACGTCTCGACCATAGGCGCTACGGGCGCCGGTCTCTTTGACAAAAATCAACATGCAAGTCCGCCGGGCGAGGATCGGCAATTGTCGCGTGTCCTTCATCGGCCAAGAATCGTACTTTTATGGGCTCTTTGTCGATTTCGACCCGGTCTAACCCAATAATACCCCTTGAATTATACGGTGGTTTTGCGCTTATTCGATGCCTAGTCTGGCGCAAGGGGTGGGACTTTACGCGGATCGACGTCCTGGGGATGGATGTCGGGTCGTCTCACCGCCGGTGACGGCGGTCGATGAGACGGAATCCGCTCGGATCTCGTAGATGATATCCACTGCCAGGGTGAATGACTGCTTGTCAGTATTCGCAAGGATACTGATGGCCTCCGGCTGACGGTATCGTGCGTTGTCGTACGGTTCTTCGCCGGTCGTGCCGATAAAAAAGAAGAATTGGAATTGCCCTCCTGGAAACAGCGGGGCGCATGCCGGACGGGCGACCTCACCATCGCCCTCTCCGGCTCAAGGGGAACATAATGAAGATCGCATTGGTGGGCTTCGGGACGTGGGGCAGGCGTTCGCCACCGAATTGTTGAAGTGGAACCATGTGTCGGTCGCCGCTTTCGACACCCAGTTTCTGGGCAAGGGTGGCTGGCTCTGGGATCACGCCTGTGCCATGGGCGTTCAGGCGGTCGATTGCCCCTCACTCAGTGCGTGCCATGCCGACGTCGTGATCTCTGCAGTCACTGCCGACGAATGCGAGGAAGCGGCGATGGCGGCGGCGGACTGCATCAACCCCGGGCAGTATTACTTTGATCTCAACTCCTCTTCGCCGAAGACCAAGCAGAGGGCTGCATCGCATATCGAATGCGCCGGTGGTCTCTATGTCGAGGGCGCGATCATGGCTCCGGTCGCCGCGCGCGGTTTGCACGTTCCAATTCTTTCGGGCGGCGCTCACGCGATGGTTCTTGCAACCCGCCTCAATCCTCTCGGCATGAGTATCACGCCCGTCTCCGCCGATATCGGACGTGTCTCCGCGGCGGCGCTCTGCCGCAATCTTCTGGTCGAAGGGCTCGAAGCCCTGCTCGACGATTGTCTGGCGATCGCGCGCCATGCCGGCGTCGAAAAGGCTGTGTACCAGAGCCTCGCGGAGGACTTTCCATCCATCGACTGGACGGGCCTCGTGCAGGTAATGCGCCCCGAGAATACCGAATACCAGCCAGTGACTACGGCGGAGATGCTGGAGGCGGCCGACATGATGGACGAGTTCGGCTATGACGGCCGTCTGGAACGGGCGCTCGCCTTCCACAGGAAATGCGGTACGGCGGGCAAGATCGCGCAATAGAAGGCGGCAAATTCAACGCCGGGAGATTCCCACGGCGGTTACGGCGAGCCGCTCCGCTTCTCCGACGAGTTCGTCCAACGTCGTGCCGCTGTCCAACTGGTGCCAGTCGATCATTCCCCGGTCTCTTTCCATTTGCCGCTCGAGGATTTCGACGGTCGCATCGGATGCGCCTTGCGGGCGGGCCTTGATCCGGCTTTTCAACGCCTCGGGCGCGGTGTCGAGCCAGATCCCGGTGAAGGGAACTCCAAGCCTTGTCGCCACCGCTTCGATCGCGTCGCGGTGTTCTTCTGTGTCGTAGACGGCATCTACCAGGACCTGTCCGCCGCCAGCCAAAATGACGCCCGCCTTTTCGCAAAGTGCATTGTAGACCCTGGTCGAAATCTCGGGCCGATAGGCCTCTGGTGGCAGCCGCTCGTTCAGGCGCAGCCCGAACATCGCCTTGCGCAGTCGGTCGCTTTCCAGAATCCGCGCGCCCGGCGCGCTGCCGAGCCGTGGAGCCAAGGCGTCGGCGAGTGTCGACTTTCCCGATCCGCTCAGCCCGCCGATGACGACGAGCCGCGGTGAGCCGGGGTGCAGGAGTTCGCGTGCGAAATCGAAATAACCCTTGGCGGACCGGGTTAGTGCGCCGTCCGGATCTGCATCCTCTTCGACCTGCGTGCCGGTGACATGGGCGCGAACGGCGGCGCGCACTGCCATGAAGAACGGCAGAAGCCGGAAGCCTGCGTCCTCGCCGGTCAGGTCGAAATAGCGGTTCATGACGGCGTTGGCGAAGGCATGGAAGCCGCGATGCCACAGGTCCATCAGCAGGAAGGCAAGATCGTAGAGCACGTCAACGGTCGCGATCCGATCGTTGAAATCGATGCAGTCGAACATGCGTGGTCCGGCATCGCCCATGAAGATGTTGCGGAGATGCAGGTCGCCGTGGCAGAGCCTCACCTTTCCTGCCGCCTCGCGCTCGTTCATCAGCGGGGCAATGTCTTCCCAAGCCTTCCGGAAGGCGATGGCGAGAGCGTGAACATCCGTCTCGGCAAAGACATGGCTGGTGGCGAAGCCGGCCTCGTTAATATCGAGAACACCCGCCATGTTCGCCGCGCCGCCGGTCTCATGGACCACTGGCGCCGTTGCGTGGAAGGCTGCAACGATCTCGGCCGTGTCCTCCATCATGGCGGTCGTGAGCTTGCCCTCCGCGGCCATGCGCTCGAACAGCGAATGCTGGGCGAAGCGCTGCATCTCGACCACTGCGTCGATCATCTCGCCCTTGCCGTCGAAGGCAAGGCTGCCGTCGGCCTCTCGGGTGATCTGCCGGACGCCGAGGTAGAGTTCGGGCGTCGCACGGCGGTTGAGTTCCATCTCGCGGTGGCAGAAGGCGAGCCGGAGTTCGGGCGTGGAGAAGTCGACATAGGGGAGTTTCACCGCGCGCTTGAGCTTGAAGGCGAGCCCGTCGATCAGGAAGACGATCGAGATATGGGTTTCGATGATTTTGACGGGACCGGAAAGGCCGTAACTTTCACCCCGTGTAAGAAAATCGATCGTCGGGGACTGGTCGTGGATATCCATTCACTCTCCCTGCGTCTCGGCGGCATTCTTACCTTGTCCGATTCCGCCGCCGATGGCCATATGAGATGGCGTGCCTGCGACGATCGGCGGATGGCTGTCCGCCCGGCGACCAAAAGGAAAGGCCGCACGACGTGTCGGTCGCGCGGCCCTGCAGTTGCCGGAATGTCTCGTGCGGGGATCAGCCGACGTCGAACTTCACACCCTGTGCCAGCGGCAGCGTCTTGCCGTAGTTCACGGTGTTGGTGGCGCGGCGCATATAGGCCTTCCAGGCGTCGGAACCGGATTCGCGGCCGCCGCCGGTTTCCTTTTCACCGCCGAACGCACCGCCGATCTCGGCGCCCGACGGGCCGATATTGACGTTGGCGATGCCGCAATCGGAGCCGCGGGCGGAGACGAAGGTCTCGGCTTCCTGCATGTTGTTGGTGAAGATGGACGAGGAGAGGCCCTGCGGCACGTCGTTGTTGAGTGCCAGCGCCTCGTCAAAGTCGCTGTACTTCATGACATAGAGGATCGGGGCGAAGGTCTCTTCCTTCACCGGTCCGGTCTGGGCCGGCATCTCGACGATCGCTGGTCGGACGTAGAAGGCATCCGCCGCTTCATTTTGCAGGGTGCGTTCCCCGCCCGAGACCTTGCCACCGGCAGCCTTCGCCTCAGCCAGCGCCTTCTGCATGCGGTCGTAGGAGCCGCCGTCGATCAGCGGGCCGACGAGCGTCGACGACTGGAGCGGATTGCCGATCGTGACGGAGCCATAGGCCTGGACCAGTCGCGGCACCAGCTTGTCGTAGACGCTCTCGTGCACGAAGAGGCGACGAAGCGTCGTGCAGCGCTGGCCGGCGGTACCCATCGCCGCGAAGGCGACGCCGCGCAGCGTCAGGTCGAGATCGGCCGTCGGGCAGACGATCGCGGCATTGTTACCGCCGAGTTCGAGGATCGAGCGGGCGAAGCGCGTGGCGAGCCGCGGTCCGACGGCACGGCCCATGGCCGTCGAGCCGGTTGCCGATACGAGCGGGACGCGCGGGTGATCGACTAACACTTCGCCGACGTCGCGGCCGCCGATGAGCAGGGTGGACAGGTTGGCGGGTGCCTTGCCGCCTTCGGCGACATAGCGAGCGAGCGCCTTTTCGAAGATCGCTTGGGTCGCGAGCGCGGTGAGCGGGGTCTTTTCAGACGGCTTCCAGACGGTCGAGTTGCCGCACACGAGGGCAAGCGCCGCGTTCCACGACCAGACTGCAACCGGGAAGTTGAAGGCGGAGATGATGCCGGTGACGCCGAGAGGGTGCCACGTCTCCATCATGCGGTGGTCGGCGCGCTCGGTGGCAATCGTCAGACCGTAGAGCTGGCGGGAGAGGCCGACCGCGAAGTCGCAGATGTCGATCATCTCCTGGACCTCGCCGAGGCCTTCGGAAAGGATCTTGCCGACTTCGATCGAGACCAGACGGCCGAGGTCGGCCTTGGCGGCACGCAGTTCCTCACCGAGCAGGCGAATGAGTTCGCCGCGCTTCGGCGCCGGAACCAGCCGCCATTCCAGGAATGCCTGGTGCGCCGCGGCGATCGCCTTGTCCGCATCGGCCGAGCTGATTTCGGCGAGCTTCGCCAGTTCTTCGCCGTTGACCGGGGACCGGACGGCAAGCGTGCCGCCGGAGAGCTTCGCCTGCGGGACACCGAGGCGGGTGAGGATGGCGCTGACTTCGGTCGAGAGACCAAGATGGGCGAGGGTCATTGGGGTCCTTCCAGTTCTTTCGTTTTGTTATGGCTGGGGAGCGGCGACTCTTGTCTAGACGCGGGCTCCCGCGAAATGGGCGATTTGCGCGCCAGCTTCGTAGTAGGCGCCCTTCAACGTGCGCAGCGATGCCTTTTGGACCGCGGTCACCGGCAGCGGCAGATCGGCCTCGGGGAGCTCGCCGAGAACGCGGCGTGCAATCGTCTTACCGAAAACCGTGCCCGGTGCAATCCCGCGGCCGTTGTAGCCGGAGAAGCCTACGACCTTCGGGGCGAAAGCGTGGAAGCGCGGCAGTGCGTCGCTCGTCATGCCGATGCGGCCGTACCACTCGGCCTCGAATTCGATGCCGGCGAGCGCCGGGAAGAGTTTCTTGAGTGCTCGCTTCGCCCAGGCACGGTGGACGGCGAGGCCGGTGTTGCGCAGCGCTCCGACGCTTCCGAAAACGAGGCGACCGGCCCGGTCCATGCGGAAGGAGGAGAGCACTTCCCTGGTATCCCAGCAGCCCTCGCGGCCTGGCAGGATCGTCTTCAGGAGTTCTTTCGGCAGAGGAGCCGTGGCGAAATTGAAATAGGGGAGCAGTACCTGCTCGTTGCGGACGGCTTCCCAGGGGCCGGTCGAATAGAATTCCGAGGCGACGATAATCCAGTCGGCGGAAACCGAACCGCCTTTCGTGCGAACGATCCAGCGGTCGCCGGTGCGCTCCGTCGAGACTGCGGCGCTGCCGGTATGAATGGTGGCGCCTGCCGCGATCGCTGCCTTGGCCAGGCCGCGGACATAGGCGAGTGGCTGCAGCGTTCCTGCGCGCATGTCGAGCAGGGAGCCTGCATAAGCGGTTGTGCCGGTGCGCCTCGCCGTTTCCTCCGCCGAAAGGATGCGAACGTCGGCGCCCCGTTCCGCCCACTGCCGGCATCGCTCCTTGATTTCGTCGAGCCCGGATTTGCCGACCGCGCAATGCAGCGTTCCGTTCTTCTCGATTTCGCAATCGATGCCGTGCTTCTCGACCAGTTCACGCACCAGCAGCGGTGCATTCCCAAGAAGGTCGAGCAAGCGCTCGCCGTAGATTGGTCCGAGCACACCCGGGATCTCCGAAGGCATGACCCACATGCCGCCGTTGATCAGGCCGACATTGCGTCCGGCGCCGCCGAAGCCGATTTCCGTCGCTTCGAGAAGAACGACTTTCACGCCCTTCTCGGCGAGATGCAGCGCCGCCGAGATACCGGTATAGCCGCCGCCGACGATGGCGACATCCGCCGTAAGGTCGCCGGCAAGAGGAGATGTTCGTGGAGCCGCGGGAGCGGTCTTTTCCCACAAACCGTGGGAACGTGGATCATTCAACATGAGTGTCGTCCGTGTGAGGCCTGCCGGAAGCTTCGCTCCGGCGCGGCGGGTAAATCCTTCGGCTCGACATCGGGATGCCGCAAGGTCGATATCGGTCCGGGTCCGCTGCCGGTCCAAAGCGGCCATTCATTCCGTGCGCGCTGTCTTGCGGAAATTAGAAGAGGATTTTATCCAGCAGTACCGATAAATTCTCAAGAGTTCATTCCCAAGGGGTATAACATGCTGCCCGCCCGGCGCTTCCTGCCTTCGCTCTCTCTGCTGGCTGCCTTCGAGGCGGCGGCGCGGACGGGAAGCATCACCGCAGCCGCCAAGGAGCTCGATCTCACCCAGAGTGCCGTGAGCCGTCAGATCAAGGCACTGGAGAACCAGATCGGGGTCGATCTCTTCGTACGCGAGCGGCAGACCATCCGTCTCACCGTCGCCGGCGAAAGCTACGCTCACGAGATCCGCGAGGCGTTGCGCCGCATTTCCAGCGCCTCGCTGAACCTCAGGGCCAATCCGCGCGGCGGCACGCTGAACCTCGCCATCCTCCCGACCTTCGGCGCGCGCTGGCTGGCGCCCCGGCTCGGACGTTTTCTCGATGCCAATCCGGGGATCACCATCAATCTCGTCACCCGGCTGTCGCCCTTCGATTTCCGTCTCGACGCAATCGATGCCGCCATCCACTTCGGCCAGTCGGTCTGGCCGGGCGCGGAACTGACGCTGCTGATGAAGGAGACGACAATCCCTGCCTGCAGCCCGGCCTTCAAGGCTGCCCACAAGATCGAACAGCCGGCCGACCTTCTCGACGTATCGCTGCTGCATCTCACCACCCGGCCGGATGCCTGGGAAAAGTGGTTTGCCCGCTCCGGCGTGCATGCGGAAAGCGTCCACGGCATGCTCTTCGACCAGTTCGCCACCGCTTCGCAGGCAGCGATGGGCGGGCTCGGCGTCGCGCTCCTGCCGGTCTTCCTCATCCGCGAGGAACTGCGGCGCGGAGAGCTGGTGCCGGCGATCGACAAGGAAGTCGAGAGCAGCGAGCGCTATTATCTCGCCTACAGCCGCGAGCGGGCGAACTATCCGCCGCTCGTCGCCTTCCGCAACTGGATCGTCGAGGAAGCCGAGCGTGAGCCGCAGGGGCAGGTGCGGGAACCGTCACCAGCCCTCTGACAGCACCTTTTCCAGCATGACGGCGAAGAAGTCGGCACTCTCGCGGGAGAGACAGAGCGGCGGCTTGATCTTGAGAACGTTGAGATGGTCGCCGGTCGGCTGCATGATGACGCCGAGATCGAGCAGGCGGTCGCAGATGCCGGCCGTCTCTTCGGTCGCCGGTTCCAGAGTCTCGCGGTCGCGAACGAATTCAAGCCCGAGGTAAAGCCCCATGCCGTGGACCGCGCCGACGAGCGGGAAGCGCTGGCCGAGCGCTTCCAGCCGCGCCTTCAGGTGGTCGCCGGTCTCGCGGGCGTTTTCCTGCAGGCGCTCCTCGCGCATGATGTCGAGCACGGTCATGCCGACGACGCAACTGACCGGACTGCCGCCGGCGGACGAGAAGAAGTAGCCTTCCTGTTCCAGCGCATCGGCTATCTCCCGGCGGGTGATCACGGCGCCGAGCGGCTGGCCGTTGCCCATGCCCTTGGCGACAGTGATGATGTCCGGCACGACGCCCTGTTCCTCGAAACCCCAGAAGTAATGCCCGAGGCGGCCGTAGCCGACCTGCACCTCGTCGGCTATGCAGACCCCGCCGCGCTCGCGGATCATGCCGTAGACCTGCTGCAGGTAGCCGGGCGGCAACGGGATGCCGCCGGCGTTGCCGTAGACCGTCTCGCAGATGAAGCCGGCGAGTCCGCCTCCGCTATCGTCGATCCGCTGCAAAGCCTTTGCCATGGCGCCGATATAGTCCGCGGTTGAATCCTTGCCGCGGAAGGGACCGCGATAGGTGTTCGGCGCCGTGACCGGATGCACCCAGTCCGGCCGTGTCTCGAGCGCTCTCGGATTGTCGGCGATCGAGGTGGAAACGGCGTCGCTCGCCACCGTCCACCCGTGATAGGCCTCGAGCAGGCTGACGATGTTGCGCGCGCCGGCATAGGCCCAGGCGAGGCGGAGGGCGAGGTCGTTTGCCTCCGAACCGCTGTTGACGAGGAAGACCGTGTCGAGCCCTTCGGGCGCAAGCTCGGCTAACCGGTTGGAGAACTCCGCGACCGCCGCGTAGTGGAAGCGCGAATTGGTGTTGAGCAGCGACCACTGCCGGCCGACGGCGCGCGCCAGCCGCGGATGGCCGTGGCCGAGAATGGTGACGTTGTTGACCATGTCGAGATAGGCGCGCCCGCAGACGTCGAACATGTGCTCCTTCCAGCCGCGTTCGATCTGCGGTGGGTTGGTATAGTAGTTCTTCTGCGGCTGGGCGAAACTCCTCTGCCGCATCGCAAGGAGTTCTGCACTGTGCGGCGCGGGAGCGTCGAGGCTGACCCCGAGCAGTGGCGATGGTGAAGGGCAGAGCACTGACCATGCGGCCGCCTGTTCGGATGTCGCGAAGAGCGGTGGCACGAGGTCCGCGTCGCGGCAGAGCTGCAGGCGCAGGCCGCCGACCGCGCCGGCGGCACCCGCGACATGGCCAATGGACTGGCCCGCGGTCACAGCCTCGCCGGCTTCGAGCGCGCAGTCGAGACCATCGATGTGAAGGCACATGTCGTCTGACACAAGCGCGAGGTGATGGCCGTTGCGAGCAATCGTGGCGTCGAAGGGCGCAACCGCCTCGGCACCTGCCGGCAGGCAGATATCGACGTGCAGTGCGCAAGTCGCCGGCGCCCGGTCGCTGCGTAGCCGCGTGTAGGAAAGCCGGTATTCGCCGTAGCGGGTCGAGGCGACGTCGGTCTCCGCCGCGGCCTTGGCTAGGAGCTTCCAGTCGATCTCGTGATCCGACCAGTTGTCGTTGACGAAGTCGAGGCTGAGGACCGAAAGATCGGTGAGGCGGACGTCCTCGGGGGCGATGCCGGGCAGAAGCCGGCCGATCGCTGGCATCGGCTTTTCGGCGGAGAACCCGACCGCTTGCAGGATCGCGGCCTCCATCAGTGAGAAGGGCACCGCGTTTGCGACCTCGAAGATCTTCCGTTCGTGGTCGATATTGCCGAGCACGTAAGCGTTGTCGGGCTCGATCGTCAGCTGTTGCTCGCTGCTCGCGACGAGGATCACCGCCCGTGCGACGACCAGCGGCCAGAGCGCCCGCAACTCCTCTTCCTTCAGCGGATAGAGCGCATGGAAGGCGCGGATCGCCGGCAGTATGAAGAAGGGGTCACCGTCGGCGTGATGCAACAGGGAGGCGCAGGTGACCGCGAGATCGGCCACCAGCCAGCCGGTCATGACATCACCGAAGTCGATGACACCGTCGGGGAGGAAGCGACCATGCTGGTCCCGCCGGCTGACGACATTGTCGTCGGTCACGTCGTGATGGATCGGCTGCGTCCTGAAGGCGGCCTGCAGCGGGCGGATGTGCTTTACCGCGGCGATCATCGCTTTGGCGATGGCGTCGCGCCTCGCATGGTCGGTCACGGAGCCGAGGAGCTGGAGCGCCACCGGCCCGGCTCGGCGCAGGTCCCATTGCAGGTCACGGTCAAGCCCCGGATGAGAGAAGTCGCGCAATCCGAGAGCGATCTGTGCCGAGAGGGTGCCGAGCGCCGAAACCGCCTGCGTCGGTAGGAAGTGCTGCCGTGTCAGCGGTTCGCCGTCAAGATAGGTGAGGAGACGGACCTGGCAATCCTCTCCGTCAAGGGAAAGCGCAAGAATGTGCCTTCCGGCGCTGTCGGCGAGGGGGACGGGCACGCGCGGCATGTTCTGGAGGCCCGCGAGGTGGTGCATCGCGGCATTCTGCGCCTCGAGTTCGATCGTCGCGTATTCGGCGCGGGCGATCTTCAAGACGAAGCGCGAGGCGCTGGTGTCGATCAGGTAGTTGCGGTCCTGCTGGCTGCCGAGTTCGCGGATCGCGCCTGCCAGTCCGTAGTGCTCCCGCAGGATTGCCGCCGCCTGTTCGGCACTGACGTTCGGCCGCGGCAGCCGGGCGCGCTGCATAGAAGCATTGTCGGACATGATTGGTCTCCCTCGAGAATCCTTGAACGGAGATTATCAGAGGAAAAGCAGGCGTCTATCCCGGCGACGCGTTCGTGCCGGGATAGACCTTTTCTGCGGACAATGGTCGCTGGGGCTCAGCCCATGCGCTCGGAGGCATAGGAGCCCGGGGAGGCGGGGAAGACGACGGTGCGGTTGCCGTTGATGAAGGTGCGGTGATGGATGTGGGCGTGGATGGCACGCGCCAGCACCTGGCTCTCGACGTCGCGGCCGATCGAGACGTAGTCCTCGGCCGACTGCGCATGGGTGATGCGGGCGACGTCCTGCTCGATGATCGGGCCCTCGTCGAGATCGGCGGTGACGTAGTGGGCGGTCGCCCCGATCAGCTTCACGCCGCGCTCGAAGGCCTGCTTGTAGGGGTTGGCGCCCTTGAAGCTCGGCAGGAAGGAGTGGTGGATGTTGATGATCTTGCCCGACATCTTCTTGCAGAGACTGTCGGAAAGGACCTGCATATAGCGTGCGAGCACGATGAGCTCGGTGCCAGTCTGCTCGACGAGGTCCAGCAACTGCTTCTCGGCCTGCGGCTTGTTCTCCTTGGTCACCTTGATGTGGTAGAAGGGGATGTCATGGTTGACGACGACCTTCTGATAATCGAAGTGGTTGGAGACGACGCCGACGATGTCGATCGGCAGTGCGCCGATCTTCCAGCGGTAGAGCAGGTCGTTGAGGCAGTGGCCGAAGCGCGAGACCATCAGCAGCACCTTCATGCGCTCGCTGGCGTCGTGCATGTCCCATTCCATGCCGAAGGTCTCGGCGATTGCGCCGAAATCTGCGACGAGCGCTTCGCGCGCGGCACCCTCTTCCGAAATGAAGCTCACCCGCATGAAGAACTTGCCGGTGTCGAGGTCGTCGAACTGCGAGGAGTCGACGATGTTGCAGCCTTTCCCGGCAAGGTAACCCGATATCGCCGCGACGATGCCGCGGGTCGACTTGCAGGAAACCGTCAAAACGTAACTCTTCATGTTCTCTCACCCTTTTACCGTCGCGAGCGGACTGGCGACTGCTCTAGCGCACTCGCCCACGGCACGCAAAGCCGTTGGCCCTTGTTTTCTGACTGCACGGGTTCGGTTTCCGGCGTTCGGTCACCTCCCGTTCCTTGAGTGTGAGCTTAGGGGGATGACAGAAAATTCCGTTCCGGTTGCGTCTTCTGCAAGCGATTTCCCGTCGTCGGGCTGCAAGGACCCGATCCGGACGGATTGTCCTCTGGCTTCCTTGACCTTTCCTCGCTGCCGGTCCTAACGTTCGCTTCGTCGTCGTCACGGGTGGGGTCGCATGTTCGCCGGTTCTTGTCTCAGGAGCTTTTCCTTTGTTTGCGCCGCGGCGGTGATCGCTGCTGTCTCTATCGTGGGCTCGCCGACGCAGGCGATGGAGGGGTGCTTTCGCGGCATTAATCTGTCGGGCGCCGAATTTGGCGAGCCGCCGGGGACGGCAGGCAAGGATTACGTCTATCCCTCGAATGAGACCATCGACTATTTCGCATCGAAGGGTTTCACCTCGGTGCGCCTTCCGTTCCGCTGGGAGCGCCTCCAGCCCCGGTTGGAAGCGGAGCTCGACACGGCCGAGCTCGCGCGTCTCGTCGATACGGTCGGACGCCTGCGAGAGCGAGGGCTGCGGATCGTGCTGGATCCGCATAACTACGCCCGTTATCGGGGCGAGCCGATCGGTTCGACAGCCGTGTCGGTGGCGGCGTTCGCGGACTTCTGGAGCCGGCTTGCGCGCGTCTTTGCAAACCAGCCGGATGTCTCCTTCGGATTGATGAACGAACCGCACGACATTTCAGCCGGCCAATGGTTCGAGGGCGCCAATGCTGCAATAGCCGGGATCCGCGAGGCCGGTGCCGACAATCTGGTGCTCGTTCCCGGGACGGCCTGGACCGGCGCCCACAGTTGGCAGACATCTCCTTCGGACGGAGCCAACGCCGACGTGATGCTCGGCGTCGTCGATCCGTCGGACAACTATGCCTACGAGGTCCACCAATATTTCGACTCCAATTTCTCCGGAACGAGTTCGAGCTGCGACCGCGCTTCGGATGCCGTTGCAGCCGTCGAGGCGTTCACGCGGTGGCTGCGCGATCACGGCAAACGCGGCTATCTCGGCGAATTCGGCGTGCCGGCCGGCGAGGCCTGTATCGGAGCTCTCGCCGACATGGTGAAGGTCGTCGAAGGCAATCGTGACCTTTGGGTCGGCTGGGCGTACTGGGTGGCGGGTGACTGGTGGCCGCCGTCCGAGGCGCTGAACATCCAGCCGACGATCGAGGGCGACCGTCCACAGCTCGCGGGGCTCGCCCCGGCGCTCAAGGATTTCTCGTCGTCGGCTGCGGAATGCCCGGCGCTCGATCGTCCCTGACACGCCCCTGGGCAAGTGCCCGCCAGTCTATACGATCGGCGGTTCCGAGGATGAACCACAAAAGTGCGGCCGTCTTGATGGAGTAGAGCGAGTTGCTGATGACCATCAGCAGCAGAAGGTAGATGATGACCATCGAGTGGAAGGACCAGGCCTTCGCATCGCGGATCGGTGCCATGACCATCAGGGCCCAGAGCGCGATGAAACCGAAGAGGCCGAACTTGGTGAGGGTGTAGGCAAGGCCTGAGTCGGCGGTGAACTGGTCGGTCACGGCGATTCCGAGAACCACCGGCAGGTCGAGATGCGTCAGGATTCCGGCAGTGACCTTGAGGCGCCCGCCGACGTCGTTTGCCCCGCCTTCCGTGCCGGTGGCGAGCCCGTAGACCGCGATGATTGCCAGCATGAGGAAGGGCAATACCAGCCATACGGTCTTCGGAATGATGCGGTAGAAAGGAATCATGACCGTCATCAGAACGCAGGTGAAGAAGCCGAAGCGGGCGTCGGCGAGGATGACGGTCAGGATCGCGCCGGCCATGACGACGAAGCGGTAGCGCATGCCGGAGCGAAAGAGCGCCCAGGCGAAGACGATGGCGCCGAAATTGCCCGCCGATACCGGTTCCAGGAAGACAGACGAGACACGGTGCTGACCGAGGAACGAGAAGAGTGAGCGCGGTTCCGGCCGCATGCCGCTGATGAAGAGACCTCTCGTCGCCCCGAAAGCCTCCTCGGGCGTGACCGTGCCGCGGGCGATGAAATAGCCGAGCACGTTGAAGAAATCGAGATAGAGATCCGTCAGCAGGTATTCGAAGAGTCCGAAGACGACCACGATCGCGATCGATGCGGTGACGAGCCGGTCGGCCAGCCGCAGATCCTGCACGCGCGTCCCCATGAAATAGAAGGCGATCGGGATCAGGATGTCGCGGAGTGCCTTGAGGTCGACCGCACCGCGCAATGCGAAGAGCAGAACCATGTAGCTCACGTAGAGCGCCAGAATGAGATAGATGTCGAGCTTGCGGGTGAACGCTGCCAGGAAGGCACTGCCGATCAGCAGCATCTCGAACAACATCACGTGGCTGTCGCGTATGCCCGTCACGCGCGTGTTCACGAAGCAGAGAAAGAGGTTGAACGTAAGACCGCCCATTACCGTGAAGACGGCGACATGGTGCCTTGCCCGGCTCATCCAGCCGGGGCCTGTGACCTCCGGGGCCAAAGGTGCCGGGAAGACGTCAGCGGTACCCATATTGCTTCCCGTCGTCGCGTGTGGCGGGCAGAAGGACTGCTGCAGGTGACGAGCGGGACCGCATGGTCTACGCCTCCACCAGGACTGTCCCGAGAACGATTTCCGCCTTCCCCCCGAGCGCGTCGACGTAGCCCGAAAGATGTTCTTGCGGCGTGTCCCTCATGTCGAGGATCGGTACGAGCGCATCCGCGTGGTTCATCAGCGAGGGCAGGAAGTCAGCGGCTTGCGTGCTGCAGGCGTTGACGATCACGATGCGGTGGCTGCCTTCCTCCGCCAACGCTTGGCCGGAGCCTCGGCGAGCGCGGAATAAATCGTATCTCAGGAGATCGCCGAAGGGACCAGAGTCTTCGCGGTCGCGCTCAAGGGCGCCGCGCAGGCTCGGTCGACCGAAGCGCGTCGGTCGCTGCGAGCGTTCGGCGAGATCACCGGGTGCGTAGAGCACGTCATGGCCGAGATCGAGGAGTGCCTGAACGGTGTCAGCGACGATACCGGTCGCTTCCGGCATCGGCTTCGGGGTCGAAAAGATTACCATCGCCGGCTCGCCGAGCCTTTCGATGAGCTGGCCGGCCAGCGCGCGGATCGCCGGATGGTTCTCGCCGAGCGGAAGCGGGGGCTCTTCGGCCGTACCGCGCAAGAACGGCAGGCGACCGAACAGGGATGTTTTCGCCTGTCGGCGCGGCAGCCTGATCCGAGCGAGCACAGGAAGTCCCGTCCGTCGGCTAAGGGTCTCCGGGGATGGGACCTGCCGCGCCAGCAGTTCGCGCAGCACGGCGAGCGTACTTCCCAGCACGAAGCCGAAGAGGCCGGCCGCCGCGAGAATGACGAGCTTCAGCACCGTGGACGATTTCGGCATCGGTACAGCGGCGGTGATCACACGGGAATTGTCGGTGTTTACCGATTGCTGCTGCCCGAGTTCCTCGGCGCGGCTGAGAAACGCCTTGTAGAGGGTGCGGACGGCGTCCGCCTCGCTTTCGAGCTGGCGCATCTTGATCTGTGCCGCGCTGCTGTCGAAGCTCGTGGCGCTCATTTTTTCGAGCTGCGCGGTGAGCGCCTTGGTGTCTGCGACAGCGCGCTCGTAGCTGCTCTTCATCGACTGACGAACGCGACCGAGCTCCTGCTCGATCGCGCTCTGCATGTTTGCGATCTGGGAATTGATCGCCTTGATCTGTGGATGATTGCCGCCGAGGCTGGTCGCAAGCTGCGAGCGGCGGTCGAGGAGATTGACGTACCGGTCGCGCAGGAGGCCGATCGAGGTCGATTGCAGGACTTCTGGAATGGCGCCGGACTCGATCGCGTCGATCGTGAGCTTCTTTGCCTGGTCATAGATCGTCCGCTGCCGCTCCTCTGTCGCGCGGGCGTCGATGAGCTGCTGGTTGAGGCCGGCAACCTGCTGGTCGATGACCAGGCCCTGCTGCCCGGTGCTCACCAGCCCGTTCTCCGCCTTGAACTTCTCGACCGCGAGCTCGGCCTTGAGCACGCGATCGCGCAGCTCGCTCGCCTGCAGCTGGAAAGAGCTGCTTGCGCGTCGCGCCGCGCTTGCCCGGGCCTCATCGAGCTGGCGCAGGTAGACGGCAGCGATCGAGTTTGCGATGTCGGCCGCGGTTGCGGCATTCGGATGCTCGGCGCTGATCGAGAAGACGAGTGACTGGCCGGCGCGCTCTATCGTCACATGCGCCTTGAGAACCGTGACGACCGCCATCAGCCGATCACGATCGTTCTTCGCCTTCTTCACCGCCGCGGCGAAGAAGGGGTCCTTGACGAGATCGAGCTTGCTCACGACCTCCTCGAGCGTTGCACGCGACTGCATCACGTAGATCTGACTGTCGACGGCGGGCTGGTCCTGCGGCGCCGGTGCCATCACGTTGACCGGGTCGGCACCGCCGGTAACCAGCCCCTTGGGGTCGAGGAGAAGCTCGGTGGACGAGGTGTAGAGCGGGGTCAGGCGAAGAACATAGATGAAGGCGAGCGCCAGGCAGACGACCACGGTGAGAATCACGTAGTGCAGACGGCGTCTGAGGATCCCCGGTAATTGAAAAATGTCGATGTCCATTTTCCTGCCCAAGACCGTATCCGGCCAGAGATTTTCGTTTTCGCAGTCTCCGGATGATCAATCCGGTGCGGGTTTGCGATCCCGCAGGACACAACGAGCGGCCGGTATCGGGAATCTGACCTATGGGCGAGGGCTTCCGGTAACCGCAGTGGTCGAGACAATGTTCGCAGATCATGGTTAACGGTTTCTGAAAGTCTGCGCCCGCCGCGGGCTCTCCGGCTACGGCGAGACGCCGGACACACGTGATCTTAAGCTTTTCGCGCTTTCTATTCGGCCCGAACGGAGAGGCGCGCGAGATCGGTTTTCGCGGTGCCGGAAGGATCGCCCATGGGCCCCAGAAAAGAAACGACGTCCGCTTCTGCGCAGCGCAGCGGGCATGCGCCGCTGATCGTGCAGGTCGTGCGGCAATACGCGCCGGGGCGGGGAGGGCTCGAGGACGTTGTCGGCAATCTCAGCCGCCTTCTGCTGGCGCGCGGCTATCGCGTCCGTGTCGTCACTTGCAACAGCCTCTTCACCGATCGCGAACGGTCGTTGCCCGCCTTGGAGGTGATCGACGGCGTCGAGGTCGTGCGCATCCCCTGGTCCGGCAGCACTCGCTATCCGCTCGCCCCGCAAGTGCTCCGGCACATTCGCGACGCCGATCTGGTGCACGTCCATGCCGTCGACTTCTTCTTCGACTTCCTCGCTGTCACGCGTCCTTTCCACGGCAGACCCATGGTCGTCACCACGCATGGCGGCTTCTTCCACACAAAGAAGTACGCGGCGATCAAGCGGCTCTGGTTCCGCACGCTGACGCGGCTCTCCTGCCTCGCCTATCGCGCTGTCGTCTGCTGCAGCCGTTCGGACTTCGATCTCTTCGACACGATCGCTGCCGGTCGCACGGTGCTCGTCGAGAATGGCGTGGACACGGGGAAATTTGCCGGCCTCGCCTCATCTCTTCCGATGCGGCGAATGGTCACCATCGGCCGGTTCTCCGTGAACAAGCGGCTGGAGCGCCTTCTCGACGTCACGGCCCGTCTGGTTGAGAAGGACCCGCGCTGGCACCTCGACATCATCGGATCGCCGTCGGACCTCACGGAAGCCGATTTGCGCCGGGAGATCGCCGCCCGCGGGTTGGCGGAGCACGTCGGCGTCCAAGTGGCGGTGCCGAACGAGACCGTGCGACGGCTGATTTCTGATGCGTCGATCTTCGTCTCCGCGTCCGACTATGAAGGTTTCGGCCTTGTCGCGGTCGAGGCGATGAGCGCCGGCCTGCTGCCGGTTCTCAATTCGAACGACGCCTATCGCAGCCTCGCCGGGCAGCACTCCGTCATCCGCCTTGCGGATTTCGAGGACGCGTCAAGGGCTTCCGACGCCGTCGAAGCGGCCTTTGCCGACCTCACACCCGACCCCGGAGCAACGCGACGCGCGCTCATCAAGGCCGCAGGCAGCTATTCCTGGGACACCGTCGTCGAACACTACGTCACAGTCTATCGCGACGCCATGGCGGAGTGACCCCGCCACCTGCGCGGAACCCGGTCAGCGGACTGTCTGCTGATAGATGCGCAGGTGCTCGCGGGCGATGGCATGCCAGTCGCGCGCCGCCATTTCCCTTTCGAGGACTAGCGGTGAACGCACGCGGGGAATCTCGCCATGTACGATCTTCCCGATCATGGCGGCGGCGTCGTCCGGGGAGGTCACGGGATACGTGACCTCGGCAAGCCATACGGGTGTCCGCTCGGTGTGAGTGGTGAGCACGCACACACCGTGGTCCAGACAGGCGAGCGCCGAGCCGCGCTTGTTCGAAACCCCGTCTGGGAAGGGCAGCAGGGCGATGGTCGCCTCGCTCAGCGTTTCCGAGACTGCCTCGGGCGACAGGTTCAGCTTGAGTTCGATGCCGAGGCGTCCTGCCGAGTCACGCACGTAGTCCACGAAGTCCGTATCGGTTTCGACGAGCGCGCCGATCATACGGGCCTCGGCGGCGGAGCCTCCTTCACGCATTCGCGCGATCGTGTCGATGAAGAACTCGATGCCCTTGTTGCGCGAGATCTGCCCGAAGTAGACGATGCGCTCTGGACCGCTCGGTGCCTTTCCCGGTGCAAGTCTCGGGATGTTGTTGCCGATTGGAATGACCATCAGGCGCTTGCGCGACCACGGGAAATAGCGCGCGAAGAGGGATCTCTCCTCGTCGTTGGAGAAGATCACCGCCTTGGCGAAAAGACTTGGAAGCAGGAACACCATCTTGCGCAGGATGTGGAAGATCCGGAATTCATGCAGGGTGACGAAGATGTTCGGCAGCACGAGCGGCAAAAATCCGGGCGACATCGATTTGCCGATGCTGAGCGACGGATATTGCAGATGAAATACCACGTCCTTCCTTCCGGCGTAGCGACGCCGTATTTCCATTATGTGCCGGAAGGACCAGGAATCGAGATACTCGACCGTCACGGAGGCGCCGGCGTCCCGAAGTGCAGTAGCGAGCCTGCCCGTGTAGTCGGCGACGCCGCACATCTTGTCTTGCGACGAGGCTACGAGGAAAACGATCTGCAAATGACACCGCGACAGGTTGGCAGGAACATGGGGAACGGATATCGGATCCCGCTTAAATCTCCGTAAAGCCGCCGATCGGCGACCGGCAGGGGTGGAGGGTTCCTTAAGCTTTTTCTGCCTAGAAGCAGGGAAAGCGATAGCAGTCTCGTGGCGGTGTCCGGGCGGATAGAAATTACCTCATGGCCAAAAGTATCGTTGCGAATTCGGCATTGAATGCAGCCGCCGGGCTGTCACTTCTCCTCATCGGGTTTGCCTGTTCCATCATCACCGCGCGTCTCCTCGGTCCGGAGGCCAACGGCATCATTGCCTTCTCGCTCTGGCTTGCCGTGACGGCCTCGCTCGTGGCTGAACTCGGAACCGGGGTAATGCTGCTTCGTCTGCTTCCCCAATTGAAGAGCCAGGGTTATTCGGCTGCCGACCGGCGCGGCTTTGCCGCCTATCTGCTTCGCCCCGTCATCGGTTCCACCCTCCTGCTGATTGCGGTTTATGCGGCGGTCTTTACGCTGGCGGAATACGAGCACTGGGCGACAAGCACCCCTGTCGTCGTGGTCATTACCGGAGCGCTCTTCGTCATTCAGTCGATAGGCTCGTCCGCCAAGAATTACCTGCTCGGCGAACAGCAGGTCGGAACCTTCTTCCGGCTCTCGGCGATCTCGGGCATCTTCCAATTGGTCGGCGTGGCGGTCGGGGCGGTGTTCTTCGGCATTCCGGGCGCCCTCATCGGCTACACGCTCGGCTTTATGGTTCAGTTCACCTACGCTGCCGCCATCCTTTCCGTGCGGGCGAACAACTGCGGTATCTCTCCCCGCTACCTGTTCGGCTCGTCCGTCCTGCTCTCGGTGCAGTTCATCGTCGACTCGATCTTCCTGAACCGGATCGAGTTCTTTTTCCTCGAGCGATATTCGGGCGTCGCCACTATCGGCTTCTATGCTGCCGCCATGTCGCTGGCAAACCTCGCGCTGCAGCTGCCCGTGCAGCTCACCGGCAGCCTCGTGCCCTACTACTCTGAGAAGCTGCAGATCCACGGCGGCAAGACGCTTCCGGCCGCGGTCTTCGAGGCGGTCGTCCGTAATCTCTCATACATAACCCTGCCATTGAGCTTCGGACTGGCAGTAATTGCGACGCGGCTGGTCTCCACCATCTTCGGTGAGGCTTTTGCGCCGGCCGGCCCGGCACTTGCCATTCTCGCGCTGGTCACGCCGGTCAACGTACTTGGCCTCATCTGCACCCAGTATCTTTTTTCTCTGGATCGCGTCCGCGAACGTCTGACGATCAGCGTCATTGGCGCCGTCACTATGATTGTCGGGGCCTTCCTCGTTGTTCCCGGCTACGGTGCGGAAGGTGCGGCCACGGTGCGTTTTGCCGTGTTTGCAGTCATGAGTGCATTGATGATGCGCCGACTGACGTTCGAGCGTTCGTTGGCGGGGCTGTACTGGAACCTGCTACGGATCGCGTTGGCTGCGATCGCCTGCGCCGGGGCGGCCTGGCTCGTCCTGATGTACGTTCCGGGACTTGCCGGTCTCGTTCTCGCAATCGCCGCCGGGGCACTTTGCTATATCGTGGCGCTTCGCGTTTTTTGCGCCGTCGCCGCCGAGGACCGGGCGGTGGCCGAAAGCATCGCATCGCGGCTGCCGGGGGCGGCGGGAACCGTGGCGCGCCGCATCGTGAAGCTGGCATTCGGCAGGCACGGCGCTTGCCGGGGCGAGTCTTGATGCAGGGAGGAACATTGGGGGGAACTCGATCATGAGACAGCAAGCGAGCCCGTCCGGTGCGCTCGGGGGGTGCCGTCAGCAGCGAGGCCGCTCGCCTTCTCCGAGACGATCGGGCTGTTCATGCCGGCCAACGGAAAGACCGTCGCGGACGTGGGCGTCCTGTTCGTCAGCCCCTGGGGTCTCGAAGAGATGTGCCTGCGCAAGTTCTGGCGCATCATCGCCGACGATCTCTCCGCTCGGGGGATCGCGAGCCTGCGTTTCGATTATCCGGGAACGGGCGATGCCCTCGACAGAAGCGATTTTTCGGGCGGACTGGCGATATGGGACGATGCCGTGGTGGCGGCGGCGAACCGGCTTGCCGCGATGTCCGGTTGCTCGCGCATCGTGATCGCGGCGCAGGGGCTCGGAACAGTTATCGCGCTGCGGGCAATCCGCCGCCTCGACGGCGTGGCCGGCCTCGTGGCGCTGGCACCGGTGACCTCGGGTCGTGCCTACCTGCGGGAAATGCAGATCTGGGCGAAGATGGTCGAGGAAGGGCTCGGTATCGCCAAGGAGCACCGGGCTGCCGAGGGGATCGTCATCGCTGGCCTCGCGATGCCGGAGGAGATTGCTGCCGATATCCGCAAATTCAGTCTTGCAACTCTGGAGGAGAAGCCTGCGCCGCAGTGCCTCGTGATGAAGCGCCCAGACCGGCCGGGGGACACGGAGTTCGCCGCGAAGCTTGTTGCACTGGGGGCGGCGGTCATCGAGGCCGATTATAAGGGCTATGACGATCTCGTCTCCAATCCGGCGACGGCCGTTATGCCGCAAGCGGCACGGTCGGCGGTGGTCGAGTGGATCACGAAGCTGGCCGCAGCGCTGCCGCCGTGTCCTACCGAGCCGCGACCCGAGACCATCCAGCCCGCCGTCCTGCACGGGCCCAACTTTCGCGAGGAAGGCCTCAATTTCGGCGAAGGTGGCAGGCTCTACGGCGTGCTCTGCGAACCGCTCGGCGAACGGAAGGGGGCGACCGTCTTGCTCGTCGGCACAGCCTACGACCGGGCCGCCGGGTGGGCGCGTTCCGGTGTCCGTCTGGCGCGCGATCTCGCAGCACGGGGCATTCCGTCACTGCGTTTCGACACGGCCAACGTCGCCGACAGCCCGCCTGTTCCCGGCATGCCGGATCAGGTTCTCTACCACGAGGCGCAATCCAACGATGTCAGTGCGGCAGTCGACGTGATCGAAGAGCGCCATCTGCTGCCCGTCGTCACCAGCGGACGCTGCAGCGGTGCCTATCTCGCCTTCCGCAGCGCCTTGCAGGACGCTCGCATCCAGGGCGTTGTCGCTGTCAATCCCTTTGTCTTCTACTGGGACCCGAAGCGGGACATCGACGAGTGGCTACGCTTCGTTCCGCGCACGCTCGGAGACTACAAGGGACGCCTGCTACAGGCCGAGACCTTCCAGCGACTGCTGCAAGGCCGGATCGACATCGCCCGCGCAGCGACCAATATCGGGCGGGCTCTCGGGCGCCGGCTGGCACGGCATGCGATGCCGCTCATCCATATGCTGCCCCAGAACCGGGTCATGCGGCGGGAGGTGGTCGGTGCGTTCCATACGCTGTCCAACAGGGGCGTACCCGTCGCGCTTCTCTATAGTGAGAACGACGTCGGCCTCGATCATTTCGCCGAACAGTTCGGGAGTTCGGCCAGGGGATTGCGACGCTACAAGAATGTGGACTTCACCATCCTGGAAGGCGCCGACCACAACCTGACGCCGGAGCCCGCCCGGCTCTCCTATTTTGACACGTTGAGCGCCGTCGCAACCGCCCTCGATCCGCAGCCGTGAAGCACTCCCCGGTTACGCTCTGCTCAAAAATGGAGGGTGGCCGAGGTCCCGACCTGGCTGATGCTGCCGGTCGGTTTCCGGTCGCGGGGCGTTTCTGCACGCGGTGACAACCTTATGCGCTTCGTCTGCCCGGGCGCGAGGTGGAACCAGTCGTCGTCGGCTCTGTACCCATCGACCGAGATGTGGACGGACTGGGCGAGGCGATCTGTCCGCAGTTCCATAAGCCATTCTCCATCCTCATCGAGAAGACCGGCCGAGATTTGCGCCTCGTGCCGTGCGGCCGCGCGACCGAGCGGGAAATGGAAGGCTTCCCCGAGCAGTTTTCCCGAGGCTTCGTCCACGATGCGCGCCACGGTGACGTCGTGCGACGGCGGCCCGAAGCGGAAGGCGTAGGTGGTGTCGAAAAAGGCGCCGAAGAGATCGGTGCAGGGTATCGAGAGAGCGCCTCTGGCCGGCAGTGTCAGGAGCCGCTCCCCGGCGACGACCTGCTGGCGTCCGTCGCGCAGGCAGGAAACGGACAGGCGTGCGCTGAGCGGCTGCAGGGACTCGTTCAGGACATGGACGTCGAGACCGTTCGTCCCTTCGTCGGTGAACGCGACACCGACGGGACGGAAGGCGCGTTTCAGCGCATACCAGACCGGTTTAGGTTCTCCGGTCGAATCGATAACGCCCCATCCGGGACCGGGAAGCAGATCCTGGAAGGTCCAGACCACCGCACCATTGCAGGAGGAACCCGGCCGGCGCCATTCAGCGAACGTCTCGGTGACGATCTCCGCCGTTACCGCCCTTGAGAGGGCGAGATAAGAGGCAGGGTTCTCGCGGCGGAGGCGGGCGGGATCCTGTCCGTAGAGTTCCTGAAGATAGTGATCGCGGATGTCCTCGAAGTCCCAGGAAGCGCCGCGGTCGCGCGGCACGCGCGCCTTCCATCGCGGATCGTGAACCGGTGCGACCGGCAGTTCGCGGTCAAGCGTCTCCTGCTGCGGCACATGGGCGAAGGCGAGACACTCGGCGGCGAAGCGTACATTGGCCCGCCGCGCGTCTTCGAGCGGGCGGCAATAGGCGCCGACGCCGTAATAGTGGGTCACCCCCATGTTCGGCGAAAACGGCATGGCGCCGCCGCACGGGGAATTCGCCACATAAGGAACGTCGGGACGCAGCGCCGAGCAGACCCGCGGCAGGATCTCGTCCGTCAGCGGACCTTGCCATGTGCCGGCGGGCAGTCCCATCATCGCGGCCTGCTGGTAGATCTCGCTGCCGCCGCAGAGTACGGCAAGCGAAGGACAGCCCTGGATGGAGGCGAGAAATTGTATCGCTTCCCGCTCCACATGGGCGACGAATGCGGGATCGCCCACCGGGTAATCGTAATTGGCGAACATGAAGTCCTGCCAGACCATAAGTCCGAGCCGGTCGCAGAGACGGAAGAAATCCGTTGTTTCATAGGCCATGGTGCCGCCGATGCGGATCATGTTCATGTTCGCTTCCGCGGCCTTCGCGAGCCACGGCGCATAGCTCTCCGCCGTACCGGGCAGGCTGACGATGTCGGCACTGGTCCAGACGGCGCCGCGACAGAAGACACGTTCGCCGTTGACCCTCAGTGCGAAATCCTTGCCGTCGGAACCATGTTCCACGGTAATCCGCCGAAAGCCGACGGGGCCGATCGAGAGACGATGTGGGCCGCTCAGGATTTCGGCTTCGTGCAGCGCCGGCTTGCCGTGCGTGCGCGGCCACCAGGCCGCGATGTTGGGAATGTCCAATCGTCCGCGCCAGATCCCGTCGGCTCCAGGGCAAAGCGGAGCCTCGTGTCCGCCGCACGTAATCCGGGCGTCAGCGCCGAGCTCACCGCTTGCGCAGGAGACCTCCAGGACGCCGGTGCCGTCTTCATCGAGATCGGCGGTAATCCGCAGGTCGGAGAGGGTGATGTCGGCGGGGCGTATCAGCTTGACGGGCCGCCATAGACCGACCGCGTGGACGCTCGGGCACCAGCCGGGCATATGGCCGAGCAGCGTGGTGCGGACGAGCCTCATGCCCTGATGGTCCATCATCTGCGGACGCCAGCGCGCTCGGGGGCCGCGTTTGTCGAGATGCGGCTGCAGGGCGCGGAAACAGATCGCTAGTTCGTCGGCGCCGGTGATCTCAATCGGCAGGTCGTGCGCCTCGAACATGCTCTCTGAGGTGAGCACCTGTACGCCGTTCACGAAGACCTCGGCGATCGTTGCAAGACCTTCGAAGCGTAGGATCGCCGGGCCGGGCGCCTCGCCTGAGAGCGAACGGAAATACCAAGCGTCCTTCCCGTGCAGCGGCTGCGGTGCCGAGGGATCGAAGAGACCTTCGGCCGTCAGCGCCTGTGCCACGGTCCCGGGAACCGGAGCCGAAAGGCGGGCGGCGTGGCCGTCGATCTCGGAGGGGTGCGAATAGCGCCCGCTCTCGGTCAGGAGCAGGGTCCAGCCGCCTTCCAGCGAGCGTTCATCTGCGCCCGGATAGATGCGATCCGCCATCGTTCGGTTCCTTCAGGCAAGCTGCTTGCCCAGTCCTTCCATCAGGCCGTCCCATGCTTCCGCAGCCGGTGCGAGGGCTCCGGTGAGGGGCTCGAACTTGCGCCGGGCGATCGCCCGGGCGAGCTGGAACTGGACGGATTTCGCCGTCTCCGAGATCTTCAGCGCTTGCTGGCGTTCGTCTCCGGTCGTTTCCGGCAGCAGCCATTCGAGATGACTTGCCAGAAGCTCGAAATTGGCACCGACCTGCCGCAACGTGTTGAAGGCGTATTTGTGGAAGAAGCCAAAGGGGCGTTCTGCGATGGCTTCGACCTGCGTCGGGAAGACCTCGGCAAACGCTGCGATCGGATTGGCAGAGGGCCGGCGGGAGAAATGATGCCGGATCAGTGCTGTTGCGACCTCGCGCGTCGTGCGCTCGTCCGTCCGCTTTTCCGGAAATTTCGCGAACTCCGTATAGGGCAGGAACGGCAATTCCTCGTGCGATGCTTGGCGGTGAAAGAGTCCGTCGAAGTCGTCTCCCTCGACGTGGAAGAAGCCGCCGTTATGGAAGTAATCCATGCTGCGGCTGGCCGGGTCGAGGCGGTTGATCGCGACTGTCGTCTTGCCGTGCTCGAGGCGATAGCCGACGCCGCGCGTGTCCGGCATGAAGAAACTGTCCATCTCGACGAGGCAGAGCCGCCCACGGGCGATCTGCTCGCCAACATGCGCCTCGACCGTGTCGAAGATCGCAAGCTCCGTGCAGCGGATACCGTAGAGGGCTTCGAGATCTTCCAGCGGTACCTTGAAGAAGGTGAACTGGTCGCCTTCGAAGTCCTGGGTCAAGGTGAAGCCCAGCATCGCCTCGGGCGTGAGCCCGAGCGAAGCCAGCACCTCGATCCAGAGATCGACGTAGCAGTTGGTCTCGGGCCACATCCGCTCGCTTGCGTGAAGGGCATGCGGTGTGTAGCCGGCGGGGTCCAGCCCGGGAAAGACGGCAGCCATCGGCAGGTCAGCCCCAGAGTGTCTGGCGTACCGACGCCGGCCATTGTTCAGTGTCGAGGCCGTGGTGATGGAAGAGCGCCAGCGCGATGCGTTCCAGCCCAAAGCCGACGCATGCAGTGTGGGCGACAGAGCCGTCTTCGAGGTTGAGGCCCCATTTCGTGCCGAAGGCATCCTGATGGTAGTTGAAGCTCATGCACGCGGTCGGGCTGGTCGTCGAGGTGATCGGGATCAGCAGCTCGAACTTGAGATTCTGGTCGCGCTGGTTGTTGGCGAGCATCTTGCCTGCACGTCCGAAGAACGGATCATTTGCGACGTCGATCTCAACCGGCAGTCCGACGGCCTTCATCATTTCGACTCCGCGATCCATCCAGATCTGGCGGAACTCGGTCACGTCGGCCTGCGTCCCCATGCGGACGTATTCGCGCATGCGGAACAGTTGCTGGCGTGCCGGGTCGTTGGAGGGCTCGTGGCGGAAGCAATAGGACTGCAGGTCATAGAGACCGCCGCCGGCCGGCAGGTTGCCGCGCTTGGCGACCGTCGGATAGAGCGGATAGCAGGCCGCCGGCGTCAGCACGATGTCCGTCGCCTTCTGCTCGGCGGTCCAGTCCTCGTCGGCATCCATGCATTTCAGCAGGCTGACATGATCAAGTTCGCTGCCGCAGAAGCTGTGCACCGTGCCGGCGAGCTGCGGGAAGCTCCGCATGTAGCCGCTTTTTTCGAAATAGGCGCGGTTCATGCCGGGTGGGAAGCGGATCGCTTCAGCACCATCGGCGCCGCCGAAGCGGTCGATCAGCCGCTCGAACGCAGCGATCACGTCTTCGAAGCGGCCGCCGCGGCCGTAAAGTCCGTCGACACCGGTCTCGATGAGGAGGCCGGAATCGAACAGGCGGTCGAGGAAACTTCTCTGCATGTCCATCGGTCTCACCCCAGCAAGCTTGTTTCTTGTTTGTGCACCAGAAGCATGTTCGACGTATTTCCAAGGATGCGGTCGTTGGAAATCATCAGCTGCGCCGAATGAGCGTCCCGCAGGTGGCGTCCGAGGCTGTAGGGCGTGCCGTTCTTATAGCCCATGATGCCGCAGATACGCATGGCCTGGTTGATGATCGGCAGGATCATCTCGGAGGAGGCGATCTTGACGTTGTTCATCGCGACCGCGAAGCCCATGGAGGACAGCCGGTCCTGGTCCTTGCAGGCGTCTTCATACGACCGCAGACCACCGACGATGTTGGACCTGATGACCTGAAGCTGGCTCGAAAGCTCTGCGAGCTGGACGAGGCCGGGCGGCTGCGTACCGGGCGCCTTGCGAGCGGCCGCACGCACGAAGTTCTGCGCGCGCGTGAAGGCGTCCAGTGCAATCCCGTACCAGACGGAGCTCCAGAGGAGATGGGCGGTCGCGAGCATCGACTGCGCGGCGATCTCCGCGAACGGATGGGGCAGGACCTGTTCGGCAGGCGCCTCGCCGCGGAACATGAACCCGTCGGAGCAGGTGCCGCGCATACCCAGCGTATCCCAGACATGGGTCTTGTCGATCGTGTACTGGTCTTTCAGGAACACGGTCATGACCTGGTCGGAGGATGCCGCGTCCTTGTGGCTGCGCGAGGTGATCAGGATCGCGTCGGATTCGACGCCGTAGGAAATCACGGTCGCATCCTTTTCGAGGAAGCAGCGGCCGTCCTTCGCGTCGATCGCGCAGATGCTGTTTCTCAGGTTTCCGCCGATGCCGGCTTCGGTCGTGGCGGAGCCGAGCAGCAGCTGTTCGGCGGCGATGCGGCGCATGAAATTCCGGTGCCAGTCGGCGTCGTTGCCATGCGTGACGAGGCTCGAGGTCTTGATCTGGTGCATCGCGAAGATCATCGCGCTCGAGGCACATGCCTGGCCGAGCGTCGAGCAGAGTTCGGCGATCTCCGAAATGGAGAGACCTTCGCCGCCGAGTTCCTCGGGGATCATGATGCCGAGCAGGCGCTCGGCCTTCATTGCATCGACGGCTTCCTTCGGGAAGCGGCTGTCGCGGTCGACCTCATCCGCATAGGCGGCGGCGACGGTGGCCACGTGGTTGACGCGGCTTTTCAGGTTCTTCTCGGATGCGGTGGCGGAGGCGTCCATCACGCGACCTCTCTGTCGGCCAGGATCGTCTTCACCGTATTCTCGATGGCGGCGATGCTGGCGAAGGATTTGCGATTCAGCAAGTGGTCCGGAAACTCAATGTCGAAAGCTTCTTCAAGTCCCAGCATGAGCTGGACGGACGCGAAGGAAGAAAGTCCGGCGGCGTAAAGGTCGCCATTGTCGTCGATCGTGTCGATCGACACAGGCAATCCGCCGAGTTTTGCGAGCAGAGCCCGAATTTCTCCGTTCATGTTGTCCCCTTTCTCAAGATATACTTCCGATGACGGTTGTTTTGCGTTCTACGGGTGAAAGCATAAGATTCCGCTAAACGCCGTAGTTAAACAAAAATGACCACAAGAATGGTCGCCGCCGACCGTCGAACGCGCCCTTGCTTCCTTTCTGGAAAGGAAGGAAGTGGTGCTTTACCTCGACCGGGGCGTCTTCTTACTTCTTTACCGGATAGGGGTGCGTTTTGCCCTGCGGGTCAGTGACGCAGTAGCCGGCGTCCGGGTCTCCGGCCAGGGCCCGCTCGCTGATCTCGACCTTACCGTGGCCGCCGGGAATGTCCAGGATATAGGCGGGAATGCAAAGACCGGAGAGACGTGCCCTGAGCGCGCGCACGAGCGCCTGACCTTCCGTGATCGACATGCGGAAATGGCCGGTGCCGGGCGCAAGGTCCGGGTGATGGAGGTAATAGGGCTTGATGCGGTTCTCGACGAAGGCGCGCATCAGTTCCTCGAGCACCCTCACGTCGTCGTTGACGCCCTTCAGGAGCACCGTCTGGCTCACCATCACGACGCCGGCGTCGATCAGCCGCGCGCAGGCGTGCCGGGCGGTTTCCGAAAGCTCGCGTGGATGGTTCGCGTGAAGGGCGACATAGACCGTCTTGCCGCCCTGTTTCAGGGCGTCGATCATCGTGTCGTCGATCCTTTCCGGGTCAACGACCGGCACGCGGCTATGGATGCGGACGATCTTCACATGCGGGATCGTCGCCAGCTGCCGCATGATGTCGGCGAGGCGCCGCGCCGAGAGGACGAGTGGGTCGCCGCCGGTCAGGATGACCTCCCAGATCCCGGCGTTCGCCCGGATGTAGTCGAGGGCGGCGGACAGTTGCTCGGCCGTGAGTGTGCCGTCTCCCTGCGGGCCGACCATCTCACGACGGAAGCAGAAGCGACAGTAGACCGGGCAGACGTGAACGACCTTCAGCAGCACCCGGTCGGGGTAGCGATGGACGATGCCGGGCAGCGGCGTGAACGGCCGGTCGCCGATCGGGTCGTCGCGTTCTTCCTCGGTCCGGACGAGCTCGGCCGCGGTCGGGACGAATTGCGCGGCGATCGGATCGTGTGGATCGGAGGGGTCGATGAGGTCCGTCATCGCCGGTGTGACGGCGATCGCGTAGTGCTCGGCGACGGTTGCAGCGGACGCTTCTTCTCCGGCTGAAATCAAGCCCGCCGCGACGAGCTCGTCGACGGTCGTGATGCTGCGGGCCACCATCATCCGATCTCCGCGACCGGTGCCCACAGGACGTGTTCGATCCGCGGTGCGCCCGTTGCGAGCATCACCAGCCGGTCGAAACCGAGCGCGATGCCGCTCGCTTCCGGCATGATGTCGAGGGCGGCAAGGAAATCCTCGTCCAGCGGATAGGTCTCGCCGTAGACGCGCTGCTTCTCCATCATTTCCGCCTCGAACCGCCGTCGCTGCTCGGCAGCATCCGTCAATTCGCCGAAGGCGTTGGCGAGTTCCACGCCGCAGGCATAGAGCTCGAAGCGCTCGGCGACCCGACGATCTCCGGCGGACGGGCGGGCGAGTGCCGCCTCGCTCACCGGATACTCATCGAGGATCGTTGCCCGGCCGAAGCCGAGGTTCGGCTCGATCTTCTCCACCAGAACACGGCTGAAGAGATCGGCCCAGGTATCGTCCTCGGCGAAGCGGATGCCGGCCTTGCGCAGGTCGGCGGCCAGACGATCGCGGTCTGTCGCACCGCTCTCTTCGACCGAGCCCAGCAGGTCGATCCCCGCGAAACGCTCGAAGGCTCCGGCGACGCTCAGCCGTTCCGGTTCGAGGAACGGGTCGACGGTACGTCCCCGCCAGGTAAATGCGCGGGTCTTCGTCGTCTCTGCTGCGAGCGCCAGGATGTCGGCGCAGTCGGCCATCAACTGCTCGTAGGATTCCCCGGCGCGATACCATTCCAGCATCGTGAATTCGGGATGATGCAGCGGGCCACGTTCGCGGTTGCGATAGACATGGGCAAAGCAGGCGATGCGTTTTTCGCCGGCGGCGAGCAGCTTCTTGCAGGCAAATTCCGGTGAGGTGTGCAGGAAAAGCGGTGCCGACCGTCCGTCCGGCCCGGTCGCGGCGGTCGCGAATGCGTGGAGATGCGCCTCGTTGCCCGGCGAAACCTGCAGCGTCGCGGTATCGACTTCGACGAAGTTACGCTCAGCAAAGAAGACGCGCAGCTTCGCCTGGATCGCGTTGCGTCCGAGGAGAAACGGACGGCGATCGGCGTGGGTCGACGGCGTCCACCAGGGCGGTGTAGCGGTGCTTCGGCCGGTCATCGCGTCTTTCTCGAAGGTTGTTGCATCGCGGGCTGGCAATTTCGCCGATTTTGGGTTAGTTGCGCCCAGGAAAAGTTTCGAAAATGTCCCGGGGCGGATCGGCGTCCTTTACGACGGGTCTTTCGCAGATACAAGGAATTCCAATGGTCAAGGTTATCGCCTCCTCCGTCCGCAAGGGCAATGTTCTCGAAGTCGACGGCAAGCTCTACGTCGTGCTCACGGCCGAAAACTTCCATCCGGGCAAGGGCACCCCGGTCACGCAGGTGAACATGCGCCGCATCGTCGACGGCGTGAAGGTGTCCGAGCGCTGGCGCACCACCGAGCAGGTCGAGCGCGCCTTCGTCGAAGACCTGAACTTCCAGTTCCTTTACGAGGACGGCGAAGGCTTTCACTTCATGAACCCGGAAACCTATGATCAGGTCGTCGTCGACGTCGAAACCATGGGCGACCAGAAGGCCTATCTGCAGGAAGGCATGACCTGCGTTCTGTCGATCCACGAAGGCGTGCCGCTCGCCATCGAGCTGCCGCGCCACGTCACGCTCGAAATCGTCGAGACCGAGCCGGTCGTGAAGGGCCAGACGGCTTCCTCGTCCTACAAGCCGGCAATGCTCTCGAACGGCATTCGTACCTTGGTGCCGCCGCATATCGACGCTGGCACCCGCGTCGTCATCGCGACCGAAGACAATTCCTACGTCGAGCGCGCCAAGAACTAAGGCTCGCATCAGCCACGATACGGAAAGCCCCGGAATGGTGAGGCCATTCCGGGGCTTTCCTGTCTGCGTATGCCTCAGATTTCGATGCCGAGGCACATGTACTTGATCTCGGTGTAGTCATCGATCCCGTACTTGGAGCCTTCCCGGCCGAGACCAGACTGCTTGATGCCGCCGAAGGGGGCGACCTCGGTCGAGATCAGGCCGGTATTGACGCCGACCATGCCGTATTCCAGGGCCTCCGCGACGCGGAAGATCTTCGAGACGTCCTTCGAGAAGAAGTAGGAGGCGAGCCCGAACTCGGTGTCGTTGGCGAGTTCGATCACTTCCTCTTCCGTCTCGAACTTGAAGAGCGGGGCCACCGGGCCGAAGGTCTCTTCGACGGCAACCTTCATGTCGGAGGTGACGCCGGTCAGGATCGTCGGCTGGAAGAACAGGCCGCCCTGGTCGGCCGGTTTGCCGCCCAGTGCCACCTTCGCGCCCTTGGAGACTGCGTCGGAGACGTGCTCCTCGACTTTCTTCAGGGCGTTCTCGTCGATCAGCGGGCCGGTTGTCACGCCTTCGGCAAAGCCGTCGCCGACCTTCATCTTCGATACCCGCTCGGCGAGCTTGGCCGCAAAGGCATCGTAGACGCCAGACTGGATGTAGAGACGGTTGGCGCAGACGCAGGTCTGGCCGGCATTGCGGTACTTGGAGATCATGGCCCCTTCGACGGCGGCGTCGAGATCCGCGTCGTCGAAGACGATGAACGGGGCGTTGCCGCCGAGCTCGAGGCCGAGCTTCATGATCTGGTCGGCACCCTGGCGCATCAGGATCCGGCCGACATTGGTCGAGCCGGTGAAGGTCAGCTTGCGGACCTTGTCATTCTCGCAGAATTCCTTGCCGACCATGGCGGCATCGGTCGAGGTGATGACCGAGAAGACGCCAGCCGGCAAACCGGCCCGTTCCGCGAGGATCGCGAGCGCCAGAGCCGAAAGCGGCGTCTGCGCGGCCGGCTTCGACACCATCGCGCAGCCGACGGCGACGGCCGGTGCCATCTTGCGGGCCAGCATGGCGTTCGGGAAGTTCCACGGCGTGATCGCGCCGACGACACCGACCGGCTGCTTGATCACGAGGATCCGCTTGTCGGACTGGTGGCCTGGGATCGTGTCGCCGTAGACGCGCTTGGCTTCCTCGCCGAACCATTCGACGTAGGAGGCACCGTAGAGGACCTCGCCGCGGGCCTCGGGCCAGGGCTTGCCCATTTCCATCGTCAGGATGGTGGCGAGATCGTCGGCATGGGCGACCATCAGGTCGTAGAGCTTGCGGAGGACCGCGGCCCGTTCCTTGCCGGTCTTGCGCGCCCAAGCCTTCTGCGCCTTGTGGGCAGCATCGATCGCGAGGCTCACTTCCCCCTTGCCGAGGTCGGGCAGGGTGGCGATGACTTCACCGTTCGCCGGGTTGGTGACTTCGAAGGTCTTGCCGCTTTCGCTCTGCGAAACCCAGTCGGCGCCGACAAGGGCTCGATCCGTCGCAAGCGACGGATCCTTGAGTTTCGATGTGAGGCTGTTCGAGATCGCCATTACTTTGCCTCCTGCGCGCATTCGCGGATCGAGCTCTCGATCACGTCGAGCGCTTCGTTGAAGACCTCGTCCTGGATCGTGATCGGCGCCAGGAACCGGACGACGTTGGAGTAGACGCCGCAGGTCAGCAGGATGACACCCTTTTCGAGCGCCCTCAAGCGAACCGCATTGGTGAAGTCCGCATTCGGCTTGGTCGAGCCGGGTACGGCGAACTCGACGGCGATCATGAAGCCGGGGCCCCGGATATCCGAGATCTGCGCGACGTCGGAGCGCAGTCCCTGAAGGCGCTGCTTCAGGCGTGCGCCGAGCTGGTTGGCACGATCGCAGAGCTTCTCTTCCTCGATGACGTCGAGCACGGCGTGCGCTGCGGCGATCGCCAGCGGGTTACCGGCATAGGTGCCGCCGAGACCGCCGGGGCCGGGCGCATCCATGAGCTCGGCGCGGCCGGTGACTGCCGACAGCGGGAAGCCGCCTGCGAGGCTCTTGGCCATCGTCACCAGGTCGGCGGCGACGTCATGATGCTGCATGGCGAAGAGCTTGCCGGTACGGGCAAAGCCGGTCTGCACTTCGTCGGCGATCAGCAGGATGCCGTGTTCGTCGCAAATCTGGCGCAGCGCCTTCATCAGCGCACGCGGGACTTCATAGAAACCGCCTTCGCCCTGGACCGGCTCGATGATGATCGCGGCAACGCGCTTCGGATCGACATCGGCCTTGAAGAGCTTGTCGAGAACGTCGAGCGAGGTCTCGACATCGATGCCGTGCATCTCGATCGGGAAGGGGACGTGGAAGACATCGCCCATCATCGCACCGAAGCCGACCTTGTAGGGCACGACCTTGCCGGTCAGTGCCATGCCCATGAAGGTGCGGCCATGGAAACCGCCGGTGAAGGCGATCACCGCGGAGCGGCCGGTGGCGCAGCGCGCGATCTTGACGGCGTTCTCGACGGCTTCGGCGCCGGTGGTCGCAAAGATCGTCTTCTTCGGAAAGTCGCCGGGAAGGAGCTTATTGAGCCGCTCGGCCAGCGCTACATAGTTCTCATAAGGCATGACCTGGTGGCAGGTGTGGGTGAAGCAGTCGAGCTGCTTCTTGACCGCGTCGATCACCTTCGGATGGCGATGGCCGGTGTTGAGCACGGCGATGCCGCCGGCGAAGTCGATATAGCGGCGTCCTTCGACGTCCCAGACTTCGGCGTTCTCGGCCTTTGCTGCATAGACCTGCGTCGTCATGCCGACGCCGCGGGAGATGGCCTCGTTCTTGCGGGCTGAGATTTCGGAGTTTTTCATCGTCAGAAATTCCTCTGGTGAGCGTTTGGCCTTCGACGCGGCCTTTGGGTGATCGCAAGGCTGCAATATTTCCTACATTTTTTCTGTAGACTTGCAATATGCTTTATCGCAATTATCACGCATGGCACCGACACCGGGAAATGGAGCCCGATCCCCATGGACGATATCCGCTTCAGGATTGCCGAGGCCGCACGGATGGCAGGGGTTTCCCCGTCCACCCTGCGGCTTTGGGAGACACAGGAGCTCATACGGCCGATTCGTACACCGTCGGGGCAACGGCTCTATGACCACGACCTCGTCGAACGGTTGAAGACCATCGCCTGGCTCCGCAGTGAGAAAGGCCTCAATCCGGCGGCGATCCGTGAGACGCTGCCGGAGGAGGGGATGGCCGAAGAGGAGGAAGGCGACAGCGGCCATTCCGGCGTGCCGGCAGAGGACGGGGGAGAGGTGCCGATCGGCCTCAAGGTCCGGCATCTGCGCCGGCAGGCGGGCAAGACGCTCGAGGCCGTCGCGCAGGCGACCGAGGTCTCCATTTCCCAGCTTTCGACCTTCGAGCGGACCTCACAGGGGCTTTCCTTCACCGCCTTGCACGCCGTCGCCACATGCCTCGGCACGACGATCGCCTCGCTCGGCGGTCGGGAGAAGCGGGATGCGCGGGAGTCGCTGATCCGCGAAGGCAAATGGCCGAGTTGGCCCACAACCGCCTCCGGCGTCACGATCCAGACGCTCGCCGAGGGCAACAATATGATGGAGTGCCATCGGTTTCAGCTGGCACCCGGCGCGTCGAGCGAAGGCGCCTATCAGCATGAGGGCGAGGAATTCATCCATGTCCTTGCCGGGAGCCTCGCCATCATCCTCGACGGCGACCAGTTCTTCGACCTCCATGCCGGAGACAGTTTCTATTTCGAGAGCCGCAGGCCGCACTCGTGGCGAAACAGCTTCGACGGCGAAACAGTGCTCATCTGGATCAACACGCCGGCGACCTTCTGAGCGCCTCGGCTGAAGACAGAAACACCCGGCAACCGCTTGGGCTGCCGGGTGTCGAAGCATGTTTCCGTGTGGCGCTACGGCTTACTTCTTGGCCGCAACCTTAACCGGCTTGTCGAAGGCGTAGCCGCCGCCGATGGCGACGTTGAGCGCGACGTAGTCGGCTGCCATCTGCTGCACCGCCTGGGCGAGGTTTGCCTGGGCGGTCGCGACCGAACGCTGTGCGTCAAGAACGTCGAGCAGCGACGAGGCGCCGTCCTTGTAGCTCGCCGTCGAAAGCGACAGGGCTTCCTCGTACGAGCGGACGGTTGCGCTCAGCGCATTCACCGTTCTGCTGTCGCGGTTGACGGCGGCGAGCGCATTCTCGACCTCCTCGACGGCGTTCAGCACCGTCGCCTTCCAGGCGAGGTACTGTTCACGTGCGCTGGAATTGGCGATGTCGACATTGGCCCGCAGGCGCCCGCCGTCGAGGATCGGCAGCGTGAGGCTCGGGCCGAAGCTCCAGGAGGTGAGGCTGCCGCTCAGCGACTTGGTCGAGAGGAGCGACGGGTTGATCGTGCCGCCGAGTGTAATCGTCGGGTAGAGCTGGGCCTCCGCAACGCCGATCTGGGCGACGGCCGCCGCGAGATTGCGTTCCGCCTGACGGATATCTGGTCGATTGCGGATCAGGTCGGCCGGAACGCCGGCATTCACGCTGCGACGGGCGACGGGCTGCGGTGCGCCTTTCTGCAGATCGGAAACGAGTGCCGAAGCCGGCAATCCGAGCAGCGTCGCCATGTGGTGTGCCGCCTTGCGGAAGTTGGTTTCGTAGCCCGGCAGCTCGGACAGTGTGGAGTTGACCAAGCCTTCTGCCTGGACGACATCGAGGCGCGAGGCGGCCCCGGCCTCGAGCTGCAGCTTGGTGAGGTCCAGCGTTTCCCGGCGCGAGGCGATGTTCTTGCGGGCGATCGCCAGTCGTTCCTGGTAGTAGCGGGCGTTGATGTAGGAGGTGACGAGGTCCGAGAGGAAGGCGAGCCTTGCCACGTCGGCGCTGGCGTAGGCCGCATCCACGGAGGCCTGCGCGCTCTCCTTGGCGCGTCTGTACTGGCCGAAGAGGTCGAGAAGCCAAGAGATGTTGAGCCCGCCGCTCGTCGCCGACGTCGTGTCGGTGGTGCGGCTGGCGTAATCGTCCGTACCCTTCGTGCGGCTCACCGTTTCGTCAGCGGAGCCGGTGAGGTTCGGCAGGGCGCCGGAACCGGCGACGACGACGTTCGCTTCGGCCGCCGTGATACGTTCCATTGCCTGCAGGATATCCAGGTTCTGCGAGAGCCCCTGCTGGACGAGGCCGTCGAGGCGGCGGTCGTTGAAGGCGGTCCACCACGGCGCCATGGTGACGTCACCGGCGCTCTTGGTGCTGCCTTCGCCGAACTTCTGCGGCAACGGTGTTTCAGGTGGCGTATGCTCGGGGCCGGAAACGCATCCGGCGAGGAAAAGCATGGCAAGTGGCGCGGCTACGCGAATGGATTTCATTGTGTGATCCTGTGAATACACTCGTGTTGTCGGCGCGGGGGAAGTCGGTAACGACCATTGTCCCCCGCCGCCAATGCTTGTTCATTTCCGGCGGAATCGGCCCCGGTGATTTGGGGACATTAGCAACTCCGCGTCTTTCATGACAGGGCCTCTTGTCCTTTTGCACGGATGACGAGCCGGCGGACGATGACGAAGAAAGACGGCACGAAGAAGATGCCGAGCCCAGTCGCCGCGAGCATGCCTCCGAGAACCCCGATCCCGATCGAGTTCTGGGCGGCGGATCCGGCGCCGGTCGCGACCGCCAGCGGTACGACGCCGAGGATGAAGGCAAGCGAGGTCATGATGATCGGGCGAAGACGCAGTCGGGCTGCTTCCAGCGTGGCGTCGATGAGCGACACACCGTGTGCTTGCCGTTCTCTGGCAAACTCGACGATCAGGATCGCGTTCTTCGCGGCGAGGCCGATGGTCGTCAGCAGTCCCACCTTGAAGTAGACGTCGTTGGACTGTCCCAGGAAGTGGGCGGCCGTCAGTGCACCGAGGACGCCGACCGGCACGGCCATGATGACCGAGAAGGGAATCGACCAGCTCTCGTAGAGCGCAGCAAGGCACAAGAAGACGATGAGGATCGACAGAGCATAGAGCATCGGTGCCTGCGATCCGGAAAGCCGTTCCTGGTACGATATACCCTGCCACGCGACGGTGTAGCCACCGCCGAGTTGCGACGTAAGCTGTTCCATCGTGTCCATCGCCGTGCCGGAGCTGACGCCGGCACCGCCGGCACCGTCGAGCGAAATGGCACTCACGCCGTTAAAGCGCGCGAGCTTCGGAGCACCGCTCACCCACTCGACATTGCTGAAGGCGGAGAAGGGTACCATCTCGCCCTTGCCGTTGCGGGCATACCAGTGATCGATGTCGTCGACCTGCATGCGGTACGGAGCATCGCCCTGGACGTAGACCGGCTTCAGCTCATTGTTAAGGGTGAAATCGTTGACGTCGCTGCCGGCGAAGATGGTTGAGAGCATGGAGTTGACCGTGGCAATGTCGAGGCCCATCGCACCCATCTTCTCCTGGTCCAGCAGGATCTTCATCTGGCTTTCGGCGTCGGTGCTGTTCGAGCGCAGCGAACTGATCGCCGGATTGCTGTTTCCAAGCTGCAGGAGCTGCTTCGACGCAGCGGTCAGTGCGTCCGTTCCGTTCTTGCCGCTGTCGACGAGATACATGGAGAAGCCGGAGGAGTTGCCGAGGCCCTGGATTGCCGGCGGCTGCAGCGGGAAGACCTGGGCGTCGCGCAGGGTGAAGAAATAGCCCATCGCGCGCTGCACGACCGCGGCAGCCGCGAGCTGCGGATCTGTGCGCAGGCTGAAATCCTTCATCTTGGCGAACACGATGCCGTAGTTCTGCCCCGACCCGGTGAAGGAGAAGCCCGAGACGGCGAAGACGTCCTGGATCGCATCCTTCTCATTGTCTATGAAGTGGTTCTCGACCTTCTTGATCACTTCCAGCGTACGCTCGGTCGTCGCGCCGTTCGGGAGCTGGATGATGGTCATCAGGACGCCCTGGTCTTCCTGCGGCAGGAAGGAGGAGGGCAGGCGGGTGAACAGCCAGGCGCAGCCGGCGATGACGACCGCGAAGGCCACGATGACACGCAGCGGGCGCTTCAGCAGGTAGCCGATGGTCGCGACATAGCCACGATTGGTGCGGTC
The DNA here is from genome assembly GCF_014126615.1 of Ciceribacter thiooxidans. Classification (NCBI taxonomy): domain Bacteria; kingdom Pseudomonadati; phylum Pseudomonadota; class Alphaproteobacteria; order Hyphomicrobiales; family Rhizobiaceae; genus Ciceribacter; species Ciceribacter thiooxidans. The sequence continues at coordinate 367,474 of NZ_CP059896.1, forward strand.
GAAGTTCCGGTTGAACCAGGCGGAAGGGCCGCGGCCCTTCTTGGTGTGGTCGATCGGCTTCAGGATGGTGGCGCAGAGCGCCGGCGTCAGCACGATGGCGACGAGGGCGGAAAGCAGCATTGCCGAGACGATGGTGATGGAGAACTGCCGGTAGATGATCCCGGTCGAGCCGCCGAAGAATGCCATCGGAATGAACACGGCTGTGAGGACGAGGGCGATGCCGACGATCGCGCCGGTGATTTCGCCCATCGACTTTTCCGTCGCTTCAAGCGGTGAGAGTCCTTCCTCCGACATGATGCGTTCGACGTTCTCCACAACGACGATCGCGTCGTCCACCAGAAGGCCGATCGCCAGCACCATGGCAAACATTGTCAGTGTATTGATCGAGTAGCCGGTCAGAGCCAGGATACCAAAGGTGCCGAGCAGCACGACGGGAACGGCGATCATCGGGATGAAGGTCGCACGCAGGTTCTGCAGGAAGATCAGCAGGACGAAGAAGACGAGGATGATCGCTTCGATCAGCGTGTGGACCACCTTCTCGATCGAGAGTTCCACGAAGGGAGTTGTGTCATAAGGATAGGTGATCTCGACTCCCTGCGGGAGCGAGGGACCGATCCCGGCGAGCGCGGTCTTTACACGGGCGGCCGTGTCGATCGCATTCGCGCCGGTCGCAAGGTTCACGGCAAAGCCGGTTGCCGGTTTGCGGTTGGCGCGGGTGTCGGTGCCGTAGGACTCCTGTCCGATTTCGATGCGGGCGACATCGCTCAGACGAACGGTCGCACCATCCGTCTCCACCTTGAGGATAATCGATTCGAAGTCGGAGACCGTGCGAAGCTGGCTCTGCGCCGTGACGGTGACGGTCAGCTGCTGACCCTTGACGGCCGGCTCGCCACCAAGGGCACCCACCGAAACCTGGGTGTTCTGCGCCTTGATCGCCGTCGTCACATCGCTCGGGGTCAGCTGGAACTTGTTGAGCTTGAACGGATCGAGCCAGATCCGCATCGCATAGCCGGAGCCGAAGATGTTGATGCTGCCGACGCCTTCGAGGCGCTTGATCTGGTCTTCGATCTGGGTCGAGAAGATGTCGCCGAGATCGACGGAGCTGCGGCTGCCGTCCGTCGAAACCAACGCGCCGACGAGCAGGATGCTAGACGTCGAGCGGGTGACCGAGATGCCGGCGGTCTGCACCACGTCGGGAAGCTGCGACTGCACGAGCTGCAGCTTGTTCTGTACCTGCACCTGCGCGATGTCCGGATCGATCTCGTTGCCGAAGGTCAGCGAGACCGAGGAGGAGCCGGTGCTCGAGGTCGAGGTCATGTAGGTAAGGTCGTCGAGACCGGTCATGCCGTCCTCGATGATCGAGGTCACCGACTTCTCGACGGTCTCCGCGCTCGCGCCGCTGTAATGGGCCTCGATACGCACCGTCGTCGGGGCGATCTCGGGATACTGCGCGATCGAGAGAGTCGAAATCGCCAACGCACCGCCGAGCATGATGATGATCGCGATCACCCAAGCAAAGACCGGGCGACGGATGAAGAACTTGGCCATTGGTTACCCCTTAACGCCTGTTTGTCCTGGCTGTCGCGCGTTCATGGCTTGGCCGCCGGAGCGCCGGCAGGCGCCGGGTTCTTTTCGACGACAAGTCCCTGTTCGTCGACGGTCGCCTCGACCGGTTGGACGGGTGCGCCGTCACCGATCCACTGGAAGCCGTCGACGATCAGCTTGTCACCGTCGCTTATTCCTTCCGAAACCAGCCAGTTGTTGCCGGAAACCTGGCTATGGGCAAAGGTTCGCGTCTCGACGATGCTTTGGGCGTTGACGAACTTTGCCGTCACTTCGCCGCGGGCATTGCGGGTCGCGGCACGCTGGGGAATGAGATAACCGCTCTCCTTGCCGACGACCACCGTTGCGCGGACATACATGCCGGGCAGGATAAGCTTGTCGGGATTGTCGAAGAGTGCGCGGATCGAGAACGTGCCGGTGGTTTCGCTAACGGCCATTTCCGACATGTCGAGCTTGCCGACCAGCGGATACTGCGTGCCGTCTTCGAGCGTCAGCCGGATGTCGGCGATCGTGCCGCCTTCCTGGCTCACCCGGCCTGCCTCGATCGCTTCACGCAGCCTCAGCAGGTTGGCGCTCGATTCGGTGAGTTCGATATAGATCGGGTCCAGCCGGCGAAGGGTCATCAGCGTGTCCGCCTGGTTGGCGGTTACCACGTTGCCGATCGAGAATGCGGAGGCGCTCGTCACGCCTTCGAACGGCGCCTCGATCTCGGTAAGGTCGAGGTTGATTTCGGCGGCGTTGAGGGCGGCCTTCGCCTGGGCGACGTCGGCCTGGGCCTGAAGAAGCGTCACCTTGGCGTTTTCGAATTCGATCTGGGTTGCGCCGCTTCCGACCAGCCGCTCATAGCGGGCGAGGTTCGCTTCGGCGCTCGGAACGCTCGCCTCGGCCTTGGCAAGGCTCGCCTTCGCCTGCGCGACTTCGGCACGGTAGGTATCGTCTTCAATCTTGTAGAGAAGATCGCCCTGCTTGACCTCGCTGCCTTCCCGGAAGGCGATTTCCTTGATGACGCCGCTCACGCGCGGACGGATCGCGGCTGTCTGGAAGGCGTCGGCGCGGCCCGGCAGGACGGTCGTCAGCGGCTGTTCGGCCTTCTTCATGATGACGACGCTGACCGGCGACGGCGGCCGCTCGGCACCCGCACCCGGCCCGGCCTTTTGTTCGCCGGAGTCATTGCAGCCTGTAAGCGCCGCGGTGACGAGCAGGAAAAGAGAAGGCAGCAGAAAACGTCTGGACATCGGTTCTTTCCGAAAAAAAGGCGTGCACGGGAGGATCGGCAGGGCCGACTAAATTAGCAGGCGTCAATTTTTATAGGCCATGTCCATCCCGAACAAGGGGATGGCGACGGCATAATTCCACGTCGTCCTCACGTCGCTGGACGGAGGCGATGCAAAGTGACGTAATAGTGGTATCGTCACTTTGCAAGCGGATTTTGCAGTGCGGTATCGATCAGAGCCACAACTTCACGGCAACGTGTTGCCAATATGTCGGCCTTCTCCTTTGCGATCAATACCGGGTGGAGGACGCAGGCCAGTGCCATGGCCGCAACTTCGGCGGTCTTGCGGCTGTCCTTCACGTGGTAGACGCCGCTTTCGATGCCCGCATCGATGATCTGGGCAATGTCGTCGATCAGCATCTCGCGGTACTGCTCGGCGCAGGGCAGTTCCTGGCCGGCGGAAAAGACAATCATCTCGAAGATGTGCGGACTCTTCTGCAGATCCCGCAGGTGGCTTTCCATCAACCGTTCGACGAAGAGGAGGAGGCGCTCGGGCGGCGCCTTGTGGTCGTCGGGCCGGGCGAGCCGCTCGATCATCGCCTCGAGGTGGCGGACCGAAATGGCGTCGACGAGATGCGCCTTCGAATGGAAGTGCTTGAACACGTTTGCCGGCGACATTCCGAGTGCTGCGGCGACATCCGCCATCGCGACATTCGTGAAGCCTTTGGTGCGGAACAGTTCCTCGGCCTTGTTGAGGATGTCCTCGCGCGTCTCGGCCGCCGGGCGCCGTGGCTTGCGCGCGGCGCGCGTGGCAGCCGGTCCTTTGCCCGACGGGAGCCCTTCCTCTTTCGGCGCGATCGCCAAGGCTTCACTCAGCTCCGTGGAAAGTAGCGACCGAGATTTGCGCGGACCCTTGCCAGCGGTGTTTCTCCGCTGTCGTCCGGAACGAACGTTTCGCCGGTGATTGCCTCATACGCCTTTATATAAACCGCGGAGGTGTCCTCGACCAGTTTCGCCGGAATCTCCGGAATTTCGTCCTTGTAGGGATCGCAGCGTTCGGCGACCCATGACCGGACGAAGTCCTTGTCGAAGCTCGCCGGACGTTCGCCCTTTTCGAAATGCTCGGGATAGCTCGCGGCAATCCAGTAGCGGCTGCTGTCCGGCGTGTGGATCTCGTCGGCGAGGATGATGGTGCCGTCCTTGTCTGTGCCGAACTCGTACTTGGTGTCGACGAGGATGAGCCCCCGTTCGGCAGCGAGCTTCTGCCCGCGGGCGAAAAGCGCCAGCGCGTAATCCGAAAGCGTGTCCCACTGCTTCTGCGTCAAAAGCCCGGTCGAGACGATCTGCTCCGGCGTCAGCGGCTCGTCATGGCCGCCGTCGAAAGCCTTGCTCGTCGGGGTGATGATCGCCTGCGGCAGGACCTGGTTGTCGCGCATGCCGTCCGGCAGCCGGATTCCGTACATCTCCCGCTGACCGGCCTTGTAGAGCGTCAGGATGGAGGTGCCCGTCGTTCCCGCGAGGTATCCCCGCACGACGATCTCGACCGGAAGGATGTCGAGCTTCTTGCCGACGACGACGTTCGGGTCGGGGTAATCCAGCACGTGGTTCGGACAGATATCCTTCGTCTGCTCAAACCAGTAACGGGCCGTCTGCGTCAGCACCTGTCCCTTGTAGGGAACGCAGGTGAGAATGCGGTCGAAGGCGCTCAACCGATCGGTGGAAATGATGATGCGCCGGCCATCCGGAAGATCATAGTTTTCACGAACCTTGCCACGATAGTAGTTCGGCAGTTCGGGGAAGTAGGCTTCGGAGAGAATGCGCAATGGCCTCGCCCTTCTGAAATCATGGAACGGACGCCGGTCGTCCTCGCCGGACCCTTAGTTTTCCACCCGGTTTTGTCAAGCGAGGCCTTCCGCGGAAGGAAAGCCAAGGCGCTTTGGCCGGCTCTTATCAAAAGAAAAAGCGCATGGCCCGACGACCATGCGCCTTCTCGGTTTGTGACAGCGACAGCCGCCCGCCGGTCTCAGGCGAAGGTCAGGCGATCGACCTCTGTCATGCGCGAGACCAGTTCGTTGGCGCGGAAGCCCTTGATCACCGACACAGCGGTGAAGGTGATGAAGGCTTCGACCAGGAAGACCGGGAAATACGCGGCGACCCAGGTAGCCCAGTCGCTGAAGGCGACCGCGTCGTTGGAGATCATCAGCCAGAAGCCGACCATCGCCGAGACGCCCGCGTAATAGACGGCGTCGATGCGCAGCACCTTGCCGAGGTTGAAACGGTCCCGGAGCCGGGCGTCGAAGAGCCGGCGGCCGAAGCTGTAATGGACTGCGATCATCGGTACCATCAGGGAGAGCGCGTTGACGCCGAGATGCGGGATGTCGCCCGGTTCGAACAGGAAAGCCTGCAGGACGAGGCCGAGCGCGAAGCCGAGCATGGCCGGCGCGAAACCGAAGAGCATGTAGATGGTGGTCGCGCCGATCAGGTGCAGTTCGGACGGACCGACCGGCAGGTGCCAGGCCTGCATCAGGGCGGAAAACACCACGGCCGAAACGAGGGCCTTCGGCACGACCAGCGGGTTGCGCACGACGGCCGGCAGCTGGGATGCGACGACGCTGAGGGCGGCTGCGTTCGCAAGGGCGATACGAACCGGATCGATAATTCCAACTTCAATATGCATTCTATTGCCTTTCCTCCGCGCCCACCGCGCGGAATTGCTTGAGACGCCACGGAAATCGTGGCCGAAGCGATGGCAGGTCTCCTGGCTCGCGGGTCCCGGCTCGGTCCGCCTTATCAACCGTTTCCGGCCAATGGCACGCTGGACGTCGCTCTCCGCTCACAGTTGCGGGGGCAGCTACGGTTTCGGCCCCTGATGGGTAATCCTCACCGTATTCCCTTTTCATCCACCGCTTCGTATTCGTCGGGTGGAACCATCGCTGGTTTTGAATAAATCTGCAGTTCGATTAGCGACGCGGGATGGACCGATGCGGCCGCAACCACGGGCTTCTTTCGTGCAGACCAACTGGTGATAGTCGATGACACGAGCGCGCGCAATCGGCTGGAAACGGATGCGGGCCAAAATGCCGCATTGCGGCGTCTTTCCACGGCGTCTAGGGGGTTGACGAAAATCAAGGCTGTCGCCGGTGAGGAAAGGAAATCCGTTATGCTCGCAAGAATGGTCTACAGTGTTCCAGTCTTCGGATGGATGCTCAGGGAAGCCTTTACCGGACCGACCACGGCCAAGCTTCTCTTCATCCTCAACCTGGTTTTGGTCTGGCTTCTCGCCATCGCCTATTTCGGCTATCCGGCAATCATCCTGCCGGCCTTGACCGCCGTGCCGGTAATCTTCACGACCCTCATCGTGATCACCAAGGGCTGACATCGCCTCGATCGCTTGTGCAGAGGCCGGGGGAGGTTGCCCCCGGCCGTACCTTCTCAGGCAAGCGTGTACTGCGTCTTCACCACGGTGAAGAATTCGGCTGTGTAGCGATCCTGTTTCCGGGAGTTTGCGACCATGATCCACTGTGCCGGATCGGTCATGGCCAGTCGGCATAGGTTGCCGGTTCTTCCTGTGCCATCCTGCCGTCGCTTGCGACAATGCTCCGCCGGTACGCGGCGGGAGACAGGCCGGTTTTTCGCTTGAAAAAGTGACTGAAGTAGGTCGGATCGCGGAAGCCGAGGCTTTCTGCGATTCCGTGGATGGTTCGCGGAGAGCGTTCGAGCTTGATCTTTGCTTCGCGGATCGTGCGTTCGTGGACGAGCTCGATCGGTGTCCTGCCGAGAGCCTTGCTGCAGAGCGAATGCAGTCGATCTGCAGTGATGCCGAGCTGTTCGGCGTAGAATCGGATCGGTCGCTGTTCCTCGAAGTGACTTTCGACGAGATGGCGAAAGCGCTGGAGAATGTCGCCTGTCTTCGCAGGTCTGGCGAACGGGAGGTCATCAGCGCCGGTGAGGCGCCAGATCCTCAGCAGAAGAAGCTGCAGAAAGGCGTTGGACGCCATCACGGATGGGTGCTCCCGCTCGAGTTCCTCGGAAAGACCCCGGAGCAGCGGAGCGAGAGCCTCGATTTCCGCGCGTTCGATGTCTTGCCGAATGATCTCCTGCGACAGCAGAAGCCGGAGGCCGTGGCCTTCAGGATGATCGTCAACAGTCTCTGCCAGATGCGCGTCCGCAAGACCGAGAAGATGGCCGGCGCTGCCCGCCTCGACGAGCAGGGAAAGATCGTTGTCTGGCGGCAGGATTGCCACGGCGGGACCGATGACGAGATCATCGCGCGCCGGTGAACGCAATCGCCATAACCCAGTCGAAAGAACGAGGAGATGTGCGAAGTGCTCGTAAGGCGGCGCGGGGAGGCGCATCGACCGTCGTGCCAGGGCCGGGAGAAGCGGATTACAGCGCAGTTTGCGGTGAATGGTGTGTCTGTCGGTCATCGCGGCTCCGGATCGCACGTGTCCCGCCTTTTCGAACAAGCACCGGAAATCCACATGTTGTCGCCAGAAAATCGCATTCTCAACTCCATGGTCAACCCCTAAGCTTCTCTGATGCCTTTGGGAGGAGGCTTGGTGGGCATGGCGACGCATTGGCCGGCTTGCGCCCGGATTCCCCTGAAGAACGGTTTTGGATCCGGGTTTCCAAGGGTGATCGACATGTTCGAAGCCAGGCTGATGATCGGGAACGTCGACGAGGATGCCGCAGGCGGAGCGACCTTCCTCCGGCGCAATCCGGTGAGCGGCGATGTCGCGAGCGTCGCTGCTGCGGCGTCGACGGTTGATGCCGGGCGGGCCGCGAATGCCGCGGCGGCCGCCTTTCCACGCTGGTCGGAGACCGGACCCGGCGAGCGCCGGGCGTTGCTCGAACGTGCAGCCGACATATTGATGGCGCGGGCAGACGATTTCGTTGCCGCAATGACGGCGGAAACCGGCGCCACCTGCAGCTGGTGCGACTTCAATCTCTCGCTCGGCGTCGAGATCATCCGCGACGCCGCCTCGATGACCACGGCCGTAACCGGGGCGGTTTTGCCGTCGGCCGTCGCCGGCCGGTTGTCGCTCGCCGTCCGGCAGCCGGCCGGCGTCTGCCTTGCGATTGCGCCCTGGAACGCGCCGGTGACGCTCGGCTTCCGGGCGATCGCCATGCCGCTCGCCTGCGGCAACACCGTGGTGTTCAAGACATCCGAACTCTGTCCGCAAACGCATTGGCTGATCGGTGACGTCATGCGCGAGGCCGGATTTCCGCCGGGCGTGGTCAACATCGTCAGCAACGATCCGGCCGACGCGGCGGTGATCGTCGAGGCGCTGATCGCCCACCCCGCCGTTCGCCGTGTCAACTTCACGGGGTCCACTCGGATCGGCCGCTTGGTGGGGCAAGTCGCGGCACGGCACCTGAAACCCTGTCTTCTCGAGCTCGGGGGTAAGGCGCCCCTGGTGGTACTGGATGATGCCGACCTCGAGCGCGCCGCGGAGGCCGCAGCCTTCGGTGCCTTCTTCAACCAGGGGCAGATCTGCATGGCGACCGAGCGCATCATCGTGCTCGATGCGGTCGCCGAGGAATTCCTTGCGCTCTTCGTCGAGCGGGCGAGAGACCTGAAGGCCGGGGATCCGTCGCGGCCGGGTATCCCGCTCGGCTCGATGATCGGTATCGAGGCGGTGAAGCGGGTTCGTGCGCTGGTGGAGGATGCTGTCTCGAAAGGCGCGCGTCTTCTCGTCGGCGGAACGAGCCACGACAGTTTCATGGACGCCACCGTGCTTGATGGCGTGACGCCGGCGATGCGCCTCTACGGCGACGAGAGCTTCGGGCCGGTCGCCATCGTCATCCGCGCCGCGGATGTCGACGAAGCGATCACCATTGCGAACGACAGCCAGTACGGGCTTTCCGCTGCCGTTTTTGGGCGGGATGTCGGACGGGCAATGGATGTCGCGCGACGGATCGAGTCCGGCATCTGCCATATCAACGGTGCGACCGTGTCCGACGAACCGCAGGCACCCTTCGGCGGTGTGAAGGCGAGCGGTCACGGTCGCTTCGGCGGCGTGCAGGCGGTCGAGGCTTTCACCGAGCTGCGTTGGATCACCGTCAATGGCGGGCGCGAAACCTATCCCATCTGACGCTGCGCTGCGCGTCATCCTGTTTTCACCATCGATCTTGAGAGGAGACGATCGACCATGAGAATACAGCAGATCATCAACGGCAAATCTGTCGACGCGGTGTCCGGCGCGACTTTCGAGCGCCGGGACCCGTTCACAGGCGACGTGGCCTCCGTCGCGCCCGCGTCCGGACTCGATGACGTCCGGGCCGCGGTTGCGGCCGCGTCCGCCGCTTTTCCCGCATGGTCGAAACTCGGGCCCGGTCCGCGGCGGGCACTGCTCATGAAAGCGGCCGACGCGATGGACGCGAAGGCTCCGGAGTTCATCGCACTGCTGACGTCGGAGACCGGCGGCACCGCGCCGTGGGCGGGTTTCAACGTCATGCTCGCGGCCGGGATGCTGCGCGAGGCGGCCGCGATGACCACCCAGATTGCCGGTGAGATCATCCCGTCCGACAAGCCGGGAACGCTTGCGATGGCGATCCGCCAGCCGGTGGGGGTCTGCCTCGGTATCGCACCGTGGAATGCGCCGGTCATTCTCGGCACGCGTGCGGTCGCGATGGCGCTCGCCTGCGGAAACACCGTGATCCTCAAGGCATCCGAGCAGTGCCCCGGCCTGCATGTGTTGATCGGGCAGGTGTTCATCGATGCCGGCTTCCCGGAAGGTGTGGTTAACGTCATCACCAATGCACCGGAGGACGCTCCTGAGATCGTCGAGGCGCTGATCGCTGCGCCCGAAGTCAAACGGGTAAACTTCACCGGCTCGACGCGTGTCGGGCGGATCATCGGCGAGCTCTGCGGCCGACACCTCAAGCCGGCACTGCTCGAGCTCGGCGGCAAGGCACCGCTCATCGTGCTCGATGATGCCGACATCGAAGGGGCGGTGAATGCCGCAGTCTTCGGCGCCTTCATGAACCAGGGCCAGATCTGCATGTCGACGGAACGCTTCATCGTCGATGAAAAGATCGCCGACGAATTCGTCGAAAAGCTCGCCGCCCGTGCGGGTGCGCTCCCGGCGGGTGACCCGCGCGGCCACGTGGTACTCGGTTCGCTGGTAAGCCCCGAGGCGGCTGCGAAGATGGAAGCCCTCGTTGCCGACGCGGTCGAAAAGGGCGGGAAGGTTGCCGCCGGCGGCAAGCGGCAGGGATCGGTGGTCGAGGCCACGGTCATCGACGAGG
>NZ_CP059896.1:3455000-3661327 GCF_014126615.1 Ciceribacter thiooxidans
CCTCGTTACACCTCTTTACGGAAACCTGACGCAGAAGGAACAGGATGAGGCGATACGGCCGGCCCCTCCGGGCACCCGCAAGGTCGTTCTTGCCACGTCGATCGCCGAAACCTCGATTACCATCGACGGCGTGCGGATCGTGATCGACAGCGGGTTGCAGCGGCTTCCCGTCTTCGAGGCCTCGACTGGAATCACCCGGCTTGAGACTGTTCGCGTCTCGCGTGCCTCCGCAGACCAAAGGGCAGGACGCGCCGGCCGGACCGAGCCCGGCATCGCGATCCGTCTCTGGCACGCGGGACAAACCGCCGCCCTTCCCGCCTTCACCCCGCCGGAGATTCTGGCAAGTGACCTCTCTGGCCTCGTTCTCGACATGATACACTGGGGCGTCCAGGACCCCGACATGCTCTCCTTCCTCGACCCTCCTCCGGCTGCCGCTCTCCAGGAAGCACGCACGATGCTGACGCTGCTCGAAGCGATTGATCAGCAGGGACGACTAACGGCGAAGGGGCGGGCGATGCGTGACCTCGGCCTGTCACCCCGTCTCGCAGCAATGGTGATTGCGGCGGCCACCAGCGGACACGGGCGCAAGGCGGCCATGCTTGCGGTTCTCCTCACTGAACAGGGACTCGGCGGAGCGGGCATCGACCTCGACGAGCGTCTGCGCAGGTTTGCAGCTGATAACGGAACACGTGCCTCGGCGGCACGAAAGCTCGCAACCCGGATCGCCGGGAATATCGGCTGCAAAGCAGATTCCGAAACTTTTGCGACGGCAGGGCAGCTGTTGCTCCACGCCTTTCCCGACCGTGTGGCGCTGCAGCGTGGCGGCCGTGGCCGCTTCGTCATGGCGAACGGACGCGGTGCCGAAATCTCCGGTATGGAAGAACTTGCCGGCGCGAAAATGCTGGTTATCGCCGATCTCACGGGACGGGCGGCACAAGGACGGGTTCTCGCCGCGGCAGAGGTCAGCCGTGCCGACGTCGAGGAACAACTCGCGGACACAATCAGACGCAGCCAGGAATGCTTCTTCGACGCTGGGAGCGGTAAGGTTCGCGCTCGACGGGTCGTTCGACTTGGCGCGATCCTCCTGGAGGAATCACCCTTACCGAAGCCTTCGGGCGAAGCGGCGGCCGATGCCCTCGTCGCCGGCGTGAGGCAAAGCGGAATCAGTGCCCTTCCCTTCTCGAAGGAAGGCACGCAGTTGCGCCAAAGGATCGGCTTTCTCCATCGGACATTGGGGGAGCCGTGGCCGGATGTCGGCGACGACGCGCTGGCGGCGCGGCTTGATGAATGGTTTACGCCTTTCCAGCGTGACGTGCTCGGTCTCGATCAGATCGATCCAGGCGGCCTGACCGAGGGCCTGCGTATATTGGTCCCGCATGGCATGCAGCGTGACCTCGATCGACTGGCGCCGACCCACTTTCGCGCGCCCACCGGACAGAACCACCCGATTCATTACGGCGGTGACGAACCGAAGGTGTCGATGCGCGTCCAGGAGCTTTTCGGGCTTCGCCAGCACCCCACGATCGGTGGCAAGCTGCCGTTGCTGCTCGAATTGACCTCCCCCGCGCACAGACCGATCCAGACGACCCGCGACCTGCCGGGATTTTGGGCCGGCTCATGGAAGGACGTGCGCGCCGATATGCGCGGCCGATATCCAAAGCATCCTTGGCCCGAGAACCCCGAGGATGCGGAGGCAACGACACGGGCAAAACCCCGTGGTACCTAAAGCACAAACGACACACGAGAAACCGAGGGCGAAGAAAATGGTCGGGGCTGAGATCGAAACCCTAATGGCGCCGTCCAGCCGACGGCTGCGGCTGCAGACGCTCGTGCGGCTGCGGTGGGTCGCCGTGCTGGGGCAGACTGTTACCGTGCTCATTGTCGCTTTCTGGCTGCAGTTTCCGTTACCCGTCCTCGCTTGCGTACTGCTGATCGGTGCACTCGCAGTGGCCAATGCCTTACTGGCCGCCGCTTTCCCTTCGACCCACCGATTGGAGCCGCTCTCTGCCTTCGCGGTGCTCGGCCTCGACCTTCTGCAACTCGGTGCGCTTCTCTTCATCACCGGAGGTCTGGCAAACCCCTTCTCCCCCTTGATCTGTGTGCCTGTCATCATCTCATTCGCGTCACAGCCGCCAAGGCACTCTCTCGCGCTTTTGACACTCGCCATGGCGACCATCACCGCTCTCGCCTTTTCGCCCTTTCCGCTTCCCTGGTATCCGGAGGAGACACTGAAGATCCTGCCGGTGATGCAGGTCGGAACCTGGTTCGGCATCGCCTCAATGATGGGCTTTGCGGCCTTTTATGCCTATCGTGTTTCCCAGGAAGCTTCCTTGCTCGCAGACGCGCTTTCCGCGACGGAACTCGTGCTGCAGCGGGAAAAGCACCTTTCGCAGCTCGACGGCCTGGCCGCAGCGGCTGCCCATGAACTCGGCACGCCGTTGGCGACCATCAGCGTTGTCGCGCGGGAGATGGAAAAAGAGCTCGGCGAAGACGAACGATTCGGCGAGGACGTCCATCTCTTGCGAAGCCAGAGCGAACGCTGCCGCGATATCCTTCGGCGACTGACGACGCTGCCCTCCGCGAACGAAGCACACATGAGCCGCCTACCCCTGTCCTCCATGATCGAGGAGGTCCTGGCCCCCATCGCGAGTTCGGCATCAAGCTCGAACTCGTCGAAAAGGCTGACCGCGCAACAGAGCCGGTCGGCTTGCGCAATGCCGGCATCCTCTACGGCCTGGGCAACCTGGTCGAGAATGCTCTCGATTTCGCCAGGAGCAAAGTCACGGTGACGGTCGGTCACGACAGCGACAAGGTGTCGATCGTGATCGAGGACGACGGTCAAGGCTTCTCGCAGGACATTCTGCAGCGGATCGGTGAGCCCTATGTCAGCAGCCGTGCGCGCGAAAATCGGGCCGGTGGCCTCGGCCTCGGCCTCTTCATCGCGAAGACGCTGCTCGAGCGCTCGGGGGCGAAATTGCACTTCGAAAATCGTAGCGACCAATCGGGTGCCCGGATTTCGATCGTCTGGCCGCGGCGCCTGATGGACGCCGCAGCCACAAAATGACTTTACCGTCCATGCATAAGTGTCCATAACGCAAGGGCAAGTTTCGACCAGAATACCCCTGCAGGGATGTCAGCTCATGACTGAGAATGCTCCATCCAACGCTCAGAGCCCCTCGGGCAATGCAACAAGCGAGGCGCTCGGACCCGATCCCAGCCTTCTGATCGTTGACGACGACGTGCCGTTTCTACGCCGTCTGGCGCGCGCCATGGAATCGCGAGGGTTCGCCGTTGACATCGCAGCGTCGGTTGCCGAGGGCATCGCGAAGTCGAAAGCTGCGCCGCCGAAATACGCAGTTGTCGACCTTCGCCTCGGAGACGGTAACGGTCTCGACGTTATTCAGGCGATAAGGGAACGGCGCGACGACACCCGAATTGTGGTGCTCACCGGCTACGGCAACATCGCCACAGCCGTGACCGCGGTAAAACTCGGTGCGCTCGACTATCTGGCGAAACCTGCCGACGCGGACGACATATACCACTCTCTCACCCAGCGCCCTGGCGAGAAAGCCGAAGTGCCGGAAAATCCGATGTCTGCCGATCGTGTCCGGTGGGAACATATTCAGCGGGTCTACGAGAACTGCGAACGCAATGTCTCGGAGACGGCACGGCGGCTGAACATGCATCGTCGAACCCTGCAACGCATCCTCGCGAAGCGCGCACCGAAGTAGCGACCGACTACGACTCGACGCTCTGCCTCGAGGCGGCCCACTCCGCCATCATCAGGCGCTGTGCGGCCGTCCTGGAGAAATTCAGCATCATTGACTTGCGGGTCGCCGGAGCCAGGCGGTGTTCGGGCGCATCGCGGACGATATGCGCACCATAGCCGTCGGAAAGCAGGAGTCCACAATCCTCCGGAAAGATGTCCAGCGGCACCTCGCCATGTGTGGCGAAGAACAGGCGATCGCAATGCGCTCTGTAATCCGGCCATTTCCGGTCGACGCGGAAATCCTCGATCGAGGACTTGATTTCGATAATCCAGAGCTCCCCTTTTTCAGATAGGCTCACCAAATCTGCACGCCGGCCACTCGACAGCGAAAGTTCGGGCAATACGGCCTGGCGCATCTCGCTCAAAAGTACCTGTACTCCACGGCGGACGAGCAGTGCCCGCTCCGACTGGCGCCCGTCGATTAACGGGTTGTTAATGGCGATCGAAAGAATGGTCATTGATACCGCCCGTCGGGAACAAAGGCATGTTGCAAAAAAGCAATGCCGAGTCATTTTGCAGCGCCAAACAGATTTGGCGCCGACGGCACTCTTGCCAAGACCAGCTTAATTCAAAATAAACCATATTCAAAGATGGTTGGGCTGACCATCATCCCCGCAAAAGACGAGTTCTCCATGCGCCTCCGCAATGCTCTCACTGTGTTCGGTTTCGTGGCCACGATGGCCCTCACCGGCTGCTCCACGACGTCCGAATCCGGCAAGCCCGGAACCGAAACGGCAACGGCAAAGATCTTCAGCGATTCCTATGGCAAAGTGACCGACGCGGGCTATGCCCTCCCGGCGATCCCGATCGAAAAGCTGAACAAGAAGTTCCACCGGCAGATCGTTTCCTATCAGACGAAGGAAAAGGCGGGAACGATCGTCGTCGATACCCGCGAACGCTTTCTCTACTACGTGCTGCCGAACGGCAGGGCGATCCGCTACGGCATCGGCGTCGGTAAGCAGGGCTTTGCGTGGCAAGGCGAAGCCTATATCGCTTGGAAACAGGCCTGGCCTACCTGGCATCCCCCAAGGAAATGGCCGCACGCAAGCCGGAAGTCGCCAAGTATGTCGAGGATGGCATGGAGCCCGGCGTCCGTAATCCGCTCGGTGCACGCGCCCTCTACCTCTTCAACGACAAAGGACAGGATACGTTGTTCCGTCTCCACGGCACCCCGGAATGGGCCTCGATCGGAACCGCCGCGTCTTCCGGCTGCATCCGCCTGATGAACCAGGACATCATGGATCTCTATGATCGCGTGCGTCCCGGCAAGGCTGCACGGGTCGTCGTTCTCCAGTAAGGTTCTGCGAAAGAACCGTTGCCATACAAATGCGAAAGCCGCCGGCATATGCCGGCGGCTTTATTTTGTTCGGCGTATCGATTCAGGCGGTAAGTCTCGCCTTGAGTTCCCGCCGCCGCCGGTGCAGGACCGGCTCCGTATAGCCGTTCGGCTGTTCGCGCCCCTTGAGAACAAGATCGAGCGCGGCCTGGAAGGCGATCGACTCATCGAAGTGACCGGACATCGGCCGATAAGCCGGATCATCCGCGTTCTGGGCATCAACGACAGCCGCCATCCTTTTCATCGTCTCGACGATCTGCTCGCGGGTGGCGACTCCGTGGTGCAACCAGTTCGCCATGTGTTGTGCCGAAATGCGGAGGGTCGCGCGGTCTTCCATGAGACCGATGTTGTTGATGTCCGGCACCTTTGAGCAGCCGACCCCCTGGTCGATCCAGCGGACGACGTAACCCAAAATCCCCTGGGTGTTATTATCCAGTTCGCGCTGAATTTCTTCCGGCGTCCAATTCGGACGGACGGCAACGGGAACGGATAGAATGTCGGAAAGTTTGGCGCGCGGCCGAGCTTTAAGCACGTCCTGCACATCGGCAACGTTGACGTGGTGATAGTGCGTCGCATGCAGCGTCGCTGCTGTCGGCGAGGGAACCCAGGCGGTATTGGCGCCGGCCTTCGGATGCGCAATCTTCTGCTCGAGCATCGCCGCCATCATGTCGGGCATGGCCCACATGCCCTTGCCGATCTGTGCACGGCCGGAAAGGCCGCAGGCCAAACCTATATCAACGTTCCAGTTCTCGTAGGCAGATATCCACGTCGCCTGCTTCATGTCACCCTTGCGGATCATCGGCCCGGCCTCCATCGAGGTGTGGATCTCGTCGCCGGTACGGTCGAGGAAACCCGTGTTGATGAAGACGACACGGTCCTTGGCAGCGCGGATGCACTCCTTCAGGTTGACCGTCGTGCGACGTTCCTCGTCCATGATGCCCATTTTCATCGTGTTGGGCGACATGCCGAGCACTTCTTCCACGCGCCCGAATATCTCGCAGGCGAAGGCA
Source organism: Ciceribacter thiooxidans (assembly GCF_014126615.1). NCBI lineage: Bacteria > Pseudomonadati > Pseudomonadota > Alphaproteobacteria > Hyphomicrobiales > Rhizobiaceae > Ciceribacter > Ciceribacter thiooxidans. The sequence goes on from NZ_CP059896.1 coordinate 3,461,116, forward strand.
ACCTCATCGGGACCGTGCATCTTGGGCTTAACGACGTACATGGAGCCCTTGCGGGAATTCATCCGCCGACCGCCGGGGCCGACATCGTGAAGCGCGATCAACCCGGTAATCAACGCATCCATGATGCCCTCCGGAATCTCGTCGCCATTTCGGTCCAGGATCGCCGGGTTCGTCATCAGATGACCGACATTGCGCACAAGCATGAGCGAGCGACCGGCGATAGAAACCGGGCTGCCGTCAGGTGACGTGAACTCGACATCCGGATTGAGCCTGCGTGTGAAGGTCCTGCTCCCCTTCGTAACTTCCTCGGTCAGATCCCCCTTCATCAGGCCAAGCCAATTGGAATAGACGACGACCTTGTCCTCCGCGTCGACCGCGGCGACCGAATCCTCGCAGTCCATGATCGTGGTGATTGCCGATTCGAGGCGTACGTCATTGATGCCGGCCGGATCGCTCTTGCCGATCATACCCGAGCGGTCGATGACAATCTCGACATGAAGGCCGTTTCTGCGCAGGAAGATACTTTTTGGTGCCTCCGCCGCGCCGGTATATCCGACAAACTGCCTCGGCTCCTTCAGAGCGGTCTGGCGACCTTCGCTCAGGCCGACGGAAAGGATCCCGTCATTAAAGGCAAGGGACGTGACCTCCGACCACTTCCCTTCCAGGAGGGGCGCGGACGCGTCAAGTAGGTTGCGCGCCCATGCGATGACCTTCTCGCCGCGAACGGGATTGTAGCCTTTGCCTTTCTCAGCCCCACCGTCCTCTGGAATCGCATCGGTTCCGTAGAGCGCGTCATAGAGCGAACCCCAACGCGCGTTGGCGGCATTCAGGGCATAGCGGGCGTTCATGACCGGCACGACAAGCTGTGGGCCGGCGATCTCGGCGATTTCCGGGTCGACATCGGCGGTCGTCACCGAGAAATCGTCTCCCTCCGGAAGAAGGTACCCGATATCGCGAAGAAATTGCTCATAGACGCCCATGTCGGTCGGCGCGCCGTTTTTCCGGTACCAAGCGTCCAACTTCTCCTGGAGCTCGTCGCGTCGTACGAGAAGCAGGCGGTTCTTTGGTCCGAGTTCATGCACGAGCGCCGAAAAGCCGGCAAAAAAGCGTTCCGGATCCACCGTGGTTCCGGGAAGGGCCTGCGTTACCAAAAAATCATACAGACTCTGATCGATGGACAATCCGTGGCTCTGGACGCGGCCCATTGCATTCTCCTTACTGCGTTTGCTGCTCAGGCATGGCGCACAGGATCGCGTATTCGCATCCCTTGTCAATTATGCATAAGTGACAAATATTCTTTCCGATAGAGAAACAGTCAGTCGACCGCGACGGGCGGCCGGCCGACTGCACGCGCAACGATACGGGCCTCAATCAGGCGTCGCCTACCCTCGATTTCGGGCGCCTCGACGCTTTCTTCCATGACAACGAGCGTCGCACTGGCTCCGTTGGCGGCAACACGTTCGCGAACGACAGTGTCGGCCCGGCGCCTCGCCTCGGCGAACGCCTCCTCCTGTTCGGTCAGTCGTAGGCTGTCACCGCAACCGGACAATATGAAGAGACCTTCTTGCGGCGATGTCACGAGGACTTCCGCCGACATCTGTACCTGCCCCACCACCGCGCCAATGGCATTTGCCACATCGGAATCCACAGGGATTGAGACGGCGGATGAGAGAATTTCAGCGATTTCCGGATAGTAGACCCGTGCCGAAGCACCGAGGCCCACAAGGGGACGGTCGAGCGCGAGACCGAAGCGGACGATACCGTCCTTGCCAGAGAGAGCGCGATCGATCAGAATCGATCTCGCGGGATCAACCTCAGCCAGATCGTCCTCGGCAAGGCAGGTACCGAGGACGATTTCCGCCGACCGCCGATGCAACCTCGCGACAACACGGCCAGCAAGCTCCTCCGTGGATTCCGCGATCGGACGTCCCGTGCCGTCCTTCGTCCGCAGTGCAAGTCTCAGGCCGAGCTCGGCCGCTTTCCGCTCCCATTGTTCCTGCCGCCCCAAGAAATGCATAGCATCCGAAGGCGTTATACCGCAGAGATGGACGAGCCCCCTCGCCACCAGCCGATCGAGAACGGCACCCTGTGCAGTCGACGTCAGAAGTTGGTCGAGCGGAACCGGCTTGTCACCGACACGAGCAAACAGGTTGGCATCCTGTGGCTGAAGGCCGGCGGCCAGGCCTTCCGGAACGCCTGTGCGCACCACAAACCGGCCATCGTGACGGCCCGGGTGGACATTCCGAAGCTGCCGTTCAAGCGCATCGAGCACGATGTCACCGTGAAGTGCGGCGGCGAGGCTGAGCGGTACGAGGCGTCGCGGCCCGAGTTCGATCTTCGCGGTCAGGCCGCGCTCGTCGATCCGCACCTCGGAATCGCCGCCGAGACCGTAGGTACGCATCGCGACCGCTTCCACCATCGTACGGTGACCGCCAACGACGGCGCCATCCGCATCGAGGCGCGGCTTTCCCCCGTCGAGGATGGCGACATCAGTCGTCGTGCCGCCGATATCGGAGACGACGGCATCATCCAGGCCTGTGAGATAGCGCGCGCCGACCAGGCTCGCCGCCGGGCCCGAGAGGATCGTCTCGATTGGGCGCAGCCGGGCCTCCGCCGCAGAAATCAGTGCACCATCGCCGCGCACCACCATCATCGGTGCGGAAATTCCGCGCTGCTTCGTAAACGTTTCGCAGCTCCCGATCAGGCGATCGATCATGGCGACAAGGCGCGCGTTGAGCAGGGTCGTCAGCGCACGCCGCGGACCACCCAGTTTTGACGACAGTTCGTGGCTGCAGGTAACCGGCAGGTCGGTAACAGCGCGGATGCGGTCTCGGACACGGATTTCGTGGGCGGGATTGCGGACCGCGAAATAGCCGGCGATCGCGAACGAAGACACGGTCTGTCCAAGTTGCGTCAGTGCATCCTCGAGAGGACGCATGTCCAGCAGGTTTTCGTTGCCGTGGGTATCGTGTCCACCGGGGAGGAAGACCACGGGGTCGGTCCCCAGCGCCTCGAACAGACCGTCTCGCTTGAGGTCGGCGGGCTCGAAGCCGATCATGACCAGGCAGGTTCTACCGCCCTGCCCCTCGACCAGAGCGTTCGTCGCGAGCGTAGTTGACAGCGAGACGAGACCGATAGCACTAGCCGCAACACCGGAAGAGCGCAGGACTTCATCGACGGAAGCCGAAATCCCGATAGCAAGGTCGTGACGCGTCGTAAGCGCCTTCGCCTTGGCCAGAAGCCCATCCACTTCGGTGAAAAGGACCGCGTCGGTGTAGGTTCCACCGGTGTCGATGCCGAGCAGTACTGACATGGTCAACGGCGCTCCAAATGCCTGTCAAAGAAAAAGGTGCCCGGATCCGTCGGTTCCGGCTGCAAAGTCGGCCTGACAAATGACAAGTTTTTACGGGAAAGCCAAGACGTCTGCAGACATCTGTGACCGTCCGGCTCAAAGCAGCGCCCTGAGCTCCGCCAGACGATCGTTCACCAGCCAGCCGTAATAGTTTTCCTCCGGCAGAACGACGCCGCCTGCCGCGTTCTTGCGGGCAAGAGCCTGCGCCCGGCCGAGCGAGTTGCCGACATTGAACAAGGTGGCCGTGATGCCCGGATTGCGGGAGATGTCCATACCGGCAATCGATCGATAGTCATCGATTGATTTCCGGATAATTGCCGCCATGAAAGCAAGCGATATATCCGGATCCATGATGGCCTTGTACACACCGGCCGCATCACTCGCGTGGAGCTTCGGATAACCGGATTTCTGAGCGACGAAGTCCGTAAGCATCAATGCCGTCAGCGGATTGATCTGGCCGAGGCCAAACGTCTGGCCCGCATAGAAAGGCTGGAAAAACACAGCACTGAAGCGATTGTTCGGGTAACTTATGCCGCCAACCGAATGTCCGCGGAACGTCTTCTCCCAGACAAGCTCGCGGCACGACCACAGGCGATAGGAATCTGAAAAACCGTTGCACTCCGAGAACTCGGGACGGTTCACGAAATCCTCGATCGATTCGTCCTCATAACCGAAGCGGAAACTGCTGCCTGCGTACGACGCTGCCTTGACGTAATAGCTCTGGAGGCGGTCGTAAGCATCGACGTTATAGGTATGCTCTCCGACAATGGCGCCGACGATATGGATCGGATCGATGTCGTAGTCGGCCGCCGTAGACTTGATCTTCGCGATCAGCTGCCGATCGGAAGAAAGGAGATCCCGGACCTTCTCGTATTTCAGATCAAAGGTGGTCTTCCCGGCCTTCGTGCGCCTCACGGATGCGCCCGGGATCGAGGGTTGTTCGGCGTGGCGATTCCCTTCCGGAACGAGGACGACACCGGCGAGCGCCGATGTCGGCGCCACCAGCATCAGAGCTACGATGACTGCCAGAAAGAGCCGCACCACGATCCGCCTGCCCCATTGTTGTTACGCAAGGTCGGAGGTCGACCTCTCTGCGGCTGCTCCTCTATAAGGCGCAGCCTTCCTTGTCGACCACCGCATTAACCATCTCTGGTTCACCGTTTCCGGAAATAACACAGAGATGCACAAAGATCACAGGATATAGCGAGAGAGATCAGCGTCGGCGGCTATATCACCCACGTGTTCGCGTACGTAGCCTGAGTCGATCATGATGGACTGCCCACCCCGATCGGGCGCATTGAACGAAATATCGTCCAACACGCGTTCCATGACCGTCTGCAGCCGTCGGGCGCCGATATTCTCCACCGACGTGTTCAGGTGAACTGCAACATCCGCCAGGGCATCGATCGCATCCTCGGTGAAGTCGAGATTCAACTCCTCCGTGGCCATCAGTGCCCGGTATTGGCGGATGAGGCTCGCCTCCGTCTCCGTCAGGATTCGGCGAAAGTCCTCCTTCGTCAGCGGCTTCAGTTCGACGCGGATCGGCAGACGTCCTTGCAGTTCGGGTAGGAGATCGGACGGTTTTGCGACGTGGAACGCGCCGGACGCGATGAACAGAATATGATCCGTTTTGACCGGCCCGTACTTGGTGGACACGGTCGTACCTTCAACCAGCGGCAGCAAGTCTCGCTGGACCCCTTCACGGGAGACGCCTGCGCCGATCCCACCGTCGCGCGCGGCGATCTTGTCGATCTCGTCGAGGAACACGATCCCGTCGTTCTCGACCGATTTTACGGCTTCGCGCTGGATCAGCTCATTGTCGATCAACTTGTCGGATTCGTCGCGGATCAGTTCCGGATAGGAGTTCTTGACCGTCGTGCGGACCTTCTTAGTTCGGCCCCCCATCGCCTTCCCGAACATCTCCGACAGATTGAGAATTCCGACGTTTGCTCCGGGAATTTCGAAGCCGGGCATACCGCCGCCGGTATCGGCAACCTCGATCTCGATCTCCTTGTCGTCGAGAAGGCCGTCACGCAGCTTCTTGCGGAAGCTGTCGCGCGTAGCCGGGGACGCCGTGGAGCCGACTAGCGCGTCAAGGACACGCTCTTCCGCGCTTGCATGGGCTTTTGTCTGGACTTCGGCCCGCTTTTTCTCACGCACCAGTCCAATGCCGACTTCAACGAGATCGCGGATGATCTGCTCGACGTCGCGGCCCACGTAGCCCACCTCGGTGAACTTCGTGGCTTCGATCTTGATGAAGGGAGCGCCGGCGAGCTTCGCCAGTCGCCGGGAGATTTCGGTCTTGCCCACGCCCGTCGGCCCGATCATCAGGATGTTCTTCGGCATGACTTCATCACGAAGGCTCTCATCGAGCTGCTGGCGGCGCCACCGGTTGCGTAGGGCGATCGCAACGGCGCGCTTCGCCTCATGCTGTCCGATGATATAACGGTCGAGTTCGGAAACGATCTCGCGGGGAGAGAATGTTGTCATAGCCCTTTTCCGTAAAATGATGGCTTGAATAGGTGAGCTCAGGTGTCGCTTGCAATCGTTTCCACGACGACATTGCCGTTCGTGTAGACGCAAATCTCCGCCGCGATCGCCATTGCGCGGCGGGCAATATCCTCGGCGGACAGCTCGGTTTCCATGAGCGCGCGCGCGGCCGCGTAAGCATAGTTGCCGCCTGATCCGATGGCGATCGTGCCGTGCTCCGGCTCCAGGACATCTCCATTTCCCGTGATCGCCAGAGTTACCGATTTGTCCGCAACCAGCATCATCGCTTCCAGATTACGCAGGTACTTGTCCGTCCGCCAGTCCTTGGCCAACTCCACCGCCGCCCGCATCAATTGACCCGGATACTGTTCAAGCTTTTTTTCGAGCCGCTCCAGCAAAGTGAAGGCATCTGCCGTCGCACCCGCAAAGCCGGCGATCACATCACCCTTACCGATCCGCCGCACCTTTCGGGCGTTACCCTTCATGACGGTCTGGCCGAGGCTGACCTGTCCGTCGCCGGCCATGACGGCGACGCCACTCTTGCGCACAGTGATGATGGTCGTGCCGTGCATAGTGCCGTAGGGATTATGTTCGCTCATCTTGGAAACCAATCTGAAAGAATGAATTCATACCGGGGGATTGCCGCCAGCCTTTGCTCTTATTTAAGTTTCCGCAGACGGATTGCAAACCGGACACGTCGCCCGACGGCCAAGTGCCTGTCACCGCGCTGTTTTGACGCTCTCTTCTGGATATTTGCCACGGCGCCTGATAAGGAGCACGCAGAACTTTTCGGAGTAGAACCATGTCGACTGCCGCATCGGGCCGCGCGGGCACCGTCTCTCGCAAGACCAACGAGACTTCGGTTGCCGTTTCCGTCAATATCGACGGCACCGGCCAATCCCGGATATCGACCGGCGTCGGCTTCTTCGATCACATGCTCGACCAGCTCTCCCGGCATTCTCTCATCGACATGGATATCGACGTCAAAGGCGACCTGCACATCGATGATCACCACACGGTCGAAGACACAGGTATCGCGCTCGGGCAGGCGATCTCGAAGGCGCTCGGCGAGCGCCGCGGCATAAGCCGCTATGCGTCTATTGACCTTGCCATGGACGAGACCATGACGAAGGCGGCGATCGACGTATCGGGGCGGCCGTTCCTCGTATGGAACGTCGTCTTCAGTGCACCCAAAATCGGCACGTTCGACACGGAGCTGGTGCGTGAATTCTTCCAGGCGCTTGCGCAGAACGCCGGCGTCACGTTGCACGTCATGAACCATTACGGCGCCAACAACCACCATATAGCGGAAACCTGCTTCAAGGCGGTCGCCCGTGTGCTTCGCAGCGCGACGGAAATCGATCCGCGACAGGCAAGCCGCGTCCCGTCGACCAAGGGTTCCCTGGTCTGAAAAGACAGCGTCATTGCGGTCCTGCCTTGATGTCCTCATGACCCCGCCGGATGGCCGGAGCAAGGACGCGGTGGTGACCACGAACAGAAGGACTAAGCCCATGCGTGTGGCGATCATCGATTACGGCTCGGGTAACCTCCGTTCAGCCACCAAGGCATTCGAGAGGGCGGCACGGGAGAGCGGGGTCGTCGCGGATATCGAGTTGACCGACCAGCCCGAACGTGTCGCGTCTGCCGACCGTATCGTTCTACCAGGCGTCGGTGCCTACGCCGACTGCCGACGAGGGCTTGACGCGGTCGCCGGCATGACGGAAGCCCTTACCGTTGCCGTGGAAAAGAATGGACGACCATTTCTCGGTATCTGCGTCGGCATGCAACTGATGTCCAGTCGCGGTCTCGAGAAGACCGTCACTCCCGGTTTTGGCTGGATTAAAGGTGACGTCGTCGAGATGACACCTGGTGATCCCACTCTGAAAATACCGCAGATCGGCTGGAATACGCTCGATCTTCGTCGACCTCACCCGCTCTTTGAAGACATTCCGACCGGTCCGGACGGCTTACATGCCTATTTCGTCCACTCGTATCATCTGGCGGCTGACAATCCCGAGGACATCGTGGCTACGACCGACTACGGCGCGCCGGTTACCGCCTTCGTCGCCCGTGAGAACACGGCGGGTGCCCAGTTCCATCCGGAAAAGAGTCAGACACTCGGCCTCAAGCTGATCGCAAACTTCCTGACCTGGACTCCGTGAAACAGTTGGACGAAACCATGATCCTTTTTCCTGCGATAGATCTCAAGGACGGTCAATGTGTCCGACTGAAGCTCGGCGACATGGGCCAGGCGACCGTCTACAATCCTGATCCGGCGGCACAGGCAAGAACCTTCGAGAAACAAGGGTTCGAATGGTTGCACGTCGTCGACCTCAATGGTGCCTTTGCGGGCGAGAGCGTCAACGGCGCGGCGGTCGACGCGATCCTGAAGGCAACGAAAAACCCGGTCCAGCTCGGAGGCGGCATCCGTACGCTCGCACATATCGAATCCTGGCTGGCACGTGGTCTCGCCCGCGTGATCCTCGGCACAGTGGCCGTGCGTGATCCGGCGCTTGTCATCGACGCCTGCAAGGCGTTTCCCGGAAAGATTGCCGTCGGAATAGATGCCAAGGGCGGCAAGGTGGCGGTGGAAGGTTGGGCGGAGGCCTCTGAACTCGGCGTAATCGAGCTTGCACGCAAGTTCGAAGGCGCCGGAGTTGCGGCCATCATCTACACCGACATCGATCGCGATGGGATTCTGACCGGCATCAACTGGGAATCGACACTGGTGCTCGCAGATGCGGTCTCCATTCCGGTTATTGCGTCCGGTGGGCTCGCCTCGATCGAAGACATACGTCGCTTGTTGCGACCGGATGCCAGAAAGCTTGAAGGTGCAATTTCCGGCCGTGCCCTCTACGACGGCCGCATTGATCCGGCCGAGGCTCTTGCGCTGATCAAGACCGCCCGCCAAGCCGAGGTGCAACAATGACGTTGAAAGCTCGTGTAATTCCCTGTCTCGACGTCAAGGACGGCCGTGTCGTCAAGGGCATTAATTTCGTCGATCTCATCGATGCCGGCGATCCGGTGGAGGCGGCCAAGGCTTACGATGCGGCCGGCGCCGATGAACTCACCTTCCTCGACATCACCGCATCGTCGGAAGATCGTCACACCATTTTCGACGTCGTTGCGCGCACGGCGGAGCACTGCTTCATGCCGCTCACGGTCGGTGGAGGCGTTCGGACGATCGCCGACATCCGCAAACTTCTCCTCTGCGGAGCGGACAAGGTGTCCATCAACTCGGCCGCGGTGAAAAATCCGGACTTCGTGGCGGAGGCCGCGGACAAGTTCGGCGATCAATGCATCGTCGTGTCCATCGATGCCAAGAAGGTATCCGGGGCGGGAGAAACCGACCGATGGGAGATCTTCACCCACGGCGGTCGTCAGCCGACGGGCATCGACGCGATCGAATTCGCAGGCAAGATGGCAGCGCGCGGTGCCGGCGAACTTCTCGTCACGTCCATGGACAGAGACGGGACGAAGAGCGGCTATGACATCGTGCTGACTCGGACCATTGCCGACTCCGTACGTGTCCCGGTCATTGCCTCGGGTGGCGTGGGCAACCTCGACGATCTCGTTGCGGGCATCAAGGAAGGGCACGCCACTGCCGTCCTTGCGGCATCGATCTTCCATTTTGGTACATACAGTATCGGCGAAGCGAAGCGTTACATGGCGGACCATGGCATCCCCATGCGACTCGACTGAAGAAGACGGAGCGGCGGAATGACCACGTTTTCCCTGACGGACCTCGAAAAAATCGTCGCCACGCGTGCCATGGCCGAACCGGACCAATCCTGGACGGCGAAACTCGTCCACGGAGGACAGCAAAAAGCAGCCAAGAAGCTCGGTGAGGAAGCGGTAGAGACCGTGATCGCGGCGATCGCCGCCGACCGCCAGAATCTTGTCTACGAGAGTGCCGATCTGCTCTATCATCTGTTGGTCGTATTGAAAATCGCGGACGTACCGCTAGAAGCTGTCATGCAGGAGCTTCAGCGGCGAACAGCCCAGACAGGCCTCAGCGAAAAGGCCAACCGGCGGGATCCATGACAACAGCTATACGGCCAGCCGACGTGCCCGAAACGCTCGATCACTTCCAAGCCAACGATTATTCGCCCTATCACTTCTATTCGTCGGACGAATGGGCGCGCTTTCGCGCCGACACCCCGCTGACGCTGACCGCGGACGAAGTACACCGCCTGCGGTCGATCGACGACCCGATCGATCTGGAGGAAGTTCGGCGAATCTATCTGTCGCTGTCGCGCCTGCTTTCCTCGCACGTGGAATCCTCGCAGTTGCTCTTCGAGCAGCGCAACCGATTTCTCAGCATGTCGGATGTGGCGAAAACACCTTTCGTCATCGGTATCGCCGGGTCGGTGGCAGTAGGCAAGTCGACGACCGCCCGCATTCTGAAGGAATTGCTTGCCCGGTGGCCGTCGAGCCCGAAGGTCGACCTCATCACAACCGACGGCTTTCTCTATTCGAATGCGGTTCTCATCCGTGACAATCTGCTGAACCGCAAGGGCTTCCCCGAGAGCTACGATATTGGCGCACTTCTGCGCTTCCTGTCGGCGATAAAGGCCGGTCTGCCGAACGTGAAGGCCCCCTGCTATTCGCACCTCACCTACGACGTGCTGCCGAACGAGTACAAGGTCATCGACCGACCCGATATCCTGATCTTCGAGGGAATCAATGTCCTGCAGTCGCGTGATCTGCCCGCGGATGGTAAGATCGTCCCGATGGTCTCCGACTTTTTCGATTTCTCTATCTACATCGATGCCGACGAGACGCTGATCCATCGCTGGTATGTGCACCGCTTCATGAAGCTGCGACAGACGGCCTTCCGCGACCCGAACTCGTACTTTCATCGCTACGCCACCATAAGCGAGCAGGAAGCACTGGAGATCGCCGAAGATCTCTGGACCAACATCAACCTGAAGAACCTTCGGGAGAACATTCTTCCAACGCGACCGCGCGCCGACCTCATCCTTCAGAAGGGCGAAAACCACTTCATCGAGAAAGTGGCCCTGCGGAAGCTCTGACCCGCCCTCGCCAGCGATCAGAGGTTGACACGTCGAAGCGTGAGATTGATCCGTCCACCGTTCTTCAGCAACGTCGAGGTCCCGGGGTAAACCCGATCGACCCCGTGAAAAGCCAGGCGTCCCTCGCCTCCAAGAACGAGCACATCGCCGCTCGCAAGTCGGAATGAGCGGGTCCTGTCATCACGTCGCCTGCCACCAAGGCGAAATAGGCAAGTGTCGCCGAGAGAAACCGACACCACCGGTGCTTCAAGGGCCTGTTCGTCCTTGTCCTGATGCAAGCCCATCCGCGCGTCTTCAGTGTAGAAGTTGACGAGGCAAGCATCCGGTGGCTTCGGATAGCCTGTAACTTGCTCCCATATGTGGATGAGGCTGTCAGGAATTGGCGGCCAGGCCGCTTGGGTAACGGGATGCACGCTTTGGTATCGGTAGCCATGATCCTTGTCCGTCACCCACCCGAGCGGGCCGCAATTGGTCATGCGAACAGATAATGGTGTGCCGGTGCCGGGCATCACCGGGACATAGAGAGGGGCGGCGGCGACAACCTCGCGCACCTCTTCCAGCAGCGCCCTCTGATGCTCGCGCGTAAGATACTCGGGATAGAATTTTACCCCTTCCGGAAAACTCCAGCCTGTACCGGTGTTGGTTGCCATCACGTCTCCTTGTCAGGCCTCGCATCCGCACCGGGCAGCTCCCGTCAATCTCCGGCAGGCCGGCCGCGCATTTTCTTCACCTCCGAACGACCTGCCTTTTCCTTCAGCCGTCGCTCGACAGAGCCTTTGGTGGGTTTGGTCTTTCGTCGCGACGGCGGTGGCGGCTCGGCCGCTTTGAGGATCAGCTCCTTCAGTCGCTCTCGCGCATCGGCGCGATTGCGCTCCTGGCTGCGGAAACGGCTCGACTCGATCATCAGGACACCGTCCTTGGAGACGCGTCGGCCGCCAAGTTTCAGGGCGTTTACCTTGACCCGCTCGGGAAGAGAAGGCGATCCGGCAATGTCAAAGAAGAGCTGTACGGCAGTCGAAACCTTATTGACGTTCTGACCGCCCGGCCCGCCCGCCAGGACAAACTGCTCCGTCAGTTCCCAACCCGAAATGGTTATCCGGTCGTCAATGTAAAGTGCGTCGCTGGCCATCAGTTATCTCCAGCCGTTTTCTTCCCATATTCGAACGCCGACGGAAACCATAAATGGCAAGAGGCCCGGCGGTCATACGACCGCCGGGCCTCTGAAAACTTTGCGTAGTCGAAGTTATTCGGCGGCGATGCTCGCGCTCGGCGCGGCAGCCCGAACCGTATGGTCGACATGATCTTCAAACTTCGCGAAGTTGGTGATGAACATTGCGACCAACTTCTTCGCCTGAGCATCATACTCCTCGCCGTCCGCCCAGGTCGAGCGTGGATCGAGGATTGCGCCGTCCACCGCCTCGACGGCAACCGGAACAGCAAAGCCGAAGTTCGGATCGATACGGGTTTCGACCTTCTTGAGCTCACCATTGAGCGCCGCGGTCAGAAGGGCACGCGTTGCCTTGATCGGCATGCGATGGCCCACGCCGTAAGCACCTCCGGTCCAGCCGGTGTTTACCAGCCAGCAATCGACGTTGTGGCGGGCGATCAGATCACGAAGCAGGTTCCCGTACTCAGCCGGGTGCCGCGGCATGAACGGCGCACCGAAGCAGGTCGAGAACGTCGCTTCTGGCTCTGTGACACCCTTTTCGGTGCCAGCGACCTTCGCCGTGTAGCCGGAGAGGAAGTGATACATCGCCTGCTCGGGCGTCAGGCGTGCGATCGGCGGCAGGACACCGAAGGCGTCGGCCGTCAGCATGATGATCGTCTTCGGATGTCCGGAACGGCCCGTGTCGGAAGCGTTCGGGATAAAGTGCAGCGGGTAGGCGCAACGTGTGTTTTCCGTCAGCGAACCATCATGGAAGTCGGGCAGACGACGCTCGTCCAGCACGACGTTCTCGAGAACGGTGCCGAAGCGCTTGGTGGTTGCGTAGATTTCCGGCTCGGCTTCCGCCGACAGCCGGATGGTTTTCGCATAGCAACCGCCTTCGAAGTTGAACACACCGTGCTCGCCCCAGCCGTGCTCGTCATCACCGATAAGCGTCCGGCTCGGATCGGCAGAAAGCGTCGTCTTGCCGGTGCCCGAAAGACCGAAGAAGACCGCGGTGTCGCCCGCCGGTCCAACGTTGGCCGAGCAGTGCATCGGCATGACGCCCTTCGGCGGCAGCAGGTAGTTGAGTGCGGTGAAGACCGACTTCTTGATCTCGCCGGCATAGGAGGTTCCGCCGATCAGTACGATGCCGTTGATGAAATCACAGGCGATCACCGTCTCGGAACGGCAGCCATGGCGGGCCGGATCGGCACGGAATGTCGGCAGATTGATGATGGTCAGCTTCGGCTGGAACTCGCCGAGGGTCGAACGATCCGGCCGGATCAAAAGATTGCGGATGAAAAGCGAGTGCCAAGCAAGTTCCGTCACGACGCGTGTCGGCAGGGCGTTGTCGGCGTCAGCGCCGCCGATAAGATCCTGGACGAAGATATCCTTGCCTGCGGCGTGCGCCAGCATGTCCTTGTGGAGCAGGCCGAAGTGCTCGGGCGACATGGGCTTGTTGTTGTCCCACCAGATTTCACCGTTGGTGTGGCTGTCGCGAACGATGAACTTATCTTTGGCGGAGCGGCCGGTGTGCTGCCCGGTCAAGGCGCAAAGCGCGCCGTCGGCGGTCAGGACTGCTTCCTTGCGGCGAAGGGCTTCTTCATAAAGTTCGCTCTCAAGGAAGTTGTAGTAGACGCGTGCCGCATCCCCCAACCCGATCGACGCTACCCCGATGAGGGGATTATTTACACCAAGCTCCTCCATGGACACTCTTCCTTTGCTGTGGGGGATTGCCGTTGAATTTTTCGCGAACCTAGTGTTCGACTTTCTAAAAGGCAAGACGACGATAGAAGAAAATACCAATGATATCAAATAATTAATCGATTTAAATTACGGTACACATTTTTAAATCGGTTTGAATGGCGCGCCAGTGGCCTTTTCCCCCTCGTATTTGGGGCTCCAGCGGAGGCGACCGATCGACGCGCCCCTTTATCTCTGCCACAATTTGTTCCACCTTTACCCCCATGAAGCGCGCGAGAGGGAACCCGGATTGACAGGGATCGATACCAGGAGCCGCGCTTATGATGACGGAGACGAACAACATGCAAACAATCGCGCTCGTTGACGACGACCGTAACATCCTGACGTCCGTGTCCATTGCTCTGGAGGCGGAGGGGTACAAGGTCGAGACCTACACGGATGGCGCCTCAGCGCTGGACGGCTTGCTGGCCCGTCCGCCCCACCTCGCCATCTTCGACATCAAGATGCCGCGAATGGACGGGATGGAACTGCTGAGGCGCCTTCGGCAGAAGTCGGATATTCCCGTCATTTTCCTCACGTCTAAGGATGAAGAGATCGACGAACTCTTCGGCCTGAAGATGGGCGCCGATGATTTTATCACAAAGCCCTTTTCACAACGGCTTCTCGTCGAACGCGTAAAGGCAATCCTTCGGCGCTCAGGCAGTCGCGAGACTTTGGCCGGTTCGGGTGGAGCAAAGGCAGGGAGCGAGTCGCAGGCGCGCACGCTTGAGCGTGGACAGTTGGTCATGGACCAGGAACGGCATACCTGCACCTGGAAGGGCGACCCGGTGACCCTCACAGTCACCGAGTTCCTGATCCTGCAATCGCTGGCCCAACGCCCGGGCGTGGTGAAGAGCCGCGACGCTCTTATGGACGCCGCCTACGACGAACAGGTATATGTGGACGACCGTACCATCGACAGCCACATCAAGCGCCTGCGCAAGAAGTTCAAGATGGTAGACACTGAATTCGACATGATCGAAACGCTTTACGGCGTCGGATATCGGTTCCGCGAAGCGGCCTGACGACGTCCTTCGTTTCGGCTCCTACCGGCTTGGTGCCGCGCAAATGAGGTTGACGTTGGAACAACAGGTTTCCGATTCCGGTCTGGAGGATACGGATGGCCCGGCCGAGGGGCGGCGCTTCCCCTCACACCCGTTCACCCTCGTGCGCCGTATTTTCGGTCATGCGCTTTTTTCCAGCCTCACACGCCGGATCGTCTTCTTCAATCTTGCCGCCCTTTTCGTTCTGGTCGGCGGTATTCTTTACCTGAACCAGTTTCGGGAAGGGCTGATCGACGCGCGTGTCGAAAGCCTTCTCACGCAAGGCGAGATCATGGCAGGGGCGATCTCCGCCTCGGCTTCCGTCGACACCAACTCGATCACCATCGATCCGCAGAAGCTGCTCGAACTCCAGGCAGGCCAGAGCATCACCCCGGTGCCGAATGACGAGGACCTCGAATTTCCGATCAATCCGGAGAGGGTCGCGCCCGTGTTGAGGCGGCTGATTTCTCCGACGCGTACCCGCGCTCGTCTCTTTGACGCGGATGCGAACCTGCTCCTCGACTCGCGCCATCTTTATTCGCGTGGTCAGGTGCTACGTTTCGATCTACCGCCGATCGAGAATGAAGCGCCCGGTGTGATCGAGTGGCTGGCACGTGTGTTCAACCGGATGCTTCAGCCGAGCGGCCTGCCACTCTACAAAGAGGCCCCTGGCGGGGACGGCTCAATCTACCCGGAGGTCATGAATGCGCTCACGGGTGTGCGAGGAGCGGTCGTTCGCGTAACTGATTCTGGCGCCTTGATCGTCTCGGTTGCCGTGCCCGTGCAACGGTTTAGGGCTGTTCTCGGCGTTCTGCTCCTTTCTACGCAGGCGGGCGACATCGACAAGATCGTCCACGCCGAACGGCTTGCAATCCTGCGTGTCTTCGGAGTCGCGGCGCTCGTCAACATCGTCGTTTCCCTGCTTCTGTCCTCCACGATAGCGACTCCGCTGCGCCGCCTTTCAGCCGCCGCGATCCGCGTTCGACGTGGAGCGAAAGAACGCGAGGAAATTCCGGATTTCTCCGCTCGGCAGGACGAGATTGGCAACTTGTCGGTGGCGCTGCGCGAGATGACCACAGCTCTTTACGACAGGATCGACGCAATCGAGAGCTTTGCCGCCGATGTCAGCCATGAATTGAAGAACCCGCTCACGTCGCTGCGGAGCGCCGTGGAAACGCTGCCGCTTGCCCGCACAGACACGTCCCGGCAGCGGCTGATGGACATCATCCAGCACGATGTGAGACGGCTGGATCGCCTGATCAGCGATATTTCGGACGCTTCGCGCCTTGATGCCGAACTGGCGCGCAGCGATGCCAAGCCCGTCGATCTCGAACAACTTCTCGCCAGCATGGTGGAAATCTCCCGCCAGATCCGTAGCACGAAGAAGCCGGTGGACATCACCCTCCTCGTCGACCGAAAGCCCGGAGTGCGAACATCCTTCGTGGTCAATGGCCACGATCTGCGGCTCGGGCAAGTCGTCACGAATCTCATCGAGAATGCCCGTTCGTTCGTGCCGGAGAAAGGGGGGCGCATCATCGTTCGGCTCTTCCGGACCAAAGGCAGGTGCGTCGTGCAGGTGGACGATAACGGCCCCGGGATCCAGATTGAGAACATCGACCGGGTCTTCGAACGCTTCTATACCGACCGGCCGGAGGGAGAGAGCTTCGGCCAGAATTCCGGTCTGGGCCTTTCGATCAGTCGCCAGATCGCCGAAGCACACGGCGGAACACTGAAGGCGGAGAACATCATCGACGGAGCCACCGGCCAGACGCACGGCGCACGCTTCACGCTGTCACTACCCGTCGAGGCTGCGCAATGAGCGGCGAAGAAGTCAACATCCATGCTACGGCGATCGTTGTCGGCACCACCGGTTTCCTTTTTGTCGGCCCTTCTGGGGTAGGAAAGTCCGCTCTCGCTTTCGCATGCATGCACGAAGCGCGGGCCCTCGGCCGGTTCGCGGCTCTCATTGCGGACGACCGCGTTCTCGTCAGCAGGTTCGGCGAGCACCTGCTGGCGCGCTGCCCTCCCCCGATTGCCGGCCTTATCGAATTGCGGCACGGCGGAATTGCCAAGGTTGAGCATCTACCATCCGCGCTGATGCACGTTGCGATATCGCCAGTCGACGGCGCAACAGCGGAGCGCCTGCCGCCGGAAGGCGAACAGTTCTCTGCAGCGCACGGCATAGCACTTCCTCTTGTTCGGTTACCCCTCGGTACGCCGACCCCGTTTTCCTTTATCGAAGCGGTGATGCCGGCACTGCGCGATGACCGCAACGGGCGCACTGGCTGATCGCCCAATCGGCGCGTTGCCGTGAATCAGAAACGCGCCGAAGTTCACAAAGGCTGCGGCGCGCTTCCAAAGTTGTTCTCAGACGAGGAGGCGGGATCAATCCCAGCTGAACCCCTTGTTCTGCATGTAGATATTGCTCGGATGCTTGCACCAGTCGACCTTGAAGTCGTCGGCGCCGTAATTGTCCCAACTCACCCGGAACGGCACGACGCAATCGCCCTCGTTGCTGTACCAGTCCATGTCGATGTCTTCACCCGGCCGGACGCGTTGTCCCTCCTTGAGCCAGTTATCGCTCCATTGCCCGTCCTGATAGGTGTAGAAGCCATTGATCGTGTAGCCATCCGCCCTGTTGTGCAGGCGGAACGCATAGTTGCTGGCATGCGCCAGCGACGCAACCGTCGCCACAGCGGCGACTGCAAGAAGAATCGTTTTTTTCATAGTCCAAGCTCCAGAAGCGGTCCCAACTGTCCAGACCCCGACCGCTCACGCACCCGTTCTGCCACAAGATGGCCGGTCTGTGTCGCATCATTTCTGGGACGATTTTAGAAAGACGTCAGGCCGGGACCGGCAGCATGATTGCGGCACAGGCTTCGTCGATCCGACTAAGCTTGTCGGCCTGATAGGCGACATATTCGTCAATGAAGCCGGGAGACAGCCAGAGCGAGGATGCGCCGCGCCTGCCCGTCCAGCCAAGGCTGCCCTCGCGCTCGGCCACGGCCATCTTGCGCGACAGATGAGTCTTGGTAACACGTAGCGCCGCCGCAATCTCGTCGAGCGAGGCGATTCCGGTCACGATCCGGTCCTCCTTCGACGAGAAGTCGGCTATTGTGGCGATCATCTTGTCCATGACCAGCCCGCCGTCATTCATCCAGGTGAAGAGCGAGAATGTGCCGTCAGGACTGGTGGAGCGCTGCGATCCCATGATGCGGTCGACGATCTCGGGATGCAGCTTCGCCAGCATGCCCGGCGTTGCTGCAAAGGTGGCCGCCCGCCGACCGCTGTCGAACGCGTCCAGCGTTTTCAGATGAATAGCTACCCAGACTCCGAGCAGCCCAACCGTTTCGTCGGCAAGCTTCAGCGGACGCGAGCGCTTGTCCTTCGGGGTTGGACAGGGGCGGATAACGCCATATTTTTCCATTTCGCGGACGAAATCATGCGCCGTGTTGCGGCTGGCAATACGGAAGGCGACTACGGCTTCGAGGAAGCGGCTGAGACGCAAGGTTCCGTCCGTCCCCCGGAACATCATAGCGCAGCCAAGCTGCGCCAAAAGATAGCGCTGCTGCGTTCCGAATATGCCGGCCACCCGCGTCGAACTTCGTTCGACGGTCAGAAAAGATGCGGCCTGATGCCGAAGGATCGGCAAGACGTCTGCATGTGTTGAAATAGCCTCGGCGGTCAGCATGAGGAGCAACTCCGACGACCGGGCAGAAAACTGTTACAATTCATTGCGCTGCGAGAGCCAGTAGTGTGGATCCGGACGTTTCACTCCCTGCCCGATCCTGAACTTTTGATCAAGTGGAGAGAAATTTATCATTTCCCCTGGCAGAGCGTCGAAACCTCCACTGTCTTCCGGTCGCATTGCAACATGGAGCGCAAGTCCTGATCGCCGATGACGTTCAGGGAGACGCATCCATCGATACGATCCCATGATAATGGGCAGCGTCCTTCCGCCCGACTACACTCCCTTCGACCACAGCCGCATCATCGACAGCGACGAGATCCTCGAGATCAAGGCCGTTCCCGCTCCAGGATCGTGATCGGAGATCGTCGCATTTTTGGCTTGCACTTCGGATTTACATCGCCAAGATGACCAGCCACTGATGGACGAATTTGCTGCATTGCACTATTTGGCCATCCCAGTGCATGTGCAGAGGGGCAGAAAGAGAATGATCGGACTTGTGCTTGTCACCCATGGCAAGCTGGCTGAAGAGTTCCACCACGCGGTAGAGCACGTGGTTGGACCGCAGAAATTCATCGAGACGGTATCGATCGGCCCGGAAGACGACATGGATCAACGCCGCCAGGACATCCTGGACGCGGTTCAGCGTGCAGATGATGGCCACGGAGTGGTCATACTGACCGACATGTTCGGCGGAACTCCCTCCAATCTCGCAATTTCGGTCATGAACGCCGGGCGCATCGAAGTGATCGCTGGCGTCAACCTCCCCATGTTGATCAAGCTCGCCGGCATCCGTGGCGAAGACAACATGGAGAAGGCGCTGGTTGAAGCCTCAGAAGCCGGCCGCAAGTACATAAACGTCGCCAGCCGCGTCCTCAGTGGCAAGTAAACGCCTTGAAAGAAATCCATGACATCGGCGTCCCGTGAACTCGTGATTACCAACAAGCGTGGCCTGCATGCACGCGCCTCAGCGAAATTCGTGCAGACCGTCAGCAGCTTTGACGCAAGGGTGACGGTCGCAAAGGACGGCACTGCCGTCGGTGGCACGTCGATCATGGGCCTCATGATGCTCGCGGCCAGCCCAGGCTGCACGATCGTCGTATCCGCCAGCGGTAACGAGGCGAAGGAAGTTCTGGACGCGCTCGAGACGCTCGTCTGTGACAAATTCGGCGAAGAAGCCTGACACCACTCCATATAAAGACATAAAGACTTCTTTATGTCTTAGTTGCCAACTGCTCGCAAGCCTGCTAAACGCTACCTCATGGACCCGGCTCCGCGGAGCCGGACGATCCCTCGCGGGCATACTCGCGTCAGGGGCGCATTATCCTCAGACTTTCAGCCGGAGAGCTTCATGAGCACAAATAGAGATTACATCGTCGCGGATATCGGTCTTGCTGATTTCGGTCGCAAGGAGATCGAAATTGCCGAAACCGAGATGCCTGGTCTCATGGCCTGCCGCTCGGAGTTCGGTGAACGGAAGCCGCTCAAGGGCGCACGTATCACCGGCTCGCTGCACATGACCATTCAAACGGCGGTGCTGATCGAGACCCTGGTTGCCCTTGGCGCCGAGGTTCGCTGGGCCTCGTGCAACATCTTCTCCACTCAGGACCACGCAGCTGCAGCCATCGCCGCGGCCGGCATCCCGGTCTTTGCCGTCAAGGGAGAGTCGTTGCAGGATTACTGGACCTACACTGACCGGATCTTCCAGTGGAGCGATGGCGGCCTGTCGAACATGATTCTCGACGACGGTGGCGACGCCACGATGTACATCCTGCTTGGAGCGCGAGCCGAAGCCGGAGAAGACGTGTTGAGTCAACCGCATTCCGAGGAAGAGGAAATTCTCTTCGCTCAGATCAAGAAGCGTTTGGCGGCGTCTCCGGGCTGGTTTACCCGTCAGCGCGACGCGATCCGCGGAGTGACGGAAGAGACGACAACCGGCGTCAATCGCTTGTACCAGCTGAGCCAGAAGGGACTCCTTCCCTTCCCGGCCATTAACGTCAACGACTCTGTCACCAAGTCGAAATTCGACAACAAATACGGCTGCAAGGAGTCGCTCGTGGACGGCATCCGCCGTGCAACCGACGTCATGATGGCCGGCAAGGTGGCCGTGGTTTGCGGTTATGGCGACGTGGGCAAGGGCTCAGCCGCCTCGTTGCGCGGGGCGGGTGCCCGCGTGAAGGTGACCGAAGTCGATCCCATCTGCGCCCTGCAGGCGGCCATGGACGGCTACGAGGTCGTCCAGCTGGAAGACGTGACATCGAGCGCCGATATCTTCATCACCACCACCGGAAACCGCGACGTCATCCGTATCGAGCATATGCGTGCTATGAAGGACATGGCGATCGTCGGCAACATCGGCCATTTCGATAATGAAATTCAGGTTGCGGCCCTGCGGAACCTCAAGTGGACGAACATCAAGCCACAGGTCGACATGATCGAGTTTCCGAAAGGTAACCGCATCATCCTGCTTTCCGAGGGCCGTCTGCTGAACCTCGGCAACGCAACCGGCCACCCGTCCTTCGTTATGTCGGCATCCTTCACCAATCAGGTTCTCGCGCAGATCGAGCTGTTTACGAAGCCGGATGCATACGGAAACCAGGTCTACGTCCTCCCCAAGCACCTCGATGAGAAGGTGGCGCGCCTACACCTTGAAAAGCTCGGCGTACGTTTGACCGAGCTCTCGGAAGAGCAGGCTTCTTATATCGACGTCACGCCACAGGGTCCGTTCAAGTCCGACCACTATCGCTATTAAGATCAGCGCAAATATCCACAAGATGTAGTGGTCGCGGCCTTGACAGAGGCCGCGACTTCTTTTTTGGGGCCAATACTTCCCGCCGATTCCCTTAGGCAGTATTGTTTTAAGACTTGATTCGCGCTTCGCGCTTCGGCGCGCCACGCGAAGTGGGATGTCTTGTCGAGATGCGGCACATAGGACGGAGACAGACCGAATATGTCGGTGAATAGAGATAATCCGTGCGGGCGGGGCACGGTGCGCAGTAGTCGTATACGGCGCCTGCTCGCACGCAGTCCGAAGCTCGTGGACAGCGGTGAGACGCGTGGGGTCGCCCTGCTGCAATGGCGGAGAGCCTATCTCGCAGGCACGATGCTTGCCGGCATGCTCCTGCCGGCGATCGCAAAGGCGGAAGCGGTTCCCGGCCAGACGCAACGACTCTTCACATCCGTCGAAATGGTCGGTTTTTCGCTTGTCATCGGCATCCTCTCCGCCGCGCTGCTGTCGGCGGTTTGGCTCATCCGCCAGCGTGGCGCGCTCGAGGCTGAAAGTCATGAGATGCGCTCTGCGCTCTCCGACGCGAAGCAACGAATTTCCCGCTACCAGGCAATCATCGCGGACAAGAACAGACGCATCGTCATCTGGGACGGCAACGACCGCAAACCTGAATTCCTCGGCCAGCTCCCCGGCGAAACGGGTGCTCCACAGGCAGACAACGAATTTCTGGCTTTCGGTCGCTGGCTCAAGCCATCCTCCGCCGGCGAACTGGACAAGGCGATAGAGCGGCTGCGTTTCGATGCCCAGTCCTTCGACCTGATCGTCGAAACGACGCGTCAGGAAGTGATAGAAGTGCAAGGACGGCTGTCAGGCGGTCGGGCCTTTGCACGGTTCGTAGCCCTCAACAATCTCCGCGCCGAGCTCGCGGAGCTAAAGATCGAACGATCCCGATTGAAAGCCTCCATCGCGACCTTCGAAGCACTTCTCGACGCGATCGAGCAGCCGGTCTGGCAGCGCGATGCGGAAGGACGACTGGTCTGGGTCAACCAAGCCTACTCCGAGGCGGTGGAAGCCAGCTCGCCCACCCAGGCAATCGACGAGGCCCGGGAGATCCTGGGGACTGTCTCCCGGGAAAGGATTCGAGCGACATCGACGCCCGAATCACCGTTCCACGAGAAGGTCTCCACTGTCGTGCGCGGCAATCGGACCTTCTTCGACGTCGTTGATGCAAGAAGCCCGTCGGGTTCCGGCGGCATGGCAATCGACATCTCGCAAGCTGAAGCATTGCGCGAAGAGCTTGTTCGTACCCTCAAAAGCCACGCCGACACGTTGGACCACCTGGCCACGCCGGTGGCAATCTTCGATGGGGACCGCCGGCTCCAGTTCTACAACCAGGCCTTCGCCCAATTGTGGCAGCTCGACACACCGTTCCTTGAAGCGCGTCCGGACAACAGCGAATTTCTTGATCGGCTGCGAGCGGCAAAGAAGCTGCCTGAGCAACTCAACTGGAAGAATTGGAAGGAAAACGCCCTTTCCGTCTACCGGTCCTTCGAGACACAGACCGATCTTTGGCACCTTCCAAACGGTCAAATCCTGCGCGTCATCGCCTCGGCGCATCCACAAGGCGGTGCAACCTGGGTTTTTGAAAACCTCACGGACCAGGTGGACCTCGAGACCCGCTACAACACGCTGGTGCGTGTGCAGGGCGAGACAATCGATCACCTCTCCGAAGGTGTTGCGGTCTTCGGTCCCGACGGGCGCATTCAGCTCTCCAACCCGGCCTTCCGCGCGCTCTGGGGCATCACCGAGGCGGAAGCCGCGCCGGGAACCCATATCCGCAGCATCGAGGCGGCCTGTGCACCGTCCTACGACAAGCCGGACGGATGGAAGGCGTTCAGCAAGATGATCACGAGCTTCGACGACGAGCGTCCGTCGAGCCAGGGAACCCTCGAGCTTTATTCAGGCCTTGTGCTCGATTTCGCGGTGACGCCGCTTCCGAACGCACAGACCATGCTGACCTTTGTGAACATGACCGACAGCGTGCGTGCAGAACGCGCCCTGAAGGAAAAGAACGAAGCCCTGCTGAAAGCGGACGAACTCAAGAACGAGTTCGTGCAGCATGTCTCCTATGAGCTGCGCTCCCCGCTTACCAACATCATCGGCTTTACCGACCTGCTCAAAACGCCGGTCGTCGGACCTCTGAACGAACGTCAGGCGGAATATATAGATCATATCTCGACCTCGTCGGCCGTCTTGCTGACGATCGTCAACGACATTCTCGATCTGGCAACGGTCGACGCGGGCATCATGCGGCTCGAATATGCCGAGATCGATCTGAACGACCTTCTCGATGACGTATCGATGCAGATGACCGACAGGCTGCAGGAAAATAACGTCGCACTGGACATCAACGCGTCGGCTCATCTCGGACAGATCGTTGCGGATCCGCAGCGACTGAAACAGATCCTGGTCAAGCTTTTGACCAATGCAGTCAACTTCTCGCCGGAAGGCGCCATCGTCAATCTCAGATGCTGGCGCGAGGGCACTGACTTCGTCTTCGACGTAACCGACCGCGGTTGCGGCATTCCTCAGGACGTCCTTGCCACGGTCTTCGACCGTTTCTCATCGAACGGCAAGGGCGGCAAGCGTACCGGTGCGGGCCTCGGACTTTCGATCGTCGAAAGCTTCGTCAGCCTGCACAACGGCACAGTCTCCATCGACAGCGATCCCGGTCGCGGCACCACGGTCCACTGTCAAATCCCGTCGGCTGCCGTCCCGCAATCCGTTGCCGCAGAATGAGTTCGAACAGCCTCACACTCTTTCTAGCTGCAGAGGACGAGACGCGTCGTCTCGGCGAAGATCTTGCGCTTGCCGTCACGACCGGAGATTGCCTTGCACTTTCCGGTGATCTGGGCGCAGGCAAGTCCACGCTGGCGCGCGCGCTCTTGCGTGCAATAGCCGATGACGACAGCCTCGAGGTACCGAGCCCGACGTTTACTCTCGTTCAGAACTACGACCTTCGGCTCCCGCTTGCTCACTTCGATCTCTATCGCCTGAGCGACGAAATGGAATTGGAGGAGATCGGTTTCAGCGATGCACTCGATACCGGCGTCTGTCTCGTCGAGTGGCCGGAGAAGGCCGGACACGCACTGCCGGCGGACCGCATCGATATCCAGCTTGATTTCGAGAGAGGCGGGCGCCGCGTAACCATTTCCGCCTCACCCCAGCGGCTCCAACGGATCGAGCGTAAGCTGGCCATTCGCCACTTCCTTGATGGGCGCGGCTATCGCGGATCTACCCGCCGCCACTTGATTGGTGACGCCTCCACCAGGGCGTATGAATATCTCTATACGACCAAGGGCGATCGCCTGGTCCTCATGGACGCGCCGCGACGACCAAACGGCCCTCCCATTCGCGATGGAAAGCCTTACTCGCAGATTGTCCATCTTGCGGAGGACGTTTATCCGTTCGTCGCCATCGCCACGAGCCTGCGAGAGCGCGGCTTCAGCGCGCCACAGATCGTGGAAAGTGACTGTGAAGCAGGGATTCTGCTTCTCGAAGACCTTGGTGCGGAAACCATCCTCGACGAGAATGGAAAGCCGCTTCCCGAACGTTACCGCGCCGCCGTCGCCTGCCTTGCACAGATGCACGACACCACCTTCGACCGCTATATTTCGCTGCCGGGCGGTCACGTCCATTACGTGCCGGACTATGACAGGACGGCGATGAAGATGGAGGTCGAACTCCTGATCGACTGGCACCTCCCCTGGAAGCGAAACGGCACCCCTGCCACCGCTTCGGAGCGTGCCGAATACCTGGCGATCTGGGACAGACTGATCGACGAGCTCGACGACGCCGAAAAGACGCTGGTCCTGCGGGACTTTCATTCACCAAATATCCTGTGGCGTGCCGGCGAAGAGGGTATACGACGCGTCGGACTCATCGATTTCCAGGATGCAATGATCGGGCCTTCGGCTTACGACGTGGTTTCCATCGTGCAAGACGCACGCGTTACCGTCGAACGTGATCTCGCCGACGAGTTGACAAAAGAATACGTAAAGTTGCGGCAAGCCCGGGGCCTGTTTGACGAGAATGCGTTCCGCAAGGCGTGGTCGATCATGTCCGCGCAAAGAGCCTGCAAGCTTGCGGGTCTTTGGGTGCGGCTGCTTCAGCGTGATAAAAAGCCCGGCTACATCAAGCACATGCCGCGGACGCTGTGGTATCTTGGCATCGCGTTCGAGCATCCGGTCCTTGCCCCTTTACGAGAATGGTGCGTAAAGGCTGGGATTGAGACAGCCGAATCAGCTCAGTAAGACGAATGAAGATCACTGACGCAATGGTGCTTGCTGCCGGACTCGGGACCCGGTTGCGACCTGTCACCGACACCATTCCCAAACCGCTCGTGAAGGTAGCCGGGAAGGCGATGATAGAGTACGCGCTCGACCTGCTTGCCGACGCCGGCGTGGAGCGCGTGGTGGTGAATGTCCACCACCACGCCGAACAGATGATCGACTATCTGGAAAGCTATCCACGGCTGCAAGTCATCGTCTCCGACGAACGGGAAGCGTTGATGAACTCAGGCGGCGGGCTCGCCAAGGGCCTGCGCCTCCTTGGCGACGCGACGGTCTTCGTCATGAATGCGGATCTGTTCTGGATCGGTGACAAACGCAACCACGGGAGCAATCTCGAGCGGCTCGCCAGCTTCTTTGATCCCGCACGCATGGATATGGCGCTTCTTTGCGCTGATCCCGATCACACGAGCGGCCACAACGGCAAGAACGACTTCAATCTCGATGAGCAAGGACACTTGACGCGTTACCAGCCGGGAGATGCGCGTCCCGTCGTCTATGCCGGCGCGCTCGTCATGAACCCGTCTCTCCTGGCCGATGCTCCGCCCGATGCCTTCAACCTCAACATCTATTTCGACCGTGCCATCGCCAAAGGTCGCCTCTTCGGGCTAACATTGAACGGACACTGGATAACGGTAGGAACCCCGGAGGCGATCGGCGAAGCTGAAGACGCGATCCGGAGCCTGCAAAATTAGGGTTTGTGTAATGGCGAGGGCGTTTGAGCCGCGCGTTCTGACGATCCCGCCGGGCCTGCCTTTCCTCAAGGTGCTCGCGCGAAAGCTCATCGACGGAGAACTTGCACCCGGCTACAAATACGACCCCGTCGATCCTCTGTCGCTCGCAAAGGTCACGGTCCTCGTCCCCACCCGACGTGCGGCACGTGTATTGCGGTCGGAATTCGTCGATCTTCTCGGTGGCCGATCAGCGATTCTTCCCGTGATTCGCCCGCTGGGTGAAATGGACGAAGACGGTGGCTTCTTCGAAGTGGACAATCCTGTCGCCTTCGATCTCGCGCCGCCGGTCAACGGAACGGTCATGCTGCTGGAGCTCTCGCGCCTCGTTCTCGCCTGGCGCAACCAGTTGCCGGAAATAGTCCGTAACATTCACTCCGATACACCCTTGGTGGCGCCGGCGAGTCCGGCCGACGCGATCTGGCTCGCCCGTGCCCTGACCGAACTCATCGAGGCCATCGAGACCGAGGAACGGGATTGGTCCGACCTCGAAAAACTCGACAAGGAGG
The DNA here is from genome assembly GCF_014126615.1 of Ciceribacter thiooxidans. Classification (NCBI taxonomy): domain Bacteria; kingdom Pseudomonadati; phylum Pseudomonadota; class Alphaproteobacteria; order Hyphomicrobiales; family Rhizobiaceae; genus Ciceribacter; species Ciceribacter thiooxidans. The sequence goes on from NZ_CP059896.1 coordinate 3,487,932, forward strand.
ATTTCGCGTCATGGTGGCAGCTCACGCTCGCCTTTCTGCGGGTTGCTACGACCTTCTGGCCGGCGCGCCTGGAGGAGCTCCGGCGCTCGTCTCCACACGGACATCGAAACGCACTTCTCCGCAGCGAGGCAGTACGCTTGGCAGACGCCGCAGAGGGACCGATCATCGTCGCCGGTTCGACCGGCTCGATTCCCGCCGCTGCCGATCTCATTGCCACCGTCGCCCGCCTGCCGCAAGGCGCAGTCGTACTGCCTGGTCTCGACCTCTCCATGCCGGAAGCGGACTGGAAGAACGTGGGAATAGAAGACTCCAAGCACACTCTGCAGGATCCCGCAGGTCGGAGCCACCCACAGTATGGCCTGAGCAGATTGCTTCGGCATTTGCAGATCACCCGGTCGGACGTGACCGAACTCGCGGCTGCCCCGCCTGTACTCGCAGACCGCGCGGAAGTCCTTTCACGCGCCATGGCGCCCGCCTCCGCAACCGCCAATTGGAACGCGTGGCACTCCGAGTTCGGCCTTGACCGCATCCGAAAGGCTTTTGGTGAGGTCGCACTCATTGAAGCTGCGAATGAACGAGAGGAAGCCACAGCGATCGCCATCGCCCTCCGGCTCGCTTTGGAGAAACCCGGCGCCGACGGAGACAGTAAGGCTGCCCTCATCACGCCCGATCGCAATCTTGCGCGGCGCGTTGCGGCGGAACTCGCCCGCTTCGGAATTATCGCCGATGATTCCGCCGGAACACCGCTCAGCGCGACGCCACAAGGTACACTGACACAGCTGCTGCTGGAGGCTACGTTACGCCCCGGCGATCCGGTTCCAGTCGTATCTCTGCTCAAGCATCCCCTCGCCCGCTTTGGATTCGAACAGGACGGATACGACGAAGCAATCCAGGCGCTGGAGATGATAGCGCTGCGCGGCGGAACGCACGGCATCGATATCACGAGCCTGCAGCCGCTTTTCGACACCCGTTGCGAGGAACAGAAGGTTGACCGTCATCCGCCGCAGTGGCGGCTCTCACTGACCAAAACCGCGGTCGACGCAGCGCGGGATCTTGCCGCGGCGATCGGCACCGCGGTCGAGCCGCTCGCGAGCATGCTGGTGCGTCGGGATGGACATAACAGTCTTTCGGCCAAAGCCGGTCTCGCGGAATGGGCGCGACGGACCGGGCAGTCTCTGGAAGCCGTCTGCCGCGGACCGGACGGCGACCTTGCCCCGCTCTGGAGCGAGGAAGCCGGTGACAAGCTGGCGAGCCTTCTTGGTGAGATCATGGAGGCAGACGGTCAGATCGAGGCAGACGGACCACAATGGATCGACATCATGACTGCGCTTGCCGCGGGCGAAGCCGTCAAGCCGAAGGCGCTAAGGCACCCGCGTGTCTTCATATTCGGCACGCTCGAGGCTCGTCTCCAGAGTGTCGATATGCTGGTGCTCGGAAGTCTCAACGAAGGCTCCTGGCCGGGGCAGACCACAAACAATCCGTTTCTGTCACGCGTGATGAAGGCGGAAATCGGACTTGAGCCACCGGAACGACGTATCGGTCAGCTCGCTCACGACTTCGAAATGGCGAACGGAACACGGAACATCATCTATTCGCGCTCCCTGCGTCAGGGCTCGGCCCCGACCGTCGCCTCTCGTTGGCTGCAGCGGCTTCTGGCGCTCGGCGGACCTGCCTTGGCGCGCGACTTGAAAGAACGCGGCGACCAGTATCGGCGCTTCACCGATTTGATCGATCGCGGCAGCGAGCAACAGCCCGCGCAAAGGCCAGCTCCGAAGCCGCCCGCCGAACTGCAACCAAAAAGCTTCTCCTTTTCCGAAGTCGGACGTCTGCGGCGTGATCCATATGCGATCTACGGACGGCGGATATTGAGGCTCGATCCCCTCAAGCCGTTCAACACCGATCCCGGTGCCGCCGAAAGGGGAACGCTCTATCACCGTATCCTGGAGTGTTTCGTTCGCGAAGAGCATTCACCGAATGCCAAGGAAGCGCTGCAGGCCATGCTGGCCATCGCCGACCGTTGTTTCGACGCCGAAAACCTGCCGGTTCACGTCGACGTCGTCTGGCGGCAGCGTTTCCGAGAAATCGCGCGTTCATATCTTGCCTGGGATGCGGCGCGGCGTCCTTCGATACGCCGCATTCTCACGGAGGTTCCCGCCGGAGTCGAACTTCCGGCAGCGGGTATACGTCTGACCGGCATCGCCGACCGCCTAGACCTAAAGACAAGCGGCGGCGTCGATATCATCGACTACAAGACAGGGCTAAGCCCCAGCGTACAGCAAGCCCGCAGCCTTCTCGATCCCCAGCTTGCGCTCGAGGCGGCGGCGCTCATGACCGGCGGCTTCCGTCAGGTCGGCCCGCTGTCCCCCGAAAACCTTGTCTATGTACGGCTGCGGCCGGGGGAACGTTTCCGTGCAGACGTCGTCAATAACGAGGAGAACGGGCGAGGAGACAACAAGAAGTCCGCCACAGAACTCGCTGAACAGGCGCTCGGTGAGCTGACCCGGCTGGTGAGCTTGCTGCGTTCAGGCGAACGGGGCTTCGTTTCCCGTCTCATCCCCGCCCAGCAAAATGACTTTGGCGGAGAGTACGACCATCTTGCGCGGGTGGCGGAATGGTCGACGGCAGAGGGGGAGGAATCGTCCAATGACGAATGAACCCACCGATCTGCCTGCGGGTGATGATCCGTTTGTCTGGATCAACTGGACAACGGCACAGCAGGCACTTGCGTCCGATCCCGCCCGCTCGGCCTGGGTTTCGGCCAATGCCGGATCAGGAAAGACCCACGTACTGACACAAAGGGTCGTTCGGCTTTTGCTGGCCGGCGCGAGACCTGCATCCATTCTCTGCCTTACTTATACCAAAGCCGCTGCGTCCGAGATGTCGAACCGTGTGTTCGAGAGGCTCGCCGAATGGGCAACGCTTCCTGACGACGATCTCGCCACTCGCATTGGCGAAATCGAAGGCGAGGCTCCCGATCGACCAAAGTTGTTGCAGGCACGTCAACTCTTCGCACGCGCACTGGAGACGCCCGGCGGACTAAAGATTCAGACGATCCATGCCTTCTGCGAAGCCCTGCTGCATCAATTCCCGCTCGAAGCCAACGTAGCCGGACACTTCTCTGTCCTCGACGACAGGGCGGCAGCTGCGGTACTCGCCGACGCCCGGCGGAGTTTGCTGACCGCGACCTCGACAGAGGAAGATCCGGAACTTGCCGACGCGTTCTCGCGTATCCTCAGCATTTCAGACGAGAGCGGGCTGGAGGCCCTACTCGGCGAAATCGTTGCAAACCGCCACGCGATCCGTCGCTTCCTTTCGGCCTCACACCGGCTGGGCGGACCGGACCTCACTCTCCGTCGGGGCCTGGAGTTGGAACCAGAGGCGACGGAGGCCACACTTACTTCCTGCTTCTGGCCGCTCCCGGAGCTTTCGGGTGCGACGCTCTCCGAATATCTGTTGCTTGCAAGAGACAAGGGTGGCGAACGTGCTCGCGAGATCGCCGATGCTCTTGCCGCCGCTTCTCTGGAAGCGGACGGCCTCCTCCGTATCAAGCATCTCGAAAAGGCATTCTACACCTCAACCGGAAGCCCGCGTGCCGACAGTACACTCTGCACCGCAGCCATGACAAAAGCGATGCCTGATCTCCGCGAGCGGCTCGTTTCCGCCCGTGATCATGTTGCTGCCTGTCATGCGCGCCTCTCCACCTTCCGGATGTATGAGGCAACCAAAGCCGCGCTAACGCTCGCGAAACGGCTCGATCGCGATTATGAACACCTTAAGAAAGCACGCAGTCAGCTCGATTTCGAAGACCTGATCGAGCGCACGGCCAGCCTTCTCACCCGTGGAGATGTCGGCCCGTGGGTTCATTACAAGCTCGATCAGGGAATTGACCATATCCTTGTCGACGAGGCACAGGATACAAGCCCCATACAGTGGGCAGTGATCCGATCGCTGCGGGAAGATTTTTTCTCCGGCCTCGGAGCGAAGGCACTGAGCCGCACGTTCTTTGCCGTAGGGGACGAAAAACAGTCCATCTACTCGTTTCAGGGAGCACGCCCCGAACGCTTTTCCGAAGAGGCGACCGTTGCTGCCCGGCTCGTGTCGTCCAGCGGCGAGCGCTTCAGTGCTGTCCGCCTCCCTCTTTCGTTTCGTTCGACGTCGGCGGTGCTCTCGGCGGTCGACCAGGTGTTTTCTGTCGACGAGAACGCCCGCGGCCTCAGCGCCTTGAACGAGTCGGTCGTCCATATGTCCAGCCGCACCGGCCACCCGGGTGCCGTCGACCTATGGGAAGTGATCGCTCCCGAGATCAATGAGACAAGCGACGACTGGACAGCGCCCTTCGATGCCACGCCCGAGAGTGCGCCCTCTGCTGTGCTGGCTCGCCGCATCGCTTACCGGATCGAGCAAATGGTCGGCCGCGAGACAATCATTGAAAAGGGAGTCGAGCGGCCGATCCGGCCAGGCGACATCCTGGTGTTGGTTCGCAAGCGGGATTCCTTCGTCAATGCACTCACCCGTGCACTCAAGCGGCGAGACAATATTCCGGTCGCGGGCGCCGACCGATTGCGCCTGACCGGGCATATCGCCGTGCAGGATCTGCTTGCGCTCGGCCGTTTCGTCCTGCTGCCAAACGACGACCTTTCGCTCGCAGCGCTGTTGAAAAGTCCCCTCTTCGATCTGAGTGAAGAAGACCTGTTCGAACTCGCTGCAACGCGTCCACCCGAAAGCAGCGTCTGGTCTGCTTTGCAGAGGCACGCGGACGACGACAGCGGCAAGTGGCGCTCGGCCGCCGACCGACTTGCGAGGTGTATTTCGCTGTCACGGAACCTGTCTGTCCACGATTTCTATGCACGCATCCTCGGCTCCGAAGGCGGCAGACGCGCCTTCCTTGCACGTCTCGGAAGCGAGGTTACCGACATCCTCGACGAGTTCCTCAACTCCTCGCTGACATTCGAAACGGCCGGGCTTCCGGGTCTGCAGTCGTTCGTCTCGGCACTCGAAACGGAGGCGCCGGAGGTCAAGCGTGAGCATGACAAGGATCGGGACGAAGTGCGGATCATGACAGTTCACGCTTCGAAAGGCCTTGAAGCGCCCGTGGTCTTCCTCGTGGACGGCGGATCGAAGGCATTCAATCACACGCACGTGTCGAAGCTCCGCCTCGTCGAGGCAGGCATGGAGGCACCGCTTCCGGCGTGGGTCCCGGTCAAGTCCCTGGAGAACCCAGTAATCGCTGCCGACACCGAGCGCCTGAGACGGCTGGCTGAAGAGGAGTACCGTCGACTCCTATATGTGGCGATGACGCGGGCCGCAGATCGACTGTTCGTATGCGGCTACCGTGGCAAGCAGGAGCCGAAGGATACCTGGCATCAGATGATCTCCGAGGCGCTGGGACGCTCCGACGACTACTGCACAGAAGCCCGGTTCGAAGGCCCAGAAGGAAAATGGAGCGGGTTGGAATGGCGCCTGCCGACGCCTCCCAGAGCGTTCGACCTTCATCAACAAAGCGAGAGCGAACGTCCTGACGTGTCACTTCCCGACGCATTGTTTCGGCCGTTGCCGCCGGGACCTCATCTTCCCCGGCCGTTAAGTCCCTCCGGCGCCGGCGCCTTCATCGATGACGCCGGGGAGGACCTCACAGTGTGGAGTCCGCTGTTCAGCGAGAAGACGGACAACGGCATAGCACTGCAGAAGGGCAAGCTCACTCACCGGATGCTGCAGGTTCTGCCTTCCCTTCCGGTCGACGAGCGCGACGCCGCCGCACGACGCTACGCCGAACGCGCAGCACGGTTCTGGCCAGCCGGTGAGCGCGAACGGCTGGTGAAAACAGTCCTCACGATCCTCGACCATCCCGATCTCGCGCCTGTGTTTTCACCCCTCGCGCAAGCGGAGGTCTCCATAATGGGAACCGTCATGATCGACGGGCAGCCGCGAGCTGTTTCGGGGCGCATCGATCGTCTGGCCGTCACGGATGACCGGGTAATCCTTCTCGATTTCAAGACGAACCGTTCACCGCCGAGAACCATGGACGCCATACCCTTCAGCCATCGCGCGCAGCTTGCGATCTACCGAGAGCTTCTGAAACCTCTCTATCCACAGAAGGAAATCGAATGTCTGCTGGCTTACACCGAAGCCGGTACCGTCGTGGCGGTGCCTGTCGCGGAGCTAATGCGGACGCTTGCTGACCTCAAGACTTCGTGAAATATCATATCTTGAAAAACAATCGCGAGGGCCTCAGATAACCCTCCAACACGACCGGAAAAGGAGCAGCCTATGGCCACGGTAAAAGTCGACAATTCCAACTTCCAGACGGAAGTCCTCGAGTCCGCTCAGCCGGTGGTCGTCGACTTCTGGGCCGAGTGGTGCGGTCCGTGCAAAATGATTGCACCGAGCCTGGAAGAGATCTCGAACGAGATGGCGGGTAAGATCAAGGTTGCCAAGATCAACATCGATGAGAATCCGGAGCTTGCCGCCAAGTTCGGCGTTCGCTCCATTCCGACTTTGGCCATCTTCAAGGGCGGAGAAGTAGCGGATATCAAGGTCGGTGCCTCGCCAAAGACGGCGCTGGCGAGCTGGATCTCCAGCGCCGCCTGACCTCGCCCGGATCAGCTCGAAATAGATGAAGCCCGGCCTTGTCCGGGCTTCATTTATTTGGGCGGCGTTCCGTTGTCCGCGAGTACGTTGCCGACAAGGTAAAGCGAACCACCAATCAGGATCCGCGGTGCAGCCTCGCCTGCCGTCAGGCGATTCCCAATAGCCTGTAGAGAATCCGCCACCGAAGATATCGGCGACGCCTGCAAGCCGGCATCTGATGCGGCTTGCGCCAGGGCGACAGGATCCAGCGCGGCATCGGTCCCTCTGATCGGAACCGTGAAAACCTCTTGGGCCAGGCCAGCAAAGGCCTGGAAATAGCCGACAGGATCCTTCGTGTTGATCATTCCTGTGATCAGATAGAGCGGACGCGGCTGCTTTTCCTCGAGACCCGCCATGGCCTCCGCGATGACCTCACCTGCGCCGGGATTATGGCCGCCGTCGACCCATATTTCGGCGCCAGTCGGCGCGTGAGCCAAAAGCGTACCTGCAACAAGCCGCTGCAAGCGGCCCGGCCATTCAACCGATGTCATTGCTTTCTCGGCCATTGCCTCTGTTACGTCGAAGCCTGCCGCCTTCACCGCACGGATCGCCGCCGCTGCGTTAGCGTATTGATGACGCCCAGGCAATCGTGGCAACGGCAGGTCCGAGAGACCGAATTCGTCCTGATAGATCAGGCGCCCTTGCTCCTCATAGGCGAGGAAATCCTGCCCGTAGATCGAAACCGGACAGCCGATGCGCTCCGCCGTTGATATAAGAACGTCGCGGGCGTCGTCATATTCCTGATGCCCGATCACAACCGGACAACCACGTTTCATGATACCTGCCTTCTCCGCCGCGATCAGTTCGACCCGATCACCGAGATAGGATTGGTGATCCAGCGATATCGGCATGATCACCGACACGGCAGGATGTTCGATGACATTGGTCGCATCGAAACGACCACCCAGGCCGACCTCTACGATCGCGACATCCGCCGGATGCTCCGAAAACAGAATGAATGTGACGGCCGTCAGAATCTCAAAAACAGTGATCGCTTGCCCGCCGTTTGCTTCCGCAACCCGACGGAGCGCATCTGCGAACACCGTATCGTCAACCAACTCTCCTCTGCCACCTTTCTGACCGATGCGATAGCGTTCATGCCAGCGGACGAGATGCGGTGAGGTATGGACGTGGACACTGAGCCCGCCAGCCTCGAGGATCGCGCGGCAGAATGCCGTGACCGAGCCCTTACCGTTGGTGCCGGCAACATGGATCACCGGCGGCATCCGCAGATGAGGATTGCCGAGCACTTCGAGCAGACGGCGGATGCGGCTAAGAGAGAGATCGAATCCCTTGGGATGCAATCCCATGAGCTTGTCGATCTCGTGCTCTGCCTCACTGAATGCAGGCTTGTTCATAACGGATTCCGCACTCCGGGCTTGCCGGAGAGAGTTCGGGGTGAGCTGCCTTTTCCTCTCGAAAGCGGAACGTCAGGCAGCCATCGGTTGCCTCATCATCATGCGGAGCAGCCGGGCAAGAAGGGCCGGGATATCGTGCCTCTTGGCGACCATGTCTACCATGCCGTGTTCGAGCAGGTACTCAGAGGTCTGGAAGCCTTCCGGCAGCTTCTCGCGAATCGTCTGTTCGATCACACGCTTGCCGGCAAAGCAGATCTCGGCGCCTGGCTCGGCGATATGGAGGTCACCCAGCATCGCATAGGACGCCGTCACGCCACCGGTGGTGGGATTGGTCAGGACGACGATGTAGGGAAGTCCGGCTTCTTTCAGCATTTCCACAGCAACAGTCGTTCGCGGGAGCTGCATGAGCGAAAGAATACCTTCCTGCATTCGCGCCCCGCCGGAAGCAGGGAACATGACGAGCGGGCATTTCTCGGCAACAGCACGCTCGAACGCCTTCACGATGGCCTCGCCGGCAGCAATTCCGAGCGAGCCACCCATGAAGTTGAATTCATGGACAACGGCTACGAGCTTAACGCCTTCGACCGTTCCGAGACCAGCGAGGATCGTGTCTTCCTGCTCCGTCTTCAAGCGGCTGTCTTTCAGGCGATCTGTGTATTTTTTTGAGTCGCGAAATTTCAGCGGATCCTGTGCGACCTTCGGCTGCGGCAAAGCCTCGTAGGCTCCGTTGTCGAAGAGGTCGAGGAGCCGCGCTTTCGCCGGCATCTTCATGTGATAGCCGGACGACGGGATCACCCACTTGTTCTCTTCGAGGTCTTTGTGAAAGACCATCTCGCCGGTTTCGGGGCATTTGATCCAGAGGTTTTCCGGAACCTCACGGCGGCCGAGCATGGAATTGATGCGCGGCCGCACGTAGTTGGTAATCCAGTTCACGTCACTAAACTCCTGACTGATGTCACCGATATGGGGTGTTATTCTGCTGCGGCAAGCCGGGCGGCCCGGACACCGGTCGCCAGCCCCTGCACCAGGGTCGCGACGGCCTGCACGGTATCCGCACTCGCTGTTCCGTCCTTGTTGAGGCTCAACGCGACCTGATTCACGATCGCGGTGCCAACCACAACACCATCGGCATTGGCGCCGATCAGACGCGCATGTTCAGCCGTCTTGACACCAAAGCCGACGCAAATCGGCAAGTCGGTATGCGCCTTGATGCGATTGACGGCTGCAGCCACCTTGGACGGATCCGGCAAGGCGGAGCCGGTGATGCCCGTCATGGATACATAGTACACGAAGCCCGACGTGTTCCTCAGTACTGTCGGAAGGCGTCGGTCATCCGTTGTCGGTGTCGCCAGGCGGATGAAGTTGATGTCTTTCCTGCGAGCAGGGATGCAAAGCTCGTCATCCATTTCCGGCGGCAGGTCTACGACGATGAGGCCGTCAATGCCCGCCTCCAGCGCCTCGTCGAGGAACTTCTCGACTCCGAATACATAGATAGGGTTGTAGTAACCCATCATGACGATCGGCGTGTGCTGATTTCCCTTCCGGAAATCACGCGCCAACTGAAGCGTCTTCTTCAATGTCTGTCCGGACTTCAGTGCCCGCTGGCCTGCCATCTGGATCGCAGGGCCATCCGCCATCGGGTCGGAAAATGGCATGCCGAGCTCGATCACGTCGGCACCGGCCTCTGGCAAAGCCTTCATGATTGCAAGCGAAGTCTCGAAGTCAGGGTCGCCGCCCATGAAGTAGGTGATCAGCGCCGGCCGGCCTTCCGCCTTCAGCTCGGCAAACTTCTTATCCATACGTGCGGTCATTTCAGAGCTCCATGCCGAGGATCTTGCCGACGGTGAAGATATCCTTGTCACCGCGACCGGAGAGATTGAGCAGGATCACCTGATCCTTGCGCATCGTCGGCGCCCGCTTGATAACCTCGGCAACGGCGTGCGACGGCTCAAGGGCCGGAATGATCCCCTCAAGTTTCGTCAGCAGCTGGAAGGCTTCGAGTGCCTCTCCATCCATGATCGGGACATACTCGGCGCGGCCGGTATCGTTCAGCCAGGCATGTTCCGGCCCGATGCCCGGATAGTCGAGACCTGCGGAAATGGAGTGCCCTTCCTTGATCTGGCCGTCGGTATCCTGGAGAAGATAAGTCCGGTTGCCATGCAGGACACCCGGGGAACCCGCGGTAATCGACGCACAATGCTCATCACCGGAAAGCCCCTTTCCGCCTGCCTCGACCCCGACGATCTTGACGTCAGCATCATCAAGGAACGGATGGAAGATGCCAATCGCGTTCGAACCACCGCCGACGGCAGCGATAACGAGATCGGGAAGCTTGCCCTCTGCGTCCAGAATTTGCTCGCGCGCTTCCTTGCCGATCACCGACTGGAAGTCCCGAACCATCTCCGGATAGGGATGCGGACCCGCTGCGGTGCCGATCAGGTAATAGGTGTCCTCGACGTTCGTGACCCAGTCCCGAAGCGCCTCGTTCATGGCATCCTTGAGAGTACCATGTCCCGAGGTCACCGGTTTGACCTCTGCACCCAGCAGCTTCATGCGGAAGACATTCGGCGCCTGGCGCTCAACATCAGTCGCGCCCATGTAGACCACGCAGGGAAAACCGAACCGCGCGGCGACGGTAGCCGAGGCGACGCCATGTTGGCCGGCACCGGTTTCGGCGATGATGCGTTTCTTGCCCATACGCTTGGCGAGGAGAATCTGGCCAATGCAGTTGTTGATCTTGTGCGAGCCGGTATGGTTGAGTTCCTCGCGCTTGAAATAGATCTTCGCGCCGCCGAGGTGCTCGGTCAGGCGTTCCGCGAAATAAAGCGGGCTTGGCCGTCCAATGTAGTGGGCGCCAAGCCCGGCGAGCTCGGCCTGAAATTCCGGATCGTTCTTAGCCTTTTCCCACTCTGCCTGCAGATCAAGGATCAACGGCATCAGGGTCTCGGCCACGAAGCGACCGCCGTAGATACCGAAACGTCCATCTTCATCCGGACCTTCACGATAGGAATTCGGTGATAGTGTCTGGTTCACTTCGTGCTCCCTGAAACCGGCTCAAGCGCAGAGGCGCGTTTCACTGCCGCAAAAAACTCGTCGATCATCGCGATGTCCTTCACACCAGGCGCGCGCTCAACACCTGAGGAGACGTCGATACCGCCGGCACCTGTCTCGCGCAGGGCCTCCGCTACGTTGTCCTTATTGAGGCCGCCGGAAAGCATATACTCGACGCTGCCGTCAAGCGTGCGCAGCACACGCCAATCAAAAGGAACGCCATTGCCACCAGGCAATTCCGAGCCGCTCGGCGCCTTTGCATCGAAGAGAAACCGATCGGCTATACCGATATACGGCTCGATCCTTTTCAGATCATCCGGTTCCCGGATCGAAAACGCTTTCATGATGGGAAGCCCGTAAAGCGCCTTCAGCATGAGAAGACGTTCCGGGCTCTCCTTCCCGTGCAGCTGGAGGATATCAGGCTTCAGCAAATCCACGATTTCATCGAGCTCATCGGTATCGGCATCGACCGTCACTGCGACGATCTTACTGCGTCCGCGCACGCGATCAGCCAGCGCACCGGCGATCTCAGGTTCGATGTTGCGTGGACTCTTCTCGAAAAAAATGAAACCGACATGAGTCGCGCCGCGTTCAACCGCGCGGTCGACCGCCTCCGACGTTTTCAATCCGCAGATCTTGATATCCGGCATCATGGCAGCGAAGTCGCACGAAAACACAAAAGAGTCGAGCCAAATTGCGACAATCGCCGCTCGCCCTTGCCCATACTAGCCAAAGTCGATGGCGTGCAGCTGCGCACCGTGCCGCTTCAGCCAAGCCTTCGCCTCGTCCATCGCCGGGCACAGCTCTCCGCAGAGGGCCCAGAAAGCGGCGCTGTGGTTCATCTCCCGCAAGTGGGCGACCTCGTGGGCTGCGAGATAATCAATGACGTTCGGCGGAGCCATGACGATACGCCAGGAGAAGCTCAGATTGCCGTCCCATGAACAAGAGCCCCAGCGGCTGCGCGTATCCTTCATCGTCAGCGAACGAACGGGCCGCCTGACGCGCGAGGCATGCGTGGCCACGAGCTTCTCCAGATCCCGACGCGCTTCCTTCTTGAGAAAGGTCGCTATCCGGCGACCGATATGTTCCTCCATGCCGCTCACCCTCAGAAAGGATTGACCGTCGATCACGATGGTTTCCGTAATGCCTCGTAGAAGACCCGTATGTATGATCCGGTGAGGCACACCGCGGATGGCTATCTCGGCGTCATGTCGGAGCGTCTTTTCCGAGCCGTAACGCGCCAGACGCGTCGTCAACCAACCTTGATGGCGTTCGAGGAACTCATCGACTTCCCAATGATGCAAGCCGCGCGGCACTGTCATCTTCAAGGCTCGACCGCCTGGCTCGATCCTCAGGGTAATTCTTGTGGCGCGCGGATTTTGCCGGATTGTCAGCGGCATCTCTCGACCGTTGACCTGCAGCACCCGCTGCTGCGGCACCGCCTTCGGTCGCGTCGATTTCTTCAGGAGCTGAAACATAGGTCTTGTTTGTATCCGATTCGCCATCGGGACGCGAAAAAACCGGCATCCACGGATGCCGGCCCCGGTCATGATGCAGCAGATGTTTACGTCGCCGGTTGAACAGGCCCTTCGCCGGGACGTTTCGCCGCTTCGCGGTCCTTCATGAAGCGGTTGAACTCCTCCTGGTCCTTTGCCCGCCTCAGCTCCCGCAGATAAGCGTCGAATTCTTCCCGCATTTCGTCGAGCTTGCGCCGTTCAGCCTCCAACCGCTCAAGCTCTGCCTTTCGCCAATCGTCGAAAGCAACATTGCCGGACGTGAAATGCGGCCCGCGATAGCGACCGTGGCGGCAACGGCCGAACATGCCGTCGACCGTCATATTCGCCTCGCGTTTGAAATTCCGAAAACGGTCGCCGAACAGAATGTAGGCAAGCATGGCAAGGCCCAAAGGCCAAAATACGATGAAACCGAGCACCATGAGCGCAACGGTCGCCGGCGTCCAATCCGGACGAAGCAATGCAGACTGGTTCATTGTCGATGATCCTCGTTTCGCGGACGCGACATGCTGCCCGCTGACAACGATGTGGGAAGGAGCCGTGCCCGCTTCAAGGATAATCTGCCAAAACTAGGCCTACCGCCCGTCGCGTCGTTCGTTCGGTCAGGCCGAACGACCACCTTTGATCACGCCCTTGACGGCGGATTGCTTCTTTCCCCGTGCGTGTTCGTTCGCAAAGGCAAGGATGCGGGGGGCTATTTCCTTGCGGAACCGCGAACCATTGAAGACACCATAGTGGCCGACATCCGGCTGCAGATAATGCATTCGCTTAGCTTCCGGGATGTTCGGGCAAAGCGATTGGGCTGCTCGCGTCTGACCGACGCCGGATATGTCGTCGTTCTCGCCCTCCACGGTAAGGAGCGCCACATTGCGGATAGCCGTTGTATTCACCGGCTTGCCACGATGCGTCATCTCCCCTGTCGGCAGAGCATGCCGAATAAATACGGTCTCTACGGTCTGCAGATAGAATTCGGCTGTCAGGTCCATGACGGCCAGATACTCATCATAGAAATCACGGTGCTTCTCGGCAGAGTCGCCGTCGTTCTTGACCAGGTTCACAAAGAAATCCTTGTGCGCGATCATATGCCTGTCGAGGTTCATCGACATGAAGCCGGAGAGCTGCAGGAAGCCCGGATAGACGGCACGCATGAAGCCCGGCTGCGGCCATGGGACATTCATGATGACATTGTCTCTGAACCATTCGAGCGGCCTGTTCTTTGCCAGCTCGTTGACCGCGGTGGGATTGATCCGCGTGTCGATGGGACCACCCATAAGCGTCATGGTGGCCGGAGCAAGAGGATCGCCATTCGCTTCCATGACCGCAACCGCGGCCAGAACGGGAACCGAGGGTTGGCACACCGCAACAACGTGGGTATCGGGCCCGAGGTAGTGCAGAATGTCGATCACGTAGTCGATATAGTCGTCGAGATCAAAGGCTCCGTCGGTGACCGGAACCATCCGCGCGTCGATCCAGTCTGTAATATAAACATCTGCTCCCGGAAGGAGCGCCTCCACGGTGCCGCGCAGGAGCGTAGCATAATGTCCGGACATTGGAGCGACGAGAACGATCTTGGGATCGGAATGACCGGCGGGCAGCTGGCGATCGAAATGGATGAGATTGCAGAAAGGTCTGCTCCAGACGACCTGCTCCTTTACGGCGACCGGTCGACCACCGATCTGGGTAAACGGCAGACCGAACTCGGGTTTGCCGTAACGTCGTGTCACGCGCTCAAAGACCTCGAAGCCTGCTGCAAGTGTTCGTCCGACGACAGTGTGTGCCACGGGATTAAGCGGATTCCTGTAGGCAAGGCGCATTGCGTCGGCCGTGGCCCGGAACGGGGCCATCGCGGCATGGTTCAATTCATAGAGCTGATAGAACATGAGCGCTCTTGCCTTTCGGTGATCGTCGAACGCCGGATGTGCCGACGGCTTAGGTAGAAGAATTATCAGAGTTCACTGCATAAGTAACGAATTTGTTGCCGCGCAAAAAACACCCTCGCAGGGCAACATCAAGGCGGTTCTCGGATGACCTTTTGCTTGCGCGCAGTCGAATGACGCCCGATGATCGGACGCCATTACCGGATCGTAGACGTTCACCAACCAACAGGATCGGGACGAGAGAATTTCATGACGAGCAGCAATCATCGGCACTCCGATTTAGACATCAATCCCCTCTTTCTCGACCGTTGGTCGCCCCGCAGCTTTTCGGGGGAGCCCATACCGAAAGAGACACTACTTACCATGCTCGAGGCTGCCCACTGGGCACCTTCTGCTTCGAACTATCAGCCGTGGCGCTTCGTCTACGCGCTGCGTGGCACTGACGGCTTCGACAGGATTCTCTCTGTCCTGGCTGAGTCAAATCAAGTCTGGGCGAAGTCCGCCTCCGCCCTCATCATCATCTTCTCGGACATGCTGAACCGAAAGGACGATGGCTCCGAACCGAAGCCTTTCCGCAGCCATAGCTTCGATGCCGGAGCAGCGTGGGCGATGCTGGCTCTTCAGGCCGTGTACTCCGGCTATTACGCGCACGGTATGGGCGGAGTCGATTTCGACAGGGCGATCGACGTTCTCAAAGTTCCGCCGGGTTACCGCGCGGAAGCTGCCGTCGCGATCGGCAGACTCGCCGACAAAAACCTGCTGCCGGAAAACCTGCAGGCACGAGAGATCCCGAGCAACCGCAAACCGCTCAGCGCCGTGGCCTTTGAAGGTCTGTTTCAGTCCACATGACGCCGAAATTGTTTCACGTGAATCATCGTTAACCGATGATTCACGCTCCTATCAGATGTCGAGATTGGCGACGCTCAGTGCATTGTCCTGGATAAACTCGCGTCGGGGCTCGACCTCGTCACCCATCAAGCGCGAGAACAGTCCATCGGCGTCGGTCGCATCGGTGACCTTCACCTGAAGCAGCGAACGGACGTTCGGATCGAGCGTCGTTTCCCAGAGCTGCTCGGCGTTCATTTCGCCGAGGCCTTTATAACGCTGCATCGAAAGACCTTTTCGGCCGGCCGCAAAGATGGCATCGAGCAAGGCACGAGGACCCGACATCTCCTGCTGTCCATCCTTTCTGGAAAGTACGGGCGGAACGCCGTAAACTTCCCGCAGCCTCGCTGACAGCTGGTCGATGTGACGCGCGTCGGCCGAGCCGATGAGGGCGACATCGACGAAAGCCGCTTCTTTAACACCGCGGACCATTCGCTCGAAACGCAGTCCGCCTTCATCGGTTACATGGCCGGTCCAGCCGCGCTCCGTCTCCTCAGCGATCAGATCGAGCCGACGTGCAACTTCCGCTGCGGTCTGTTCCGCGCGTTCGCGATTCCCCGTCAGTTCCGGGTTAAGTGCCCCCGCAATTGCCGCCTGCTCGATCACGTTACGGTTGTAGCGGGAGTGCAGACCCTCGATCAGAGACCGCAACCGCAGAGCGTCCTGAATGACCTCGCGAAGATCGGAAGCCGCACGAACCTCGCCGCTGCCGAGCGTAAGTCGCGCATCCTCGAGACCCATCGTGATGAGGTAATCTTCGAGCGCTTTTTCGTCCTTCAGGTATTGAACCGACTTGCCGCGAGTCACTTTATAGAGCGGCGGCTGCGCAATGTAGAGGTGGCCGCGCTCGATCAGTTCCGGCATCTGGCGGAAGAAGAAAGTCAGCAGAAGCGTGCGGATGTGGGCGCCGTCGACATCGGCATCGGTCATGATGATGATCTTGTGATAACGCAGCTTGTCTGCGTTGAACTCATCCTTGCCGATCGACGTGCCGAGCGCCGTGATCAACGTTCCGATTTCCTGGCTCGACAGCATCTTGTCGAAACGCGCACGCTCGACGTTCAGGATCTTACCGCGCAGGGGCAGGATAGCCTGTGTCTCGCGTGAGCGTCCCTGTTTTGCTGATCCACCTGCGGAATCGCCCTCGACAAGGAAGAGTTCGGATTTGGACGGATCACGCTCCGAACAGTCGGCAAGCTTGCCCGGCAACGATGCGATGTCCAATGCACCCTTGCGGCGGGTCAATTCACGCGCCTTGCGCGCGGCCTCGCGAGCCGCAGCTGCCTCGACGACCTTGCCGACCAGAATCTTAGCATCACCCGGATGCTCCTCGAGCCACGTGCTGAGGGCTTCGTTGACGAGGCTTTCGACCACAGGGCGGACCTCGGACGAGACGAGCTTGTCCTTTGTTTGCGAGGAGAACTTCGGATCCGGGACCTTTACCGAAAGAACTGCAGTCAGTCCTTCGCGACAATCGTCGCCGGTCAACGTCACCTTCTCCTTCTTCATGATCCCGGAACTATCGGCATACGAGACGATCTGACGGGTCAGTGCCCCGCGGAAACCGGCCATGTGCGTACCGCCATCCCGCTGCGGAATATTGTTCGTGAAGCAGAGGACGTTCTCGTGATAGCTGTCGTTCCACCACATGGCGACTTCGACGGTGATGCCGTCCTTTTCACCCCTAATGGCAACCGGCTGTTCCACCAGTGGCTTCTTTGAGCGGTCGAGATAGCGGACAAAGGCTTCCAGGCCTCCGTCATAGATCATCTCTTCCTGGCGGACATCGGATTTGCGCTTGTCGGTCAGCAGGATACGGACACCGGAATTGAGGAACGCCAGTTCGCGAAGCCGGTGTTCCAGCGTGCTGTACTCGAATTCGATATTGGTGAACGTCTCCGGACTCGGCAGGAACGTAACCTCTGTGCCCGATCGACCTTCGTACTCGCCACTGACCCGGAGCGGAGCGTCGGCGACACCGTGCGTAAAGCAGATTTCGTGAATCTTGCCGCCACGGCGGATCTTGAGTACCAGCTTGGTCGACAGGGCATTGACGACCGAAACACCGACCCCGTGAAGACCGCCCGAGACCTTGTAAGAGTTCTGGTCGAACTTGCCGCCGGCATGGAGCTGCGTCATGATCACTTCGGCGGCGGACACCCCTTCCGACGGGTGAATGTCCGTCGGAATTCCACGACCATTATCCGTGACGGTAACAGAGCCATCCGCGTTCAGCGTGACAGTGACGATATCGGCATGGCCCGCCAACGCCTCGTCGATCGCGTTGTCGACGACTTCGTAAACCATGTGGTGCAAACCGGAACCGTCATCGGTGTCGCCGATATACATGCCGGGGCGCTTGCGCACGGCATCCAGACCTTTCAGCACCTTGATCGACTCTGCCCCGTATTCAGCGGAAGCAGTGTTCTCAGTTACCGGCGTCTCACTCATTCAACGATCTTTCCAGTCAGTCATAGGAGCCGCGGCATCGAATCAGCGGCTACAATCGCGTCGACTATAGGTGGTTTGGCAAAACTTCCAAACGTGAAGGACCCCAAATCCCGTGGATAGGGGCGCCAGCCGGGGGTTAAGCAGCTATTTGGCTTTTTCTAGGACGTCATTCAACTCGTTTATCACGTTCGGAGGCAGCGAGCGAATCCTGTGAGCGAGCGTATTCGCGAGAGCGGTATATTGCGGAGGAAGGCCTGACGTGTCGAGCACCACACGAGGATCGGACATGCCTGCTACAGAAAAGAGCTCCTCGGCTTCGTCCCAGATAATGTTGAAATAGCCGGCGATGCGTTGGAGAAGATCGAAATTCGGCCTGCCACGTTTGCCGTGCTCGAGCGCCGACAGGTAGGCCGGCGACACGCCAATCGCGGCCGCCATCTCTTTTTGCGAAACACCTTTTCGCTCGCGAAGCATCCTCAGCGCCTGTCCAAAGGGTGTCACGGACGATCCCCGGTTGCGCGGGACAGACGGACATACAACGCCCCCTCACCGCCGTGCTGGCGTGCAGCCACCTCATACGATGAGATCAAGTGGCGAAATTCGGGCTTCGAGAACCACAACGGAACGGCCCGCTTCAACGCGCCGTCGCTCCCACGTGAACTTCCCTTGCCTGTAATGACAAGAACATGTCGCAGGCCACGCTCATGCGCTCTCACAAGGAAGTCGAGAAGCATTGCATGCGCCTCGCTCTGGATAAGGCCATGAAGATCGATGCGCGCTTCAAGCGCAAGATGTCCCCGGGCCAGCTTGCGCTTGACGGGCCTCTCCAGCGGGTGATGACGGCTGGCAATTTTCTTTTCGCGATCGGTTCCGGTCGCTGTTGGCGCGGTACTGCTCTCAGGCTGCTCGACCGCAGCCCGGAACAACTCCCCCGGTTCGGAAAACTCCTCATCGAAAATCAGCAGATCTTCGAGGCGGCCATGCAGCGGTCGCGTGGTGCGGGCCACCTTGCCCCAGAGAATTCGATCGTCGGCGCTGAGCTTTCCTTTTCCCGACACTAGAGGTACCTCGCCGCTGCTTCTTTCGGCACGAGTATGTAGAAATCAGCGTCGTTGCGAACGGCCCCCGCCAGTTCGCCGGCCTCATCACCCGAACCGGTGAAGATGTCACCACGTGCCGGTCCGACGATCGCGGAGCCAGTATCGAGGGCGAGCATAAGCCGCGCGAACGGCTTGCCACCGTCAATGTTCGTCAGGGTCTCGGAATGGACAAAAAAGGGAAAGCCGAAGGTATGGATCTGCCGATCGACCGCCAGCGATCGTCCGGCGATCAGCGGCACTTTCGCTGCAGCGATCGGGCCGAGGGCCGGATCGTCCACATCCGCCTCTCGGAAGAATATGTAGGAGCGGTTATGCCATAACACTTCGTCGATCTGGTCGGGATGCTGTGCCAGCCAGCTGCGGATCGACTGCATCGAGATGTTCGCCGGCTCGATCTCGCCACGCTCGATGAGCAACTTACCGATCGCCGAGAAAGGGTGGCCTGCCTTCGCGTCGTAGGTGATACGCTTCGTTCCGCCGTCCGGGTAGCGAAGACGTGCAGCGCCTTGAACATGGGCGAAGAAGACGTCGACTTTCGACTTCGCCCAGGCGATCTCGAGACTCTGTCCGTCGAGATAACCGCGGTCAATCGCCCTCCGGTCCGGATAGGCTGAAATTGCCCCATCCCGCAGCAATCCGAAGCGATATGAGGGATCCATGTTTGCCGGCCGGTTCCCTTCGTCGATATCGATCAGATCGGAGGGACGGCGATAGAACGGGTACAGGTACTCATCGTCTCGTTTCGAAGAGACACTGACCTCTGGTTCGTAGAAGGCGGTGACCAGGCCCGGCTTGCCATCCGCCCCCTCAATCCGGAATGGCTGACACCTCGTTTCGAAAAATTGCCGGGCGAGTTCACTGGTTTGGATTGCCGCTTTTTCGACCCCATCGAGAAGTGGCATCAGATCGTCGCAACCGAGACCCAGCGAGCCCTTGCGGTAAGGCTTGACAGAACGAACGTACCGCCCGCACTCCTTCAGGCCAGCAAAGAGCGGCGAAGGATCGTCCTCACGCCACCGAGGGATCTCGTCGAACGAGACAGGTGCCAGCCGGAAGCCTTCGAGTTTGCCGCTCATTGTTCCGATTCGGTCGCGACGAGCTTCCAGTTTGGATCGCGTGACCGGATGTCGCGTGCAAACGTCCAGATATCGTTGACTTCGCTAACCGCATCGGGGTCGCCGTCGATTAGCTTTCCATCCTTATCGAAGGTCGCAGTTATGAGTTGGCAGACCACGCGAACGGTGACCTGTTCCTCGTTGTCCTTGATGCCGGCCTGCTTGATTTCGGCCTTTTCGATTCCGACGAACGTCGACTTCATCGTCTCCCCGCGGGACTCCCGCTCGGAAATCGCGCTGTCGAAACCCTCGTAGACCTCTCGCGAGAGCAGGCCTTTCAAGGTCTTGCGATCTCCCTCGGCAAAGGCAGTCACGATCATCTCGTAAGCCATTCTGGCGCCGTTGAGGAATTCTTTGGGGTTGAAACCGGCGTCGAAGGCCACCAGATCCCGAAGTGAAGCATTGAGCGAAGTACCGGGTTTGGCGAAGGCGTCGATGGCCGAAAAGCGCTCGTCGCCACCTTCCTCGCGGCGCGGCAACGTCACCAGCTTTCCATCGTCGCCGCCAGGCGCTTGTGATACATCGCGCTGATTGTAAGGCTCGAAGGGCGGCTTCTCATTGCCGGTCCTCCGGCCGAGCACGCTGCGCAGCTGTAGAAAAATCAGCACTGCGGCTACGAGAAAAAAGAGCGTTACAAAGTCGTTGGAACCCATCGCATCCCGCCGGTGACGTTTATTTTCTAATCTTCATCCCCATATAGTCCGCATCAGGCCATCATTCAAATGGCGTTGCCAGTGTTTGGCTCGCCACGTCATCCCGAACCAGTGCCGAGGGGCCATCGGCGGGTTCGGAGGAGAGTTAGGCATGCGCATTCCGGCACTGTTATTCATCGTCCTCCCGTTGGTCGAGATTGCTGGCTTTATCGTTGTTGGACAGGCGGTCGGCGTGGTAACCACGCTGGGCTTGATTGTCCTTTCGACTGTCACCGGGCTCATGCTGCTTCGCGTTCACGGCTTTGGAATGCTACGGAAACTGCGCGAGGAAGGCCAAGCGACGACTGATGCGGGAAAGGCCTTCGTTGATGGAGCGATGATTGCTGCAGCAGCCATACTTCTGATCATTCCAGGCTTTGTTACCGACCTGCTTGGGCTGCTGCTCCTGCTGCCGTTCGTACGCAAGGTTGTATGGTTGCGGCTTGGCGCACGAACCGTCTTCTTCTCCTCACGGCAGCAGTACTACGCCGGGCCGCGTGGCAGTTCGCAGAGGGAGGATTCAAGAACGATAGATCTTCACGAGGTCGATTTCCATCGTGAGCCAGACAATAGTTCACCTTGGCATATAAAGAAGGAAGGCGACCGGTAAGCTCGCTGTTTCGGCCGGGCGCAAGGGTTGTAACCGCGGGCCCGAAGTGTTAGATGGCCCCGATAATCCAAAGCCACGAGGACGCCCAATGGCCAACGACGACACGGGAACGGCGAGCCCCTCCCTCAATATTCTGGCTCAGTACATCAAGGATCTCTCATTCGAGAACCCTGGCGCTCCGCGCTCGCTGCAATCTCGCGACAGAGCCCCTGCAATCAACATCAACGTCAACGTCAATGCCAATCCGCTGTCGGATTCGGACTTTGACGTTGTGCTTTCGCTGAATGCAGAAGCCAAGGATGGTGACAAAACGGTGTTCGCCGCAGAACTGGTTTACGGCGGCGTCTTTCGCATTTCCGGGTTCCCGCAGGAACACATGCTGCCGGTTCTCTTCATCGAGTGCCCGCGTCTGCTTTTCCCATTCGCACGCCAGATCATCGCCGATGCAACGCGCAATGGTGGCTTCCCGCCGCTGATGATCGATCCCATCGATTTTGCACAGATGTTCGCGCAGCGTGTGGCTGAAGAACAAGCCCGCGCAAAGGTGCAGGCGACGAACTAACCGCCTTTACGTCAAAAAGAGAAAGCCCGGTTCGCCGGGCTTTTTTGTAGATCAAGGTCTGACGTCTCTAAGACCTGTATCTCGACCAGATGGCTTTCTCGCCCAAGCGTGCGATCAACAAGCGGTGAGATTCGATTTCTTCGGCGGTAAGACGCGACGCAAGCTTTGTCGTTCGCACAAGCAGATGATCGGCAATCTCGACTTCTTCCTCCGTAACAGCCTTTTTTTCCTCCGCCTGCACCAAGCCAAAGGCTGCCTGACGGCCTCCCAGCATCTCGATGTAAACCTCGGCCAAAAGCTCGGCATCGAGAAGTGCCCCGTGCTTCGCGCGGTGCGAGTTGTCAACACCGTACCGGCGGCAAAGCGCATCAAGCGAGTTCGGTCCCATCGGGTGCTTTCGACGCGCCAGGGCCAGGGTGTCGATCACCATGTCGGGCGGCACCGGCGGTCGATCCAGTCGATCGAACTCGGCGTTCATGAAGCCGATGTCGAAGTTCGCATTATGCGCGATCCACCGTGCGCCATCGAAGAACTCGAGGAGTTCCTCGACGATCTCCGCGAAATGCGGCTTATCCTTCAGAAAATCATCGCTGATACCGTGAACAGCAAGCGCGTCCGGATGAACCTTGCGGTCGCCTGGATTGATATAGACGTGGAAGCTCCGACCGGTCGGAAAATGGTTGAGAAGCTCGATCCCGCCGATCTCGATAACTCGATCGAACTTGGATTCCAGCCCCGTCGTTTCCGTATCGAAGACGATTTCCCGCATGCACTATCCTCCAGCCCGCGACCAATGTCGCAAGGTCGAAATAATCTCACCAACCTGGCGCCGTGCCGATTCGATGCCGTGACCCGTATCGATGATAAAGTCGGCCTGCGCACGCTTTTCCTTATCGGGCACCTGCCGCGCCAGGATCAAGTCGAATTTCTCCTCCGTCATTCCTGATCGCTTCAGGACCCGCTCCTTCTGTAGCTGCGGATCACAACTGACGACCACGACAACATCCACACGATTCTGGACCCGTGTCTCAAAGAGAAGGGGAATGTCCAAAACCACTATGTCGGCACCAGAATCCCGTGCGCTATCCAGGAAGTCCTGCTCCCGGCTCCTCACCAGCGGATGGACGATCGCCTCAAGGATCTTGAAGTTAGCCGGATTCTTCGCCAGATTCTCGGAGAGCTTCGTCCTATCGACCACACCCTCGACAATTACGTCCGGGAAGGCAGCAGCGATCAGCGGCACCGCCTCTCCACGGTAGAGTTCGTGGACAACACGATCCGAGTCATTGACGGGAATCCCTTGCTCCGCAAAGAGCGCTGCCGTCGTCGACTTGCCCATGCCGATGGAACCGGTCAATCCGATAACGATCATGCATGCATTTCCATATCGGCAATGACGAGCGCCCGCAGTTCAGGTGTAACTTGCGGAAGACGGCCGAACCATTTTTCGAAACCGGGCACAGCCTGGTGCAAAAGCATGCCGAGCCCGTCTACCGTCGCCAGTCCGTGCCGCTCCGCCTGCAGCAAAAGCGGTGTGACGAGCGGGACATAGACGATGTCGGTCACGGTCGCGTCCGCCTTCAGGCGTTCTAACGGAAAGTCCGGGATCGGCGTCCCGTGCATACCCAACGAGGTTGTGTTGACAAACAATCCCGCGCCAGTAAGGACTTCGGCGAGCGCTCCCATCGGATGGGCGAAGACTCTCTTGCCGAAGCGATCCGCCAGTTCCTCCGCACGCTCCACCGTGCGATTGACGACATGGATCTCATCGAAACCTCGATTTCTCAGGGCTTGGATGATCGCTCGGCTCGCACCGCCCGCACCGAGGACGACAGCTTTGTCGAAACAATCCCAACCCGGTTTACGCTCGTCGAGATTGGCAAGGAAACCGAGTCCGTCGGTATTCGTCGAGTGCACCAGTCCATCTTCTACCCACAGTGTGTTGGCAGCACCTAGTTCCTCGCTCAGGGCATCCGGTCTGTCGGCAAGTCGCACCGCCCTCTCCTTATGAGGTATGGTGACGTTACCACCGCTGTAACCGGAGCTACCGTCTCTCAAGCGTTCCAGGAAGACCGGAAAATCCGCTTCGGTGACTTCAACGGTGCGATAACTCCCCTCGATGCCAAACTGCCTGAGCCAGTAGCCGTGGATAAGCGGCGAGCGGGAATGCTTAACCGGATAGCCAACCACAAAAGCGTGACGACCTGTTTCACGTGAATCAGACATCGATTTCCCCCAGTTCCCGGAGTTGAGCC
The DNA here is from genome assembly GCF_014126615.1 of Ciceribacter thiooxidans. NCBI lineage: Bacteria > Pseudomonadati > Pseudomonadota > Alphaproteobacteria > Hyphomicrobiales > Rhizobiaceae > Ciceribacter > Ciceribacter thiooxidans. The sequence goes on from NZ_CP059896.1 coordinate 3,512,029, forward strand.
AAGAGCGGCAGGAGAGGAAGTCCCAAGATGGTGAAATAGTCTCCCTCTATTCTCTCGAAGAGCTGAATGCCCTCCCCCTCTAGTTGGTAGGCTCCAACGCTACGCAGGACCGCCTCAGCCGTCCTGGTGAGATAGAGATCGAGGAAGTCATCGGAGAATTCGCGCATCGTGAGGTCGGCTATGTCGACGTCACACCACAGAATCGCGCCGTTGCGCGCAAGGGCGACTGCGCTGTTCAAGCGGTGCGTCTTTCCTCTGAGGACCAGAAGATTGGCCTTCGCCTCGACAGTATCCGCAGGTTTGTGAAATATGCGATTTCCGAGCGACATCGTCTGGTCGCAACCGATCACCAGCGCAGACGGAAGACGCTGGCTCACGTCAATCGCTTTCTGGCAAGCGAGCTCCGCAGCCAGTTCCGCGGGTCCGAGGCATCTGCCTGCATTGCCGCGTTCGATCTCACGCTCGTCTATTTCCGCCGGAATCGCCTCGAAATCGAGACCGGCGTTCTTCATCAGCATTCGCCTTGACGGGCTTGCCGATGCGAGAACCAGTCCTATTGCCATAAATCTCGTCCCGTCTCTGTTGCCGGAATCGCTTAACGCTGCTTCATCTTCAGAGCAACGATCGCTGCTGCAGTCTCTTCGATTGACCGTCTGGTGACATCGATCAACGGCCAGTTATGACGAACACAGAGCAGACGCGCATATTTTAGCTCCTCGGCGATTGATGCGCGGTCTGTATAGTCGCGCTGGTCAAAGCCGTTCGTCGTCCCGAGCTCGCGATTTCCCCTTACCTGCGATATCCGGTCACTCGTAGCAATCAGTCCGACAACAAGAGGTCTCGTGGCGTTGAGCAGACTTTCCGGCAACGGCACATCGCAGACAATAGGCACGTTGGCCGTCTTGATGCCACGGTTAGCCAGGTAGATGCTGGTCGGTGTCTTCGAAGTGCGGCTGATGCCGACAAGGACTACGTCCGCCTCGTCATAATCGCCGGGCAATTGGCCGTCGTCATGATCCATGGTGAAATTGAGCGCTTCAATACGGGCGAAGTATTCGGCCGTAAGAGCGTGCTGTGCGCCGACCCGTCGGCGTGACGGAGCACCTAGATACGTCTGGAAGATTGCCATGACCGGTTCAAGGACATTGACAGTCGGAAGTGCCATCTCTCGGCAACAGGATTCCAGCATGTCGGCAAGCTCACGATCGACGACCGTATAAAGAACGATTCCAGGCTCCCGGTCGATCGTCTCGAGTACCGACGCCAACTGTCGCTTGTTACGGATGAGCGGATAAACGTGTTCGATCGCGACGCTCGAATTGAACTGCGCGGCAGCGGCTCTTCCGGCAGAGATCAGAGTCTCCCCGGTCGAGTCAGAAATCAGATGCAGATGGAAGAAGTTTTTTCTGTTCTCCACGCTGTTCTTGCTCGCCTGTTGAAAACCGGGGAGGAAAAGAGGTAGCGACAGCCGAGGTCCCCGGGCAAGGGGAAAAGTGCACTTTTATCCACATCGGCTCCGACAAGGAAAGATGTCAGAAGGCGATGTGAATTACGGGAATATGAAAACGGCAGCTTCTGTTATCCACAGCTTATCCAGTTCAATCCGATGATCACAGACATACTAAGCTATTGGAGCTTAATGATATAAGCGATTTTCCCAGCTTTCCGGTTCGAAGATCGGATTTTTGTCCCCTGGCACTCAGGCATCGCGCGCAGCCACCGTATTGTTGTGGACCAGCTTTAATCCTTGATAGTCAGTGACTCTTAGAAATAGAAGAAGATTCATATCTCATATTTTTTTTGGAAGGTTTGACCGTTGGCCAACTCTCGTCGGAAGGTGATGGATGTCTTGAGAGGTGAAGTGGTGAACCCACCGCCGATCTGGCTCATGCGGCAGGCGGGCCGCTATCTTCCGGAGTACAGGGCAACGCGTGCGCAGGCGAAGACTTTCCTCGACCTCTGTTATTCGCCTGACCTTGCCGTCGAAGTCACAATGCAGCCGATCCGCAGATACGGCTTCGATGCAGCGATCCTTTTTTCGGACATCCTCGTGGTACCGGATGCGCTTCACCGCAATGTACGCTTCTCAGAGGGCCATGGTCCGCAGATGGATCCGATTTCGGCTGATGAAATCGGTGCGCTGAAGCCGGTAGGTTTCCTTGGCCATCTCCAGCCGGTCTTTGAGACTGTTCGTCGGCTGCGGCAGGAACTCCCTAATGAGACAACGTTGTTGGGCTTCTGTGGTGCGCCATGGACTGTCGCAACCTACATGATCGCTGGTCACGGAACGTCCGATCAAGCGCCGGCGCGGCTATTCGGATACCAGCACCCCGAGGCATTTGAACACTTGCTGGCTGTTCTCGCGGAGCTTTCGGCCGAGTACCTGGTGGCGCAGATCGACGCGGGCGCCGACGCGCTGCAAATTTTCGATTCTTGGGCTGGCGTTCTTGGTGAGGATGAGTTCGAACGCTATTGCGTCAAACCCGTGGCACGAATCATCGCTTCGGTGAGGGCGCAAAGACCGTCGGCCAAAATCATCGCATTTGCCAAAGGAGCCGGCCTGATGTTGGCGGATTACCGGCGGAAGACCGGGGCCGATGCCATAGGTCTCGACTGGACGGTGCCTCTCACCTTTGCCGCGGAACTGCAGAAGGACGGACCGGTGCAAGGAAATCTTGACCCGATGCGCGTGGTGGCTGGCGGGAACGCCCTTGCAGAAGGTGTCGATGCGATCCTGGCCGCACTCGGAAATGGGCCCCTGATTTTCAACCTCGGCCACGGCATCACTCCTCAGGCCGATCCGGAAAACGTTGCCGCCTTAGTCGACCGAGTGCGGGGGAGCGGAACCTGATGGCGGAGCAAGAAGCGAAGGCGTCAGGACGGAAAGTCGTTGCGAGGGCTGCGACGGCCATCTTTCTGTTTTGCCTGGCCGCGTTAGGTCTTGTGTTCCTGCAGCCGGAGGCATTGTATCTTTGGATCAAGGCACTCCACGTCATCGCCGTCATCTCCTGGATGGCGGGAATGCTCTACATGCCGCGTTTGTTCATTTACCATTTGGATGCGCCGTTAGGCTCGCAACAGGCGGAGACCTTCTCGGTCATGGAGCAGCGGCTGCTGAAGATCATCATGCGCCCTGCGATGGTGATTGCCTGGATTCTGGGCCTCTACCTGGCTTGGGAGGGTTTCGGCTTTATGGGTGGTTGGCTTCATGTGAAACTGGCGGCAGTGCTTGCGCTGTCGGCCGTGCATGGATATTTTGCCCGTGCCGTTGCAGCCTTCGCCGGTGGTAACTACATGAAGACTGCGCGGTTCTGGCGGTTGATGAACGAAGTCCCGACCGTTCTGATGGTTGTCATCGTCATCATGGTCATCGTGAAGCCTTTTTAGGCCGCTCGGCGGCCTTTCGGCTTATTTTGGACGGGATGCGCCTTTTCGCTTGCGGCGGGTAGGTTGAATCGCTATTTTCCCGAAAATTCCATCTATCCTCAGTGTGCGTGACATCCTGTCACTTGCGGCTCCACAGACCGTACCGATCAGCATCAGCACGCCCTCCCCTACAAAAACGTGGTTCCCCTTAATGGCTGAAATGAAGCTACAAGAACTCAAGAGCAAATCTCCGACGGACCTGCTTACCTTTGCGGAGTCGCTTGAGGTCGAGAACGCCAGCACGATGCGCAAGCAGGAGCTGATGTTTGCGATCTTGAAGATGCTCGCCGCCCAAGACGTAGAGATTATCGGCGAAGGCGTCGTTGAAGTTTTGCAGGATGGCTTCGGGTTTTTGCGTTCGGCCAACGCAAACTACCTGCCGGGGCCGGATGATATCTATATCTCTCCCTCACAGATCCGTCGCTTCTCTCTGAAGACTGGCGATACGGTCGAGGGCCCGATTCGTGGACCGAAGGAAGGTGAACGATATTTCGCGCTTCTGAAGGTCAACACGATTAATTTCGAGGATCCTGAGAAGATCCGCCATAAGGTTCACTTCGATAACCTGACGCCGCTTTATCCGAACGAGCGGTTCAAGATGGAACTCGAGACGCCGACAAAGGACCTGTCTGCGCGCGTCATTGATCTCGTCGCTCCTTTGGGTAAAGGCCAGCGCGCACTGATCGTTGCGCCACCGCGAACCGGTAAAACGGTACTTTTGCAGAATATCGCGCACTCCATCACCGCCAATCATCCGGAATGCTATTTGATCGTTCTGCTGATCGATGAACGTCCGGAAGAAGTGACCGACATGCAGCGTTCGGTGCGGGGCGAGGTTATCTCCTCGACATTCGACGAGCCGGCAGTTCGCCACGTGCAGGTTGCCGAGATGGTCATCGAAAAGGCCAAGCGGCTGGTCGAGCATGGTCGAGACGTCGTCATCCTTCTCGATTCGGTCACGCGCCTGGGTCGTGCTTATAACACGGTTGTTCCGTCCTCCGGTAAGGTTCTGACCGGTGGTGTCGACGCGAACGCGTTGCAGCGTCCCAAGCGTTTCTTCGGCGCGGCGCGCAACATCGAGGAAGGTGGCTCTCTGACGATTATCGCGACGGCGCTGATCGACACCGGCAGCCGTATGGACGAAGTGATCTTCGAAGAGTTCAAGGGCACCGGTAATTCGGAAATCGTCCTCGATCGTAAAGTCGCCGACAAGCGTATCTTCCCGTCCATGGATATCCTCAAGTCCGGCACACGCAAGGAAGACCTGTTGGTCCCACGCCAGGATCTCCAGAAGATCTTCGTGCTGCGGCGTATTCTTGCCCCCATGGGAACGACCGATGCCATCGAGTTCCTCATCGACAAGTTGAAGCAGACAAAGAACAACGGAGACTTCTTCGACTCGATGAACACCTAAAGTTTCCGGTAATTAGCCGGATTCCGTGGGTGGTAGTGAGAACGAGCGGGCGAGGCTCGGTTGGGGTATGTCTATGATCCCTAATTCAGACGAAACGATCTTTGCACTTTCGTCCGGTGCCCTGCCCGCTGGTGTCGCCGTTGTACGGCTGAGTGGTCCAGCGACCTTTTCGGTGCTACGGACCCTCGTTGGAGAGCTCCCAGAACCCCGTTTTGCTGCTTTGAGATCGATCCGGAGCCGTGACGGCCACCTGCTGGACACCGGACTTGTTGTCAACTTTCCAAACCCGGCATCCTTTACCGGAGAGGACTGTGCCGAGATCCATCTTCATGGTGGAAAGGCGGTGGTCGCGGCGTTGCTTTCAGAGCTGGAGAGCTTTGAGGGATGCAGGATTGCCGAAGCCGGAGAATTCTCGAGACGTGCCTTCGAGAATGGTAAACTCGACCTGGTCGAGATAGAAGGCCTCGCCGATCTACTCACCGCGGAAACCGAGATGCAGCGGCGGCTCGCTGCCGAACAGAGCTTCGGCCGGTTGTCGGCGGTCTACGAGGCGTGGCGTGAGCGGCTGCTTCATGCGAGGGCGATGATCGAGGCAGAGCTCGACTTCGCAGACGAAGGTGACATTCCTGGCAGCGTCTCGGACCGTGTCTGGCCCGACCTCGGTGCGCTTGCCGAAGAGGTGAGGAAGCAGCTTGAAGCTGAGAGGGCGGGCGAGATCATCCGAGACGGCTTCAAGGTTGTGATCGCCGGTTCCCCGAACGTCGGCAAGTCAAGTCTCTTGAATGCCCTTGCAGACCGCGAGATCGCGATCGTCACCGAGTACGCTGGTACGACGCGTGACATTCTCCACTGTGAACTCGACCTCGACGGCTTCGCCGTTCACCTCTTTGATACAGCGGGCATCCGCGAGACCAATGAACCGGTTGAGCAGGAGGGTATACGTCGTGCCTTGGGGAAAATGGCGGAGGCCGATCTCATCCTTCATTTGAAGGACGCAAGCGCGGCCGCGGGCTCCGTCGAACTGGCCTACGACGGTAACGTTCCGGTGATTACTATCGGTACGAAGACCGACCTTAGAAACGATTCTTCTCCGAAACAAACATATGATTTGATGATATCCTCGGTTCAGAGAGCCGGGATGGAGGAACTGCGTCAAGTGATCCTCCGGAAGGTGCGGCAGAAAACCGATGTGATGTCGCTTGCAATTCCGAGCCGGATCCGGCAGAGACAGCACTTGCGCGATGTGCTTACGAACGTTGAAGAAGCGATCAAAAGCGTCCATATCGGGCTCGAGCTCCGAGCCGAGTACCTCCGGCGTGCGTCAGACTCGTTAGGTAGGATTACCGGAAAAATCGACGTCGAAGCTATGCTTGGTAAAATATTCTCCGACTTTTGCGTCGGCAAGTGATTCACGTGAAACATGTGGCATCTAGACCCAAGTGAGATCTGCGGATGCGGAAGGTAGGAGACATGTGTTTTGATGTCGTTGTTGTCGGAGGTGGCCATGCCGGTTCCGAGGCTGCTGCTGCCGCTGCTCGGATCGGCGCACGAACTGCCCTCGTCACGCATCGTCGCGACACGATTGGTACAATGTCGTGCAACCCGGCGATCGGTGGTTTGGGTAAGGGACATCTGGTTCGCGAAATCGATGCCCTCGACGGTCTGATGGGGCGTTGCGCAGACCGGGGTGGCATCCAGTTTAGGATGCTCAATCGGCGTAAAGGTCCAGCGGTGTGGGGTCCGCGGACCCAAGCGGATAGGAAGCTCTATCGAAACGCTGTGCAGGAGTCGCTCTTTGCACTCGATAATCTGGAAATCGTCGAAGGCGATGTCTTCGACATAGAACGTTCCGATTCCGAAATAAGATCGGTAGTTCTTCAGGATGGTCGCCGGATTTGCGCTCGCACGGTCGTGCTAACGACGGGAACGTTCCTGCGCGGGCTCATTCATATTGGAGATAGGAAGATTCCAGCAGGCCGCCTCGGCGAGGATCCGTCCGTCGGACTGAGTGCGACATTGGCGAAAGCTGGCTTGCGGCTCGGGCGACTGAAGACCGGAACGCCTGCTCGTCTCGACGGAACGACGATTGACTGGGCCTCGCTCGAGCGTCAGGCAGCTGATGCTGATCCGACTCCATTTTCCTTCCTGACCGAAAAAATTACAAATCCGCAGATTACCTGCGGCATCACGCGCACGACGGAGCGAACGCACGCGCTCATTCGGGAGAACATCTACCGTTCAGCGATGTATTCCGGACAGATCGAAGGGGTTGGGCCTCGTTACTGCCCGTCGATCGAAGACAAGATTATGCGATTCGGCGACCGCGACGGCCATCAAATTTTCCTTGAGCCGGAGGGGTTAGACGACAATACCGTGTATCCGAACGGTATTTCCAGTTCCTTGCCTGAAGAAGTCCAGGACGCTCTGATCCACTCCATTCCCGGTCTTGAGAGAGTTCGAATTCTGCAGACCGGCTACGCGATTGAATACGATCATGTCGATCCGACCGAGCTCTACCCCACCTTGGAGGTGAGGAGTATGCCGGGTCTGTTCCTCGCGGGACAAATCAACGGCACCACCGGCTACGAGGAAGCAGGTGCTCAAGGGCTCGTCGCCGGGCTGAACGCCGCGCTCGTTGCCGGAGGCATTGCGCCCGTCGTGTTGAGCCGGACGAATTCCTATATCGGTGTGATGATTGACGATCTTACATCCCGGGGAGTGGCCGAACCTTACCGCATGTTTACCTCTCGCTCGGAGTACAGGCTGACGCTCCGGGTTGACAATGCCGACGAGAGACTGACCCCTTTCGGAATCGAACTCGGATGTGTCGGCGCGGAGCGCGTCCGGCGCTTCTCGGCCTACCGCGGTGAAGTTGAAGATGCGTTGGCGCAGCTTTCGGCACGGACACTTTCTCCAACCGCCGCCGCGCAGGCTGGCATCGCTATAAACCAGGATGGACGTCGACGGACTGGCTTGGAGCTTCTTTCCTATCCCGGCGTGGACTTGAATGTGTTGCGCCGTGTTTGGAGTGATCTCCCCGAGTGGCAGCCGAAGGTTCGGCAGGCGGTCGAGATACACGCCGCGTATTCGGTTTATCTCGATCGGCAGGAGTCCGATATAGCCGCCGTACGGAGGGAGGAAGGCCGAGTGATCCCGGCGAACTTCGACTACTCTCAACTGTCGGGGCTTTCAAACGAGCTCAGGCAAAAACTCGAGGCCTCTCGTCCGTGGAGTATCGCTCAGGCGTCAAGACTGGATGGAATGACCCCTGCCGCGCTTTCTCTGTTGATTGCGCATCTCAAACGCGCAGAACTCCGGATGGTCGGTTGAATACAATGCAAGAGAGTCTTCTTTTCGACCTGATCGGCTTGCGTGTTTCACGTGAAACGCTAGAACGGCTCCGTCACTTTGCGGAACTCTTCGAAAAATGGTCGCGAACGATCAACCTCGTGGCAGCGTCCACGCAGAGCGATATGTGGACGCGTCATATTGCCGACAGTGCACAGATCTTTGCTCTTTCACCAGAACCCAAGCAGTGGGTTGATCTCGGAAGTGGTGGGGGCTTTCCGGGCGTCATTACCGCCATTCTACTGGCGGAAGCAGGTGCTGGATGGGTCCATCTCGTCGAGAGCAATCATAAGAAGGCGGGATTCCTGCGCGTGGCCCTCAGTGAAACCGGTGCTCGGGGGAGTGTGCACGCTTGCCGGATAGAGGAAGCACACCGGCAAATCCAGCATTGCGATGCGATATCAGCGAGGGCGCTGGCCGTGCTCGATGTGCTGTTCGATTTCGCAGCTCCCTGGGTTGAGCGCAACCCTGATCTGCATTGCTTCTTTCACAAAGGGCGGGATTACCAGACCGAAGTGGACAAAGCTCATGGTCGTTGGTCTTTTGATCTGCTACAACACCAGAGTGCGATAGAGACGGACTCCGTTATTTTGGAGATCGCCCGTTTGACGCGGAAAATCTGAGCAGAGTCAGGTAACACATGGCTGGCGATAAGAACCGGATCATTACCATTGCCAACCAGAAGGGTGGCGTAGGGAAGACGACAACTGCAATTAACTTGGCCACGGCGCTTGCAGCTATCGGAGAGCGCGTGTTGATCGTCGATCTCGACCCGCAGGGAAATGCCAGCACAGGTCTCGGAATCGAACGCAAGGAGCGCAGGTATTCATCCTATGACGTGCTGATCGGGAGTCGCCGCATAGAGGATGCTGCTTTGCAGACGGCGGTGCCAAATCTCTCCATCGTTCCGTCGACGCTCGACCTTCTGGGGCTGGAGATGGAGATCTCCCAGTCTGCAGACAGGGTCTTCAGGCTGAAGAACGCACTCCAGGCAAAAGACGCTCAGGACTATACGTATATATTAATCGATTGTCCTCCGTCGTTTAATCTTCTTACGATGAACGCCATGGCCGCCGCGCATTCCGTTCTCGTCCCACTACAATGTGAATTTTTTGCTCTGGAGGGCCTCAGCCAATTGCTGGAGACGATCAACCAGGTCCGTCACAGCGTCAATCCGACCCTGGACATCCAGGGTATCGTCCTGACGATGTTCGACTCCCGCAATAACCTGGCCCAGCAGGTGGTCTCCGACGTGCGTACGCATTTGGGTGAGAAGGTCTATTCGACGCTCATTCCCCGCAATGTGCGTGTTTCTGAAGCGCCCTCGTATGGAAAACCCGCAATTCTCTATGACCTCAAGTGCGCGGGTAGCCAAGCCTATCTCCAGCTTGCGTCCGAGGTCATTCAACGTGAGCGTCAGCGGCGAGCCGCGTGACGCTGTAATTCTGTTCTGTCAGATGGTGAGGCGAGTATGAGCGACGATCTTTCCAAACGCCGGCTTGGGCGCGGCTTGGCGGCACTTATCGGCGAGATGGATCAGCCTCTCCCTGTCGGAACCGCTCGCTCTTCCGTCAATCCGGACCGGACTGTCCCGATCGAATTCGTTTCGCGCAATCCGCGCAATCCTCGTCGATATTTCGATGAGACGGAGCTGCAGGATCTTGCCGGGTCTATCCGCCAGCACGGGATTGTTCAGCCAGTCGTGGTCAGGACATCCGGTGCCGACCGGTACGAAATAATAGCCGGCGAAAGACGTTGGCGAGCGGCTCAACTTGCCGGGTTGGCGGAAATCCCTGTAATCGTCAGGGATGTCGATGACCGGACAGCCTTGGAGCTCGCGATTGTCGAAAACGTCCAGCGCGCGGATCTTAATCCGTTGGAAGAGGCGCTCGGCTATGAGCAATTGATAGCGGAACATGGTTACACTCAGAATGATCTCGGCGAGATCATCGGCAAGAGCCGGAGCCACGTTGCCAACAGCCTTCGCTTGTTGAAACTACCCGACCAAGTACGAGATATGCTGGCCGAGGGAAGTCTGTCGGCTGGGCACGCAAGAGCGCTGGTGTCTACACCCGATCCGGTGATCCTTGCAAAGGCAATCGCCACCAAGGGGCTTTCGGTGCGCGATGCCGAACGGCTCGCTCAGAACCAGATCAGGACTCACTCTGATCCGGCCGCGGCGGCGATACAGCGGGAAGCCAAGGATTCAGATACCATCGCGCTCGAGCGCAGCCTTTCCGACCGGCTCGGCCTTTCGGTGACCATCAGTCACAAAGGCGCCGGCGGTCAGATCAGGATCGGCTATAAGTCGCTGGATCAGCTCGAGGAAATCTGCCGCCTTCTGGAGGGGCGCTGATCGAAAGACTTTATCGGCTTTGCTTGTTTCTGCGCGAGGCCTGCAACGTCGTCGAGAGAAGCGTTTGTAGGGCGAGGTTGTCTTCCAGGAGCGGTTTCTGTCGTGATTGCAGGATCGCGGCTTGCAGCTTTGTCGCCTCGCGCGAGAGGTCTGTGGAGTTCCAGTTCCTGAGTGTTCGCTCCACGATCGGCTTGCGCCTGAAATGTATTCCGCGGCCAAGACTCTGTATAACCTGAGCCGGTTGCAGGCGTCGCTCCTCCATCTCCGTCCGCATGATATCGAGCTGCTGGAATTGCCTGAGGCAGGACTGAAGAACGAGGAATATCGGCGTCTTCGAAGTCGTGATCTTTTGCACTGCGTGAAGAAAGGCGTCTGGATCTCCGGTCAGTACGGCATCGACGACCTCATCGGTCGAAATGCTACTCGCGTCTCCGATAATATCCCTCACGTGCTCTTCATCAATGACCTCCCGGTTGAGGCAATAGAGAGCAAGTTTCCTGATCTCATTGCGTGAAGCGATCCTGTCGCCACCGAGCAGATCGAGCAGCAGTTCACGCGCAGCGGGTGTGATTCGCAGTCCCGCGGACGCGAGCTCATTGTCGACCAGAGCGTTTAACTGGCGGGCATCGTCTTGATAGCAGGCGATTGCCGCCACTGTCCTGGCGGCCTCCGCCGTCTTGCGCAGCAACGCCCCCTTCTTAAGGTCTCCAGCCTCTATTATGACGTGGCTCGTTTCCGGCGGGTTCTCGCTGAGGTATTGCAGACCGTCGACCAATACCTTTTCGTTGGCCGCATCCTTGATCCAGATAAGCTTTCCGCCACCGAAGAGTCCAAAGGCGTTTGCTTCGTCGATCAGGCGTCCTGGAGCCCCCTGAAGGTCACTGACGTCAAGACGGATGACCGAGAAGGGATCCTCGAGGTCCACTCCGGTGACCTTCGCAAGTTGGCTTGCCCGCTCGGAAACAAGCCCTCTATCGGGCCCGTAGATCACAAAGAGACGGTAATGCCTGGCCGATTTCTGGAGAAAACTATCAAACTCGCCTGACTTTATCTCCGACATCGCACGATTGCTCAGCGCCCAATGATCGTCGCGATATCGGCTCGGATAAGCTCGGCCAACTGATGAGCACCCCGGTCTTCCGCATCGCGTATCGCGCGCAGCTTGGCAAACTCCTGCTCGGGATAGTCGACTGGTGCAACAATCTGTCGACGGCCGGCACGCAGGACCGTCCCGTCCGAGGTCCGCGTGAGCGTATAATCGGCCGAAACAATCACCCGTCCCGCTTTCGGAACGTCAGAAGATTGCTCGAGAAGTACTCCCATCGTCCTCGACTCGACCTTCATATCGACCGTGTACTGCGGAGCCGCCGGTTCTCCGGCACCTCCTCCCGTCAGAAATATCAATTGATTGCGGACCTCCTGGCCGACTCGGCTGTCGGCCTGCGAGTAGGCGATCGACCCCAAGTTTTCCGCCCTGCCAGGCACTCCGTCATGCAGCGGACGAACCTGACAGCCAGCCACCCCCACAGCCAAGCTCAAGCCGAGCAAAATCCTCCGGATCTGACGAGCGATGCTTTCAGACGACAATGTTGACGATCCTCTGAGGTACCACGATGATCTTCTTCGGCGCCTGCCCGTTCAAGGCGACCTTGACGGCATCCAGGGCGAGGACCGCATTCTGTACCGAGATTTGATCCGCCTCGCGAGCGATTGTCAATTCCGCGCGCTTCTTTCCGTTGATCTGCACCGGCAGGACAATTTCGTTCTCGGTGACCAGGTCAGGATCGTATGTCGGCCACGGCGCCTGGGCGACCATGCCCGCATTGCCGAGCGCTCTCCAGCACTCTTCTGCCAAGTGTGGTGTCATCGGAGCGATCAGGTGGACGAGGATGTTCGCCGCGTCCTTGACCGCAGCTAGGTAGGCCCTGTCGGCACCACCGGCTGCTACTCTCGTCAGCGGGGTTGCGAGCGCGTTCACGAACTCGTAGATGCGTGCGACAGCCTTATTGAAGGCGAGCTTGTCGTAGTCGGCCTGAACCGCCTTCAGGGTCTTGTGCGCGATTTGCGATATGGCGAGCCCGTCGCCTTCCTTAGCCGGATTCGCGTTACACTCGCTCATTTGCTCGGAAGCTTCGGAAATCAGACGCCATGCTCGTTGTACAAAACGATGTGCGCCTTCCACCCCCGATTCCGACCAGATGACGTCGCGATCGGGCGGCGAATCTGAAAGCACAAAGAAGCGCGCGGTATCGGCCCCGTAGGAGGCGATGATGTCGTCCGGGTCGACCACGTTCTTCTTCGACTTGGACATCTTTTCGATTGAACCAATCGTGACCTCTTCGCCGGTGGCGATCAGAACGGCGCGACGGATGCCATCGACCTCTTCGACGCGGATGTCGGCCGGCGCCACCCACTGGCCCTGTGCGCCGGAGCCGAGCTTATAGGTTTCGTGCACCACCATACCCTGGGTGAACAGGCCCTTGAAGGGTTCGCTGAGGTTCACGTGACCGGTCTCGCGCATTGCTCGGGTGAAGAAGCGCGAATAGAGCAGGTGCAGGATCGCGTGTTCGATACCGCCGATATACTGGTCGACCGGCAGCCAGTGGTCGGCGATCGCCGGAACGGTCGGCAGGTCCTCGTGCGGTGCCGTAAAGCGGGCGAAATACCAACTCGAATCGACGAAGGTATCCATAGTGTCGGTCTCGCGCCGGGCATCCTTCCCGCATTTCGGGCAGGCCACATGGCGCCAGGTCGGATGGCGATCGAGCGGATTGCCAGGGACGTCGAAGGCGACGTCGTCCGGCAGTCTGACCGGCAGGTCCTTCTTTGGCACTGATACGACACCGCAGTCGTCGCAGTGGATGACCGGAATCGGGCAACCCCAATAGCGCTGGCGTGAAATGCCCCAGTCGCGCAGGCGGAACTGCACCTTGCGTTCGCCCTGCGGTGAATTGCCCAGCATGGTAGAAGACAGGCGGTCTGCCACCACCTTGAAGGCGACCTCCGTGTCGAGACCATTGAGAAAGCGCGAATTGATCATCACGCCGTCACCGTCATAGGCGGTGTCGCCGACCGTGAAGGTCGTAGCGTCGCCGTCCTTCGGCATAACCACCGGCACGACCGGCAGATCATACTTGCGGGCGAAGTCGAGGTCACGTTGGTCGCCGGACGGGCATCCGAAGATCGCGCCGGTGCCGTATTCCATCAGCACGAAATTGGCGACGTAAACCGGCAGTTCCCAGGCGGGATCGAAGGGATGGCGAACCTTGATACCGGTATCGACCCCCTTCTTCTCGGCCGTCTCCAGCGCGGCGAGCGAGGTGCCGGCCCGGCGGCATTCCTCGCAGAAGGCGGCGATCTCGGCATTGCCTTCGGCGACGGCCCTGGCCAGGGGGTGATCGGCCGCAATTGCCAGGAAGGAAGCGCCGAACAGCGTGTCGGGCCGTGTGGTGTAGACCGTGATCTCGGAATGCCCGTCCGGAGCCGCGCCGGCGATCTCCCAGCGAAGCGTCAGGCCTTCCGAACGTCCGATCCAGTTCTTCTGCATCAAACGCACTTTTTCCGGCCACTGGTCGAGCGTGTCGAGCGCATCAAGCAGGTCCTGGCTGAAGTCGGTGATCTTGAAGAACCACTGCGTCAGTTCGCGCTGTTCGACGAGAGCACCAGAACGCCAGCCGCGGCCTTCGATCACCTGCTCGTTGGCGAGCACGGTCTGGTCGACCGGATCCCAGTTGACCTTCGACTGCTTGCGGTAAACCAGACCCTTTTCCATCATGTCGAGGAACAGATACTGCTGGCGATGGTAGTATTCGACGTCGCAGGTCGCGAATTCACGGGACCAGTCCAGCGAAAGACCCATCGACTTCAGCTGGCCGCGCATCGTCGCGATATTCTGATAGGTCCAGTCCTTCGGATGAACCTTGTTCTGCATTGCCGCGTTCTCGGCCGGCATGCCGAACGCATCCCATCCCATCGGATGCAGGACGTTGTAACCGCGAGCGCGCTTGTAGCGGGCGACAACATCGCCCATGGCGTAGTTGCGCACATGGCCCATGTGAATGCGTCCCGATGGATACGGGAACATCTCTAGCACGTAATATTTCTCGCGCTTGTCGTTGTTGTCCGTGACGAAAACGCCAGCTTCGGACCATTTCGCCTGCCAACGAGGTTCGGCGTCGCGCGGATTGTAACGTTCGGTAGCCATTTGTCGCATTTCCGGAAAATCAAGGAGAGTCGGCGTGACCTTCACCACGAAACCGGCCAAGCGTCAAGTTTTCCGGGCACTTCGGTGGCGGAAAGCTCCGCCGGATACGCCGCTGCAGGTTGCGATCGAAGCGGCTTGCTTCAGGGACGCACCAAGGGTGATTATATCGGCCGTGAGTCGATTGACCGGAAGGACAGAAATGACAGTCACAGAGCAGCTAGACGGGGTGGTGGATCGAGTCGCTTCGGCGGCGAGAAGGGCAGGTCGTGAGCCGGATTCAGTGCAGCTCGTCGCGGTATCGAAGACCTTTCCGGCTGACGTGATCCGCTCGGCGATTGCCCGTGGTCAGAGGGTGTTCGGCGAGAACCGCGTGCAGGAAGCGCAACAGAAATGGCCGCAGCTGAAGGCGGAGACTGGAGGGATAGAGCTTCATCTCATCGGGCCGCTGCAGTCCAACAAAGCTGCTGATGCCGTTGCGCTTTTCGATGTGATAGAGACGGTTGATCGAGAGAAGATTGCCCGTGTCCTGAGTGAGGAAACGAAACGGCAGGGGCGCTCACTGCGCTTCTATATCCAGGTAAACACAGGGCTCGAACCGCAAAAAGCAGGTCTCGCACCGGACGAGACCGTCGAATTCGTCCGGTTCTGTGACGAGGAACTCGGCATGAAGGTCGAGGGACTTATGTGCATTCCTCCGGCCGGAGAGAATCCCGGTCCGCATTTTGCGCTGCTTGCAAAGCTGGGCGCGGAGTGCGGTTTGAGCAAACTCTCCATGGGAATGTCGGGTGATTTCGATACCGCTATCGAGTTCGGGGCGACTAGTGTTCGGGTCGGATCGGCGATCTTCGGCACGCGGTAACCACCTCAGCGACGATAGCCCACGCAGGCCATAGGCTTTCGTCTGACTTTCCAGCTTGCGAGCGCCTGCCTAATATCCCGCCAATCTTGCAAAGAGTTGGTTCGGGAGGACGTCATGGAGAGCAAGTACCGGGATACCTACCGCTCGTGGGAGCGTGATCCGGAAGCGTTCTGGGGGGAGCAAGCGGCCAAGATCGACTGGTTTCGCCCTGCCGACAAGGTGTTCGACGCGGGCATGGGCGCCTATGGTCGCTGGTTCGTGGGTGCGGAAACAAATACTTGCCACAACTGTCTTGACCGGCACGTTGCTGCTGGCCGCGGCGAACAGGCTGCAATCATCTACGATAGCCCGATGACGGGCGAGAAGAGGCGTTTCACCTACAACGAGGTGTTGACGGAAGTCACGGCGATCGCGGCCGTTCTCAGGAACCACGGCGTGACCAAGGGCGACCGGGTCATCATTTACATGCCTATGATTCCCGAGGCGGTCTTCTCCATGCTGGCCTGTGCGCGGCTGGGCGCCATTCACTCGGTTGTGTTCGGCGGGTTTGCAGCACATGAACTTGCGACTCGTATCGATGACTCGAAGGCGAAGGTGATCATCAGCGCGAGTTGCGGTCTCGAGCCCGGCCGTATCGTGCCGTACAAGCCACTTCTCGATCATGCTATCGATATGGCCCAGGTAAAGCCCGAATACTGCTTCGTTCTGCAACGCGATCAACTACATGCACCGCTGCGGTATGAGCATGGTGACGTCGACTTCGCCAAAGCTGTCGAAATCGAGCGGGCGAACGGCACCGACGTCCATTGCGAGCCCGTGCTCGCGACAGATCCGCTTTATGTCCTCTATACCTCGGGTACCACGGGACAACCGAAGGGCGTCGTTCGCGACAACGGCGGGCACATGGTTGCGCTACAGTGGACGATGGAGAACATCTACGGGGTCGCTCCCGGGGAGGTGTTCTGGGCGGCATCGGACATCGGCTGGGTCGTCGGTCATTCCTATATCGTCTACGCGCCTCTTCTTGCGGGAAACACCACGGTTATCTTCGAAGGCAAACCTGTCGGCACGCCCGACGCCGGAACGTTCTGGCGTGTTGTTTCCGAGCATGACGTGAAGGCACTATTCACCGCGCCTACCGCCTTCCGGGCCATCCGTCGTGACGATCCCGACGGCGAACATATCCGGCGCTATGATCTCTCGGGCCTCCGTTCGCTGTTTCTTGCCGGTGAACGCGCCGATCCGGAAACGATCAAATGGGCGGAGAGGATGCTGGAGGTTCCGGTAATCGATCATTGGTGGCAGACGGAGACCGGCTGGCCGATGGCGGCCAATCCGGCGGGCCTCGGCCTTTTGCCGGTCAAATATGGCTCTCCCACCGTGGCGATGCCCGGATATGCAATCGACGTGCTCGACGATGCCGGCCACCCCGTACTGAAGGGGACGCTCGGCAACATCGTCGTAAAACTTCCCCTGCCCCCCGGTTGCCTGGTCACATTCTGGAACGCGGAGGAACGTTTCCACTCCTCCTGTCTCGAGGAGTTTCCCGGTTACTACAAGACCGCCGACGCGGGGATGGTCGACGATGACGGCTACGTCTTCGTTATGGCCCGGACTGACGACATCATCAATTGCGCCGGCCATCGCCTTTCTACGGGTGCCATGGAAGAGGTCTGCGCCATGCATCCGGATGTCGCCGAATGCGCGGTCATCGGTATCGCCGACGACCTCAAGGGTCAGATTCCCTGCGGCTTCCTCGTCCTGAAGAACAACGTCTCGCGTGACTTTTCGACCATAGAGCGTGAAGTCGTCCAACTCGTCCGTGATGAGATCGGCCCGGTGGCAGCGTTCAAGACCGTCATGAAGGTCGAGCGGCTGCCGAAGACCCGATCCGGCAAAATCCTGCGCGGGACGATGCAGAAGATTGCCGACGGCCTGCCCTGGAAGATGCCGGCCACGATCGACGATCCTGTCATTCTCGACGAGATCAGCGCCGTTCTCAGGCAACACGGTCACGGCTGATCGCCGGCACGTCGAGCCGCCACGCTTGGCAAACGAAAAAGCCCGCGACTGGCGGGGCTTTGAAATGTCGGGCGATGAAAGCGGCTCAGTAGAGGTCGTCTTCTTCGTCGTCCTTGCGGTCCGATTTCAGCGACTTCAGCTTGGCGAAAACCGCATTGGCGTCGATTTCCTTCTCCTCGTCCTGAGAGAAGTCATAGCCAAGGTTTTCAGTCTCGGTCGCCGACTGGAGGGTTGCGCCGAGTTCGGCAGCGGTCGGCAACGGCCGGCCTTTGGATGCCTTCTCGACTTCCATATCGAGATCAATCTGGCTGCAAAGCCCAAGGGTGACCGGGTCCATCGGCGTGAGGTTCGCCGAGTTCCAGTGGGTACGGTCGCGAATCTGTTCGATCGTGCTCTTGGTGGTGCCAACCAACCGCGAAATTTGCGCGTCCTTCAACTCAGGATGGTTGCGCACGAGCCAGAGGATGGCGTTCGGCCGGTCCTGCCGCTTGGAAACGGGCGTATAGCGGGGACCACGACGCTTGGAGTCCGGAACACGTACCTTCGGCTCCTGCAGCTTCAGCTTGTAGTTCGAGTCGGCTTCCGCGCGGGCGATCTCCTCACGGGAAAGCTGCCCGGTTGCGATCGGGTCCAGGCCCTTGATGCCTTGCGCTGCCTCACCGTCCGCGATGGCCTTGACCTCGAGTGGGTGAAGCTTGCAGAACTGTGCGATCTGATCGAACGACAATGCCGTGTTATCGACCAGCCATACGGCCGTTGCCTTTGGCATGAGCAATGTCTGAGCCATGGAAATAGTCCTTCTTTGCGTCCGCGCCGGGGGCCGCGGGCCGTGGGTATCAACCACAATTTCCGGAGAATAATGAGCTGTATACCCTCATTAAACGGCAATTGCAATTCTTCCTAAAACGGATGACCTTTGTCTAATTGCTGGGTCTGTATGACCTGCTATGAATGTGGCACATATGGCCGAAAACGGGAGTTCGGCGTCCAGACCAATTGGCGTTTCTACATGAGGAGGAGTTCATGTCAGCCAAAATCTATCCGGTCCTAAAGGCGGCGAGGAGCCGAGCCTTGGTCGACAACGAAAAATACCTGAAGTGGTATGAGGAGAGCACTGAGGATCCGGAGAAGTTCTGGGACAAGCACGGCAAGCGGATCGACTGGTTCAAGCCTTACACGAAGGTCAAGAACACCAACTTCAAGGGTAAGGTTTCGATCAAGTGGTATGAAGACGGTCTGACGAACGTCTCTTACAATTGCATCGACCGTCACCTGAAGACCCACGGCGAGCGCACAGCGATCATCTGGGAAGGTGACAATCCATACATCGACAAGAAGATCACCTACAATCAGCTTTACGAGCATGTCTGCCGCCTTGCGAACGTGCTGAAGGCGAACGGCGTCAAGAAGGGCGATCGCGTCACCATCTATATGCCGATGATTCCGGAAGCGGCTTACGCCATGCTGGCGTGTGCTCGCATCGGCGCGGTACATTCGGTGGTCTTCGGCGGATTCTCTCCGGAAGCTCTGGCGGGGCGCATCGTCGACTGTGAGTCGACCTTCGTTATCACATGCGACGAAGGCCTCCGCGGCGGCAAGCCCGTGCCGCTGAAGGAGAACACGGATACGGCGATCGATATCGCCGCGAAGCAGTTCGTCATTGTCAACAAGGTCCTGGTTGTTCGGCGTACGGGCGGCAAGATCGAGTGGGCTCCAGGCCGCGACATCTGGTATCATCAAGAGATTGCCAAGGTGAAGCCCGACTGCCCGCCGGTCAAAATGCGAGCCGAGGACCCCCTCTTCATCCTCTATACCTCTGGTTCAACCGGCAAACCGAAGGGTGTCGTACATACGACGGGCGGCTATCTCGTTTATGCCGCGATGACGCACGAGTATGTGTTCGATTACAAGGACGGCGAGATCTATTGGTGTACGGCGGATGTCGGTTGGGTGACCGGTCACTCCTACATCGTCTATGGGCCGCTTGCGAACTGTGCGACGACGCTGATGTTCGAAGGGGTGCCGAATTTCCCCGATCAGGGCCGATTCTGGGAAGTGATCGACAAGCACAAGGTGAACGTTTTCTACACCGCTCCGACGGCGATCCGTTCGTTGATGGGCGCCGGCGACCATTTCGTGAAGCGGTCGAGCCGTTCGAGCCTCCGTCTGCTGGGGTCGGTCGGCGAGCCGATCAATCCGGAAGCCTGGGAGTGGTACTATAATACGGTGGGTGACGAGCGTTGCCCGATCGTGGATACCTGGTGGCAGACGGAAACGGGCGGCATCCTGATCACGCCGCTGCCGGGTGCTACGGACCTCAAGCCCGGCTCCGCGACGCGACCATTCTTCGGAATCAAGCCACAGCTCGTCGACAACGAGGGCAATGTGCTTGAGGGGGCAGCCGACGGCAATCTCTGCATCGTCGACAGTTGGCCGGGTCAGGCAAGATCGATCTATGGTGATCACCATCGTTTCGCGCAGACCTACTTCTCGACGTACAAGGGCAAGTACTTCACCGGTGACGGGTGCCGCCGCGACGAAGACGGCTATTACTGGATCACCGGACGCGTGGACGACGTTCTCAACGTATCCGGTCATCGGCTCGGTACCGCCGAAGTCGAGTCCGCCCTCGTGTCGCATCATCTGGTCTCCGAGGCAGCGGTGGTCGGCTATCCGCATCCGATCAAGGGCCAGGGCATCTACTGCTACGTCACCCTGATGGCAGATCACGCCGGCGATGACA
Organism: Ciceribacter thiooxidans; assembly: GCF_014126615.1. Classification (NCBI taxonomy): domain Bacteria; kingdom Pseudomonadati; phylum Pseudomonadota; class Alphaproteobacteria; order Hyphomicrobiales; family Rhizobiaceae; genus Ciceribacter; species Ciceribacter thiooxidans. Next base: position 3,532,401 of record NZ_CP059896.1, read on the forward strand.
CGCTACGCCAGGATCTCCTCAAGCATGTGCGAGCGGAAATCGGCCCCATCGCCACGCCGGACAAGATCCAGTTTGCTCCGGGATTGCCGAAAACTCGCTCCGGCAAGATCATGCGGCGCATCTTGCGCAAGATCGCTGAGGACGATTTTGGCTCCCTCGGCGATACCTCGACGCTGGCCGATCCGAGTGTCGTCGACGACCTGATCGCCAACCGGCAAAATCGCAATGGTCAGTAGATGATCTGACAAGAGCGTTCAGAAAGGCCGTCCCACGATGTCGTGGGGCGGTCTTTCTTTTTCTTTACTCGCAGGGGTGCGTATGTTTCCGGCCGCCGTCATACGGCTCAACAAGGCCGGAGGCGAGCAAGACATCCGCGACGCTTCGTCCATCCTCCAAGCGGATATCGGCAAGCACTCGCCCGTAATATTTGTCGCCGGAAATTGAGAGCAGCGCGACCTTTCCTGTGATGAGGGAAGAGAGGGCATCCCGCGCCTGCCGCGCGGCAAAGCGGATCGCTTCGCATTTTGCGTGCAGTTCCGGTGCGTCAATTCCGCGCAGCCGCACATAGGTCTCGATGCTGTGTTCTGGCCACGGAGCGGCATTGACCAGTAGCGTATCTCCATCGACGACGCGAATGAGCTTCGCTTCCACTGGCCCCGAGATCAAGTGGTTTTCGGACGCCGCCACGGGGCTCCCGGTCAAGGCCGTTAAAAGCAGGAGTGACGAAAGGGAAGTCGAGCGCATGAAAAGGAATATATTCCGATTAGCTTGCATCGACAATAGGTATTTATTCCCCGTCAAAAGTCGATGGCGCGACCCTTGATCTCCCAGTCGCCGAAACGTGCGGGATCAGGGCCACCTCGCCCACCGATCTCCTTTGCGGGTTCGACTGCAGCTTCACTGCGGCGTCTTTCCTCGGCCTCCTTCAGCGCACGTATGGCCGCGGCAGATAAGTTCTTCTTCACAGGCTGCTCGGCGGCGGGGCTGTTGTCGGAGGGAGAACGCGGTTGGTCTTGCAGGGGTGTCATGTCCGTTCGTATCCGCATGTATCGGCGCTCGGCAACATTGAAATCGCCAGCTCAAATTTTAAATCATAATGTAGCTGCTGCAGCCGGTGATGTCCAACTGCAGAAAGTCTGAGGAGCAAAACATGAACTTCATGCGCACCGCGATGCTGCTCGCGTCTATGACGGCACTGTTCATGGGCGTCGGCTATCTGTTAGGTGGTCAGAGTGGCATGGTCATCGCGCTGATGATCGCCGCAGGCATGAACTTCTTTTCCTATTGGAACTCCGATCGAATGGTGCTCGCCGCTTACCGGGCACAGGAGATTGACGAGAACAATGCCCCGGAATTCTTTCGGATCATCCGGGATCTGGCACATCGCGCGGGTCTGCCAATGCCGCGCGTCTACGTTTTCGACAGTCCGCAGCCGAATGCGTTTGCCACTGGACGCAATCCGCAGAATGCGGCCGTAGCCGCCTCAACCGGCCTCCTGAACCGCCTGACGACGGAAGAGGTGGCCGGCGTCATGGCGCACGAACTTGCGCACGTCGAGAATCGTGACACGCTGACCATGACGATTACGGCGACGCTCGCCGGCGCGATTTCCATGCTCGGTAATTTCGCTTTCTTCTTCGGCGGCCGCCGCGACGAGAACAACCCCCTCGGCTTGGTTGGGCTGCTCGTTACGATGATTGTCGCTCCTCTTGCGGCCATGTTGGTTCAGATGGCGATCAGCCGTACCCGCGAATATGCCGCGGACCGTCGTGGCGCCGAGATCTGCGGCGATCCCCGGTGGCTTGCGTCCGCCCTCCGCAAGATTGCGAACGACAGCGCCCAGATAGTCAACGAGGACGCCGAGCGTAATCCTGCGACGGCGCACATGTTCATAATCAATCCCTTGAGCGGCGAACGCATGGACAACCTTTTTTCGACCCATCCAAACACGGAAAACCGCATTGCGGAGCTGATGCGGATGGCAGAAAGCACAGGCTCGGTATCGACGTGGTCCAATTCCGCTGTTAAGCCGACCCGCAAGTCGCGCTCTGTTCCAGATACCGGGCGTGGCCGCGTTGATTCGCAACCGCCCAAGGGACCGTGGTCTTGAACGACAGAGACAAGAATAAGAAAGCCAAGGTCGGCAAGGCAAGAAACAAGGATAGTCACGCTGATTTCCGCCGACCTGCCTTGGAAGAGAAAGCCGGGCTGGACGCGAGAATAGCGGCTGCCAAAATCCTTGCGGCTGTGGTCGATCGCCGGACACCTCTGGACGGTATGCTGGATGCGGAGCACGGCAATCCGGCGTATAGAGCGCTCATCGAGCCGGATCGTGCGCTGGTTCGGGCGATAGTCCAGGCTGCGCTCAGGCATTTGCCGCGAATCGAAGCGATTCTCTCATCGCTTCTCGACTCGCCTTTGCCTGAAGGCGCCCGATCGTTGCATCACCTGCTCGTGATTGCGATGACTCAGATGATGTATCTCGACGTTCCGGACCACTCGGCCGTCGACCTCGCCGTCGAACAGGCGACGCGGGACCCTCGCAACAGACGGTTTGCAAAGCTCGTCAACGCCGTGCTGCGCAGATTGGGGCGGGAGAAGGCGGAGCGCCTCGCGAGTGTCGCATCGCTTCCCTCAACGCCGAAATGGTTTTTCGATCGTCTTGTCAAAGTATACGGAGCCGATGTGGCAGCGCAGATTGCCGAGGTCCACGGTCGTCCCGCGCCTATCGATATCACCGTGAAGAGCAATCCGGAGGTATGGGCAGAGCGTCTTAATGGATGCGTTCTGCCGACGGGCAGTGTGCGCCTTGCCGAGTTTCGTGGTGGAATTCCGACGCTTGAAGGTTTTGCTGACGGCGAATGGTGGGTGCAGGATGCCGCCGCTGCTTTGCCTGCCCGGCTTCTTGGCGATATCTCCGGAAAGCGGGTGGCTGATCTCTGCGCGGCACCCGGCGGAAAGACGGCGCAGCTTATCCAGGCCGGAGCGATCGTCACTGCTGTTGAGCAGTCAGAAAGCCGCATACGGCGTCTGAAGAGCAATCTGAATCGCCTGCATCTCGAGTGCGAATGCGTGAACGCCAGTCTGCTTGATTTTCGGCCGTCCGAACTCTTCGACGGCGTTTTGCTCGATGCGCCCTGCTCGTCAACGGGTACTGCGAGACGGCACCCCGACGTGCTTTGGACTAAAGGTCCGGAGGACGTGGCGAAACTCGCCAGCCTCCAGGAAACGCTTCTCCGGCATGCTCTGACGCTGGTGCGACCCGGCGGCCGTCTCGTTTTCTCGAACTGCTCGCTCGATCCTTCCGAGGGAGAGGAGGTCGTCGCGCGCGTGCTCGCCGACACGCCCGGCTATCGCCGGGAGCCGATCGTCGCTGTCGACTGGCCGGGACTGGAGGATGCCGTGACTCCGCTCGGGGAGTTGCGAACCACGCCGGCGATGCTGACACCAGAGGACGCCGAAGGTGGAATCGACGGTTTCTACGCCTGCGTTCTCTCGCGCAGTTAACGGAATATTTACCAAAATCGTTGCCATCATCCGGTGAATAACGACTAAATCGCTCAGCGCGCCGGTCGTTCATGCGCATGCATTTCGTGGGTACGAAATGGCGAGATCTCCGATGCGCATCTCGTCAGATTTCAGTGCTGCCGCGCTGTCATGGAAAAACAATGCGATTCACGGAACGCCAAAGGCTGGTTTATCTTTACCTCCGTGAAGCCTGGAGACGGATTTCCCGGCAAATTGCGATCGGGCACATCTCAGCTCTGCGCTTTGCAGGTTCGGGATCAGGTCGCCTGATCGTCGCACCCACTGACCTCAGGATCGTCGATCCGTTCGTGGCCGAAGAAATCCTCGTGCGGCGCTTTCCCCTTGCGGGCAAGATTCTGGACGCGGGTGACCGGTCGCCCTTCGAATTCGAACCACCTTCACAGTTGTTTGCAGTTCGTCTGCATTCCTTCGCGTGGCTCAGGCACGTACGCGCAGACAAATCACCAGGCGCCTGCGCCAATGCTCGCGCCATAGTTGATGACTGGATTCGATCCCACGGCACCCGCATTGGCGGACTTTCGTGGGACGCGGACGTAATCTCGCAGCGTGTCATTTCTTGGTTATCGCATTCTCCGGTTGTCCTGCAGGACGCTGAAGCCGGCTTCTACCGACGTTTCCTAGGCAATCTCGCCTTTCAGATCCGCTATCTCAACCAAATCGCTGATCATGTACCGGATGGGCTGCCGAGACTGAGAGTCCGGATTGCCCTCGCAATGGCTTCCATTTGCATGCAGATGCGAGGCATTTCCGTTCGCCGGGCGGCCCGACATCTCGACCGCGAGCTCGACCGGCAGATTCTCCCGGACGGCGGCCACATTTCGCGTAATCCGAACGTGGCCGTCGAACTCTTGTTCGATCTCCTGCCACTGCGCCAGACCTATATTAATCTTGGCCACGAAATACCAGTAAAGCTCATTCCGGCCGTCGACAGGATGTACCCTGCGGTACGCTTCTTTCGGCACGGCAGCGGTGATCTCGCTCTCTTCAACGGCGCAACCTCGATTCTCGCCAACGAGCTGATGTCCGTACTGCGCTACGACGAGACCGCTGGGCAACCCTTCAAGTCGCTGCCACATTCGCAGTACCACAGGCTCGCCGGTGGCTCGGCGGTAATCCTGGTCGACACCGGTTATCCGCGATCCACCGAGCTGTCGAAGACAGCCCATGCGGGCTGTCTCTCCTTCGAGCTTTCCTCCGGACGCCATCGCCTCATCGTCAACAGCGGTTCTCCCCGATTCGCGGGCGAGAGGCTGCGCCAGCTCGCGCGAACCACCGCCGCGCATTCCACCGTTTCGGTCAGTGAGACCTCTTCGGCGACGATTTCGCGTTCTCCCTTTCTCGGTCCTCTGATGATATCGGGCGTAACCGCGGTCGAGGTCACACGACAAACGGCAGCCGACGGCAGTGACCGGCTTTGCGCCCGTCACAACGGCTATCTTGTCAATTTCGGCCTCTGGCATGAGCGGGAACTACGGCTGAACGAGGCGGGCACGAAGGTCGCGGGGCGTGATCGCTTTCTGATGGTGAATGGCGAGCCACTACAAAGCGCGCCGCCTCCTGAAAGTGTTGCCCGCTTCCACATCCATCCGGCGGTGCATCTCGAACAGGTGGACGATCGTGTTGTTCATCTGATCGCTCCGGATGGCGAGATCTGGATGTTCTCCGTTCCGACAGGTGAGGTGGTTATCAGCGAGGACGTCTTCTTTGCCGATGCTTCGGGCGCACGTGCCTCCGAACAGCTCGAAATCGTCTTTGACGGCCCGGAAATCCGCTGGTTTCTCACCCATAAGGCTTAGGCCAGTTTCCTCTCGTTGCGAGCTATGCTAGGCGGCTGCCACACATGTTATTTTCCGCGCTGCCGCAGCACGCCCATCAGAATGGAGCAAAAACCATGGCCGTCGTTTCCAAGAAAATACCCGCTCCCGACCGGGTCAAAATCCAATCTGCCCTTCTCTCGGTCTCAGACAAGACCGGCATCGTCGATCTGGCCCGAGCGCTGAACGCGATGGGTGTACGACTTCTGTCAACCGGCGGTACTCACAAGGCGATTGCGGGTGCCGGCCTGCCGGTGACCGACGTCTCCGACGTCACCGAATTTCCGGAAATCATGGACGGACGAGTGAAGACGCTTCATCCGCGTGTCCATGGCGGTCTTCTCGCGATCCGCGACGACGTCGAGCACCAGCAGGCGATGCAGGAGCACGGTATTGATGCCATCGATCTCGCCGTCATCAATCTCTATCCGTTCGAGGAGGTTCGAGCCGCTGGAGGGGATTATCCGACGACCGTCGAGAACATCGATATCGGCGGCCCGGCGATGATCCGCGCGTCCGCGAAGAACCACGCTTATGTAACAATCGTAACCGATCCTGCGGATTACGAGCCTCTGCTTGCGGCGCTCACGTCCGACGATTGCCAGACAACCTATGCCCTTCGCCAGCAGTTCGCAGCGAAGGCATTCGCGCGGACGGCCGCCTACGATACGATGATCTCCAACTGGTTTGCCGATGCTCTTTCGATCGATGTTCCGGTGTATCGCACGATCGGCGGCGTTCTGAAGGAGAAGATGCGCTACGGCGAAAATCCGCATCAAAGTGCGGCATTCTACGTCACCGGTGACGATCGCCCGGGCGTCGCGAATGCTACCCTGCTACAGGGCAAGCAGCTCTCCTATAACAACATCAACGACACCGACGCGGCATTCGAGCTGGTGGCTGAGTTTGCGCCCGAAAACGGGCCGGCCTGCGCAATCATCAAGCACGCCAATCCCTGCGGCGTCGCAACCGGGCCGACGCTCGTCGATGCCTACAAGCGCGCCCTCGCCTGCGATTCCGTTTCTGCCTTCGGCGGCATCATCGCACTCAACCAGACACTCGACGCCGCGACCGCTGAAGAGATCGTCAAGCTCTTCACCGAGGTGATCATTGCGCCCGATGTCACTGAAGAAGCCAAGGCAATCATCGCCCGGAAAGCAAACCTTCGCCTCCTGACGACGGGTTGCCTCCCCGATCCGCGAGCGGCTGGCATCACGGCGAAGACCGTTTCCGGCGGGTTGCTGGTCCAGTCTCGCGACAATGTCGTCGTCGAAGATCTAGACCTTCGTGTCGTCACCAAGCGCGCGCCGACGCCGACCGAACTCGAGGACATGAAATTCGCGTTCAAGATCGCCAAGCACGTGAAGTCGAACGCGGTGATCTACGCCAAAGATGGGCAGACAGCGGGTATCGGCGCAGGCCAGATGAGTCGTGTCGATTCTGCGCGCATCGCCGCAATGAAGGCGCAAGACGCCGCCACGGCACTGGGCCTCGCACAGCCTTTGACGAGGGGTTCGGCGGTTGCCTCGGAAGCCTTCTATCCCTTTGCCGATGGTTTGCTCGCTGCCATCGCCGCAGGTGCGACGGCTGTTATCCAGCCGGGCGGCTCGATGCGCGATGAGGAAGTGATCGCGGCGGCTGACGAACATGACGTAGCGATGGTATTCACCGGCATTCGGCACTTCCGCCACTGATCATGGCAGCCCTGTTGCCTTCTTGGAGCCCGGTTTCGGCCGGGCTCTGTCTATTTTTGGCTCGTCGTGGGACTACTGACAGCCGGGTAAGGCGTGGCAAGCAACACGACAAAACCGCCCCCCAGGTAGATGAGAATGCTCGCCATCCCGACACGTGGTGAGCCGGTCCAATAGGTCAGCATCGAGAAGCTCAGGGTGGCCATAAAACTCGTGACGCGTCCGGACAGTGCATAAATGCCGAAGTAGCGCCCCGCTTCCTTCGGGGGAACACTGCGGGCGAGGTAAGAACGCGACGAAGCCTGAACGGGGCCGAAGGCTAGCCCGATAAGAACACCGAACAGGATATAGGTCTTCTCCGCGGCTGTTCCGAAAATACCGGGTGTGGACATCGCGGAGAGGTCGATGATGCCAAAGAACGTGTAGCCCGGGCCGGTCGAGATGATGCCGAACGTAGCGACGATCAGCAGAACCAGGCTGAGAAGCACTGTGAACTTCGAGCCGAACCGCCGGTCGATCGAACCGGCTACCAGACAGCCGAAGATCGCGACGACATTTAGAATTATGCCGTAGAGCCCGATTTCCATCGTCGACCACTGGAACATTGCCGCCGCAAAGACGCCGCCCAGCACCAACAGGCCGTTCACACCGTCCTGGTAGATCATGCGCCCGATCAGGAAGCGCGCGAGACCGGCTCTCGCCCTCAGTTCACCAAGCGTGTTGCCGAGTTCGCTCAAGCCGGTTCTCACGGCTTCGCGGAATGGTTTGCCCTTGGTCGCGTCCGGGGTGAAGAAGAACATCGGCAGGATGAAAACGAAATACCAGAGAGCCGATATCGGTCCCGTGATGCGCGCATCCTCGCCGGTAACCGGGTCCAGTCCGAAAAGTGGCGGTCGGCCGATCAGTGTCATTCCTGTCTCCGGGTTCGCCGCAAGCAGCGTCACCACAGCGATGAGAACGATGATCCCGCCGAGATAGCCGAGACCCCAAGCGATATTGGAGATCCTGCCCACCGTCTGCGGCGTAACGAGACGAGGCATCATGGAGTCGTTGAAAACGACGGAGAATTCGGCCGACACCGTGGCGAGAATGATCAAAATGACTGGGACGATAACCGGCGAACCCGGGGCAGCGGTCCAGAGCAAGCTGAGACTGATGATCTTGATGACTGCGAAAAAGGCAATCCACGGCTTGCGGCTGCCCGACTGATCGGCAATCGATCCGAGGACAGGCGAGAGAATGGCGATGATGACGGACGCGATCGTCGCCGTATTGCTCCACGTCGCTTGGGCGGAAACCGGGTCGGCGGTCATTCTCGAGACGAAGTAGGGTCCGAAGATGAATGTCGTAACCACTGTAAAAAAGGGCTGGGCTGCCCAATCGAACAGCATCCAGCCCAAAATTCCGCGGGCGGGCACCTCTGCGGTTCCCGCTGCCGACATCTCCGTTTCAACCGTCACCAAACTCTTCCCCGAATGTTTCGGGGGAGAGTGTCACCTTGTCTTTCCGTGCGCAAGATCGGTGAGAAGACCCGCGGCAACTGCGATTTTCGAAAGGCTGGGGTCGCCGCTCTCCGTGATCGCAACCAGCTCGGTGACAAGTCGATCAATGCGCTGTTGATCGGCCTGGCGCCACGCGGCGATCGGGTCCCTTTCCTTCGCGTAACGCGACAGCGCTTCGGCCACGATGTCGCGCCTTGCCGCACCGATCTGATGGATGCTGCGGGTCAGCGACAGGCTCTCGTAATGATCGGTCGTGGCGACACGGTTCGCCGCTGCGAGGACCCGTTCGATGCTGAAGGCCGCCGAGGCCGCGAAGTAGCTGCTGACCGTGCGTGCGATTGTTGCGCCCGTTCGCCCTGCAATTTGCATGACCTCCGGCACCAACAACAGGACCGACAGGCGAACGACGTCGCCGGCAATATCCTCCGGTGCTCCTGCCTGCACGAGCTCGGCGACTTCCTTGTCGAGCCTTTGACGCAGGTCTTCGGGCAGCGCAGTCCCAAACGACTGCTTCAACGATTTGACGGACGACTTGAGGCGGGCAAGCGCTTCGGTGATCGTGCCAGCGGAAAGGCCTGTTTCGACGAGCAGACGTGATACGCCGGTATAAACGTCTTCTACGGCTGCGTAGAGCCTGTTCTGCAGTTCTCCCGGTACCTTCGCATCCAAAGCATCGATGCGCGCCCACAGATCCGTCAGGTCGAGACCATCCCTGACAAGCAGCGCCGCCTTCACCACATCGGCCGGAAGAACACCGGTCGCATCTGCTGTGGTGACGACAAAGCCCGGACCTCCGCGATTGATCACGTGATTGGCCAGTACGGTGGCAATGATCTCCCTGTGCAGACGGTGGCCGGCGATCTCTGCCGCAAAGGTCTTGCGCATCTTGGCAGGAAAATAGTTGAAGAGCGTTGTCGCGCAGTACGGGTCATCCGGCAGCTCCGAGGCCACCAGTGAGTCGAAGAGAACGATCTTGGCATAGGAGAGCAGAACTCCGATCTCGGGCCGGGTCAATGCCTTTCCTTCGGCATAGCGTTCGGCGAGCGCATTGTCGTCGGGCAGGGTTTCGACCTTGCGATTGAGCCGTCCCGCTGCCTCGAGCGAGGCCATTAAGCGACTCAGTTCTTCCCGGTTGCGAACGCCCTTTCGCTCCGTCAGCGAGATCGCCAACGGCTGCAAGTAGTTGTTGCGCAGAACGAGGGAAGCGACTTCATCGGTCATCTCGGCGAGCAACTTGTCGCGCTTTGCCATAGTGAGACGATCTTCCGCCACCGCTGGCGCCAACGCGATCTTGATGTTGACCTCGACGTCGGAGGAATTCACGCCTGCCGAATTATCGATCGCGTCCGAATTCAGGCGCCCGCCGCTGAGAGCGTAGGAAATCCGCCCGCGCTGGGTCACACCGAGGTTTGCCCCTTCGCCGATAACCCTGGCGCGAACTTCGTTTCCGTTCACGCGGATCGCGTCGTTGGTCCGGTCGCCGACCTCCGCGTCCGTTTCCCCCGCGGCCTTGATGTACGTACCGATGCCTCCGAACCAGAGAAGATCGACAGGTGCCTTCAGGATCGCCGTCATGATTTCGAAGGGTGTTGCGGTCGTTTTTTCGAGGCCGATCACTTCGGCCGCTTCCGCCGTCAGGTCTACGGATTTGACCGTGCGGGAAATGATCATCGCGCCTTTTGAAAGTGCCTTGCGATCGTAATCCTGCCAGCTCGACCGCGGCAGGGCGAACAGCCGTTTGCGCTCGGCAAAGGAAAGGTCTGTATCCGGATTCGGATCAATAAAGATGTCGCGGTGGTCGAATGCTGCAACGAGGCGGATCTTTTCGGAGAGCAACATTCCGTTGCCGAAAACGTCACCTGACATATCGCCAACGCCTGCGACCGTGAACGGCGTCGTCTGTATGTCGAGGTTCATCTCGTGGAAATGCCGCTTGACCGCTTCCCAGGCGCCCCGTGCGGTGATGCCCATCTTCTTGTGGTCGTAACCCGCGGAGCCGCCCGATGCGAATGCATCGTCCAGCCAGAAACCGGCCGCGCGTGCAAGGGCGTTTGCCGTATCGGAGAAGGTTGCCGTGCCTTTGTCGGCGGCAACGACGAAGTAGGGGTCGTCGTCGTCAAGCCGTACCGTGTCGTCCGGCGGTACGATCTGTCCACCCTGAATATTGTCGGTGATCGACAGCAGCGTTGTGACGTAGGTCTTGTAGGCTTCCTTGCCTGCGTTCAGATATTCGTCGCGGCTTCCGCTCGCCGGGAGCTGTTTGGGGAAGAAGCCACCCTTGGCACCCACCGGCACGATAACGGCGTTCTTGACTTGCTGGGCCTTTACGAGCCCCAGTACCTCCGTTCGGTAGTCCTGCGCGCGGTCGGACCAGCGCAGCCCGCCACGTGCGACCTTGCCGAACCTGAGGTGGACGCCCTCCACTTCGACGCCATAGACGAAGATCTCGCGGAACGGGCGCGGTTCCGGCAACCCCTCCAAACGCTGGGGGTCGAACTTGAACGCGAGCATCGCGCGAGGCTCGCCATGTAAGGTCTTCTGGAAGAAATTCGTCCTGAGCGTCGCGTCCACCGCATTCAGATAGCGGCGAAGAATGCGGTCTTCATCAATGCTGGGCACGGCAACGAGCGCATCCAGCAGCTCCTGTCGGCTGTCATTGACTTTCCGCTGTCGGCTCTTTTCGCTGAGAGCGGGATTGAAGATGTCACGGAACAGCCTGAAGATCGACGCGGCGATCTGCGGATACTTGTTCAGCGTTTCGGCAATGTGGTTTTGCGAATAGACGATTCCGCACTGGCGGAGATACGCTGCATAGGCGCGTAGGACCGTGACCTCTCGGGCAGTCAGCCCCGCGGTCATGACCAGACGGTTGAAGTTATCGTTGCCGATGGTGCCGGTGAAGGCACTGACGAACGCGTCCTCCAGCAGTTTTCCATCACGATCGATGTCGAATGCTCCGCCGCCCCGGACTTCCAGCTCCATGTCGTGCAATACGACGAGGTTACGACTCTCCGCCGCTGAGACATGGATGTCGAAGGTACGTTCACTGATGACACTGAAGCCTAGGTTCTCGAGAAGTGGTACGCGCCGCGACAGCGGCAGATGTTCTCCGGCATGAAAAATCTTGAGATAGAGGAGGCTTCCTTTCTCCGACGCTTGGGTATGGAAGCCGATACTGACAGGCTGGCCCTCGAGGCAGGCGTTGATGTGCCGCAGATCAGCCACCGCTTCTTCGGGAGTAAAGGCCTCCTGATACGCTTGGGTGACGGTAAGCGCCGGAGCGCTCGATCCCGCGAGGACCGCAAAGCGATCCGCCCAGCGCGCGGTGATCGCGCGGACCTCTTCCTCAAGCCGTGCTTGCGGTATACGGGGCGTTTTGCCTTCGTTGCGGCCGATGATGATATGGACGCGCGCGACCCCACCTTCCGGGAAGGCCGGATAGTAGGCCGAGACATGGCCCTGATAGGCGTCCTTGAAGTAGTTTCCGATCTTTTCGCGTACGAGAGAATTGTAGTCCTCTCGAGGAACGTAGACGATGAGGGAGACGAACCGATCGAAATGGTCGATGCGCGGCAGGACGCGGACTCTCGGGCGCTCCGAAAGATCGTTGATTTGTTCGCAGAAGCGGGCGAGCAACTCTGCGTCGATCTGGAAAAGGTCGTCGCGGGGATAGGACTCGAGCGTGTTCTGCAACATGCGGCCGGAATGGCTTTGCGGGTCAAATCCGAAGTATTCGACCACTTTCTCGACCTTGGCTCGCAGCAACGGAATCTGGCTTACCGAGCGGGTATAGGCGGTGGCGGTGAAGAGGCCGACGATGCGAAGCTCCCCCACCACTTTTCCGGACGCGTCGAAACGCTTCACGCCGACATAGTCCATGTACGCCCGCCGGTGCACAACAGACTTCACATTCGCCTTTGTGACGATGAGAAAATCCGGGCCCTGTAGAAATTCGAGGATCTCGGGTGTCGTCGTGACAGCTTGCTTGCCGTGACGGAGAACGAGAACCTCCGGATCCGCGAGGATGCCGAGACCGCGCCCCTTGCCACGCTCCAGTTTGGCGTCAGGACCGTCGCCCGTGTACACGTATTCGCGCATCCCGAGGAAGGTAAAATTGTCATTCCTGAGCCAATCGAGAAAGGCCAGCGCTTCGTCGCGCTCTGCTTGCCGACGGCCCGGCGCGACCTGCCTCACTTCTTCCATTGAGGTCTCCAGGATCGCAAGCATTGCCTGCCAGTCACTGGAAGCCATTCGGACCTGTTCGAGGACGAAAGCGAGGCGCTTTTTCAGCGCGTCGGCCTGTTCGTTCGTGAGCGGTGCAAGATGGAGTTGAATGTAGCTGACGCGATGCGCTGGATCGGTCGGCTTGTCTGGCCGGAAGAGCTCGATGGTCCTGTCCGGCCCCGTCACCAGAATCGGGTGAATTGCGAGGAAGATGTCGCGATGCAGGCTGGTAACCTCGCCCATCACAGAATCGTAGAGGAAGGGTTTGTTCCGATCGACGATCGAGAGCACGCTCGCCGGTGTACCGAAGTGCTCAACGCCGGGGACAGGCTGGATCGTGATCTTCGGTTCCTGCCCGTCCCAGGCTGCGACATCGTCTGCCGCTCGTACAGCCGAAGAAGCAAGCATCTGAGGCGTGTAGAGAGCGAGATCGTCGGCGCTCGCCCGGCCAAACAGAATATCGGGATCGATGAAATGCTTCCCCAGTTCCCCAAGCTGTTGGCGGGTCAGATCCCAATTGTGATCTCGCTTGGATTTCCTGCTTGCGACCATTGAGCCTTTCCTCCCTTATGCTCCAGCCTACAACGTGACTCGTGTACGCGTGTTTAATACCGACTCGTGTAAAATTTCCACACGAATCCGGCATGAAATTAAAAACAACATCATGATTTTGCATTTTTGTGGCTATTAGACGACAAAAACCATGGGTGAGGGATGTCAGACATGAACAAAAGCCCGGCCGGCGCGGTGATTGTTATCTCCAGTCACGTGGTTCGGGGATCTGTCGGCAACCGTGCTGCCGTTTTTGCGCTGGAAACGCTCGGGCATCCGGTCTGGGCTGTGCCGACCGTCGTCCTGCCCTGGCATCCGGGACATGGAAGGGCGACGCGGCTTTCCTTTCCGGACGACGGCTTCGACAGCATGATCGAGGACCTGATCGACGCGCCGTGGACTTCTGAAGTGAGCGCTGTACTCACAGGCTACTTCGGAAGCGCTGCGCAGACCCGCTCCGTTGCACGCCTGATCACGACGCTTAAGGCGAGAAATCCCGACCTCCTTTATGTCTGCGATCCGGTGGTGGGGGATATAGGAGGTCTCTATGTTCCCGACGACACCGCCGAGGGAATCCGCGACAACCTGGTTCCGCTTGCGTCGATTGCAACGCCCAACCGGTACGAACTTGGCTGGATGGTGGGGAGCCCACTCGAAACCAATACGGACATCATCGATGCGGCGCTGTCTCTCGGTCCGGCGCGAACGGTGGTGACGTCGGCGGTACCGATGATGGCGGGCGGGGTCGGTAACCTTCTGCTTTCCGGCCGGCACGCCCTGCTGGCTGAGCACCGATGGATCGACAACTCGCCGAATGGCTCGGGTGATCTTTTCGCCGCGGTCTTCCTTTCTCGCCTTCTCTCTGGGATGCCCGACGAGCGCGCACTCCAACTGGCGACTGCGAGTGTTTACGAGATGCTGGCGCGGACGATGAAACGCGGGAGCGACGAGCTGACACTTGAAAGTGATGCCTCGAGCCTAGTGTCGCCGATGGCGCTTGTTCAGGTTCGACGAATTATGCACCGTGCTTTAAAGCCCGCGTCTCCTTCGTGAAAGACGGGAGAAAACGGAACATCGACAACTCCTACAAGAATGTTGCGGGTGCGCATTGCATCTCATTTCAGAGCGCTATAATCCAATGTACATGCTGCGTTTTCCAGATTCTCTTGTTACCGGGTACCGCAACTTTATGACGGGGCGCTACGTCGATGAGCGCGAACGTTACCGTGTGCTGGCGGAGACCGGCCAGAAACCCCAGACGTTGGTGATTGCCTGTTGCGATTCTCGGGCAGCGCCAGAAACCATTTTCGGCGCGGGCCCCGGTGAGCTTTTCGTGGTGCGCAACGTTGCGAACATGGTTCCTCCATATGAGCCTGACGGTCAGTATCACGCGACGTCAGCGGCACTCGAATTCGCGGTGCAAGCGCTGAAGGTGCGTGACATCATCGTCATGGGGCATGGACGGTGCGGAGGCATTCGCGCCGCGCTCGATCCAAACGCGGAACCTCTTTCTCCCGGTGACTTCATCGGCAAGTGGATGGGGCTGCTGAAACCCGCCGCTGAGCAGATTCAGACGAACTCCGTCATGACGGCAGGCGAGCGGCAAACGGCCTTGGAGCGTGTCTCGATCCGCAATTCGATTGCGAATCTCAAGACTTTTCCGTGCGTGAAGATTCTCGAGGAGCGCGGAAAGCTCAATATTCACGGCGCCTGGTTCGACATCGGTAATGGCGAACTCTGGATCATGAACCGCGAGACGCGCGACTTCGAGCGTCTCGAGTTTTAGGTCTACGTTACCGCCCGTCGATCTGTGCCCCGATATAGGCAATGGCCTGTTGGTAAACTGATGCCGCGTTCCAGCCTTGGAGCGCGGCGAAATTCGACTCGCCCGGTTGATATCCCGCGCCGGCCTGCCAGCCGTGACCGCGCAGGAAATTGGCGGTGGAAGCCAGGGCGTCAGCGCGTGAGTGCACAAGGTCGACGCGCCCGTCTCCGTCGCCGTCGGCACCGAAACGGACGACATTGCGCGGCAGGAATTGTGTCTGGCCGATTTCGCCGTGGGCGGCACCTCTGGCATTGAGGGCCAAAGACTTGCGTCCGACGAGCTGGAGTGCGGCATAAAGCTGATCGGTGAAGTAGTCGGTTCTGCGGCAGTCATAGGCAAGGGTGGCGACGGCAGAGAGCGTGTGCTCGTTGCCCATATATCCCCCGAAGCCAGTCTCCATACCCCAGATGGCGATCAGTGGACCAGCGGGAACCCCGTATCTGCTCTCGATCCTGGAAAACAACGAAGCATTGTTCTTTTTCATCGCCTTGCCGCGGGAAATAATAACCGCACCGCCGCGCTTTTTCATGAACTGGTCAAAAGAAAGCTTGAAGCTCTTCTGCCCGCGGTCCGCACGAATGGTGTTGGTATTATACGAGACCGTCGCGAAAACCTGGTCCAGCAACCTTGCACTTACACCTTGTGCGGCCGCTTCCTGCTTGAAGTCCTGAATCCAGTCAGAGAACCCTGCGGATGTCTTGCCGCATTGAGCTGCGCTGGCGGTGCTGATCGTTGCGCCACCCATAACCATTGCCAGAAAAGCGGCCGTGGCAAACTTTGAGAATTGCATGGAGACCTCGTGTTCCGCGCCCTGAACCTTGCCGGCGAACATGCCAGCCAGCATTGATTCTGTCACGCGGTAGTTTCAGACTTGTTGGTTACTTGAGAGTGCGGCCTTCGGTGAAGGTTTTGTGCCCCGCCGCCTGCTGGTGCCGGCGGCGGGGCGAACGACCACTATTTTTCTGCGTTCTTTGGCTTTATCAGGCCTCGATTGACGAGCAGTTCTGCGATCTGCACCGCGTTGAGTGCTGCGCCCTTGCGGAGATTGTCGGACACGACCCACATGTTGAGGCCATTCTCGACCGTCGCGTCCTCGCGAATACGGGAGATATAAGTCGCATCTTCGCCGGCACACTCGACCGGCGTGACGTAACCGCCGTTCTCGTGCTTGTCGACAACGAGGCAGCCGGGGGCTTCGCGAAGGATGTCGCGGGCCTGATCGGCCGTGATTTCGTTCTCGAACTCGATGTTCACCGACTCCGAATGTCCGATGAACACGGGGACGCGGACCGCGGTGCAAGTGACCTTGATCGCGGGATCAAGCATCTTCTTGGTTTCGGCGAGAACCTTCCATTCTTCCTTGGTGTAGCCGTCTTCCATGAAAACGTCGATGTGCGGAATGACGTTGAAGGCAATGCGCTTCGTGAATTTCTTCGCTTCGATCGGATCGGCGACGAAAACGGCGCGGGTCTGGCTGAAGAGTTCGTCCATTCCCTCCTTGCCGGCGCCCGATACCGACTGGTAGGTGGATACGACCACTCGCTTTATCTTTGCCGCGTCGTGAAGTGGCTTCAGGGCGACCACCAGCTGGGCGGTCGAGCAGTTCGGATTCGCAATGATGTTACGCTTCTTGAAATCGACAACGGCGTCCGGGTTTACTTCCGGTACAATCAGCGGAACATCGGCGTCGTAGCGCCATGCAGACGAGTTGTCGATGACAACGCAGCCCTGGGCTCCGATCTTCGGCGACCATTTCTGCGAAATCGTCCCGCCTGCCGACATGAGGCAGATATCCGTGTCGGAGAAATCGTAGTTCTCGAGGTTCTGTACCTTCAGCGTCTTATCGCCAAAGGATACCTCCGTGCCCTGCGAGCGGGCCGATGCGAGTGCAACAACCTCGTCCGCCGGAAATCCGCGCTCAGCGAGAATGCCGAGCATTTCTCGCCCCACATTGCCGGTGGCACCTACAACTGCAATCTTGAAACCCATGTTTCCTGCTCTCTTTCTTTCTCTCCACGACTGGTGAGGGGAAACATGCGGCAATCGCCTTGTTTCCGTGTCCCCGGCCTTGCCGGGGAGAGAGCGGAGGCCAGAGACGTCAGACGGTTTTCGTCGTCGTTTTGGCCTTGGTTGCGGATGAACGGGAGGCAAATGCACTCTGCCCGGCCATTTGGGCCAGGTCGGACGCCGCAAGAATTTGCAGACTGTGACGGTGCATGAGTGAATCCCTTTTCCGGCCGAGCTATTAAGGCGTTTTTTGGCGGAGTCAAGTGGAAGAGCAAGACCTTTGCGATAAGACGACCATCGGACGCCGAACATGCAAACTTGTGGCTCGGTCCGGGAAGCCTGTGTGTCATCGGCATAATCTTCCTTCGGGAAACGAAGGACAGGACATCCACACATAAGCGTTTTTTGTCTAGGATGAGTTAGCCTGTTCAACGAAGGCACGGTGAAGAACTGCCTGGCCCCTTCCTTGTCTGCCCTAAGACCGATCTTGCGGCACGGTGATGTTTGTGAAAGATGGGGTATTGCTTCCCCTTTCCGGCGTTCCAGTCATGTCTTTCATTCTGCGTGAAACCGAGTCGACGGATCTCTCATCGATAGCTGCGATCTATGCCGACGCTGTGCTCACTGGCACCGCCAGCTACGAACTTGTTCCGCCGACAGCGGAGGAAATGGCCTCGCGCTTCGCCGCGATAACCGGGCAGGGATACCCGCATATCGCCGCCACCGATCAGGTGGGCACGGTTCTCGGATACGCGTATGCGTCCGCGTTCCGCACCCGGCCCGCATACCGGTGGCTCGTCGAGGATTCGATCTATCTGGCGCCGGAAGCTCAAGGCCGGGGGATCGGCAAAGCGTTGTTGAGAGAACTGATCGGGCGCTGCACGGCACTCGGCTTCCGACAAATGGTCGCTGTCATTGGCGGTGCGAGTCCCGCCTCTGTTCGCCTCCATGCCGTGTGCGGTTTCCAAATGACAGGCACACTGATCGGGACAGGCTTCAAGCACGGTCGGTGGCTCGACACCGTTCTCATGCAACTGCCTCTTGGTGAAGGCAATGCAACGGCGCCGGACGAGATGTCTTACCCGGGATCTCTGTTTTCAGGCTAGCCTATTCGACCAGCTTCAGTTTCTTGTCGAAGATCTTGAGAACCTGTGCCAGTTCGTGTCCGCGCTTGAGCACCCGGCCGCTGGTGTGAATCACCGAATAGGCGCCCTGTTTGGCGGCAAGCTTCGGATCTTTTTCGATGCGATAAAGTGGCAGTTCGCCGGACCTCTTGAACACTGAGAAGACGGCCCTGTCCTTCAGATGGTCGATCGCGTAGTCACGCCATTCGCCCTCGCCCACCATGCGTCCATAAATCCAGAGGATTGAATCGAGCTCTTTGCGGTGGAAGGTGACCGGAAGCGGATCACGGCTCTGGCGGTAGTCCTGTAGGCTGACGATAGGCGCCGAATGGCTTGCCTGCGGTGAGTCCGTGCGCGGCGAATCCGGCTGATCGCTCATCAAGACTTCCCCGAGTTCTCGGTTGTGACAGATGGGTGACAGTTTGCCTCAGGCAGCACAAAAAGCAAGCCTGTGTGCAAATAAGTGAAGCACACTGCCTTTCTTTCCATCGCCGCATTTTGGTCAAAACAGCGCCCCATTTGCAACCGAAGCTGGCGTTACTGAGTTGGCGCGCCGCGCCAAAGGTCCGGTCTGTCGCATTGACCCCTTACCCCCAGCCCCCAATGCTTCTAGGCCGGACCACCCCTCAGGGGCTAGGTGCCATCGTTGCCGATGATCATCGTCGCGCCGAGAATGGCGGACGGCTCTCCTTCATCACTCGAAGTCTGAAGTAGGACGGCGCAACCGTCGTTACTGTCCTTTGCCATGACTTTGGCCGGCAGCACGAGGTGCAGTTCGTTTCCCTCCCACATTCCGACCGTCTGAACGTCGGTGACGCTGTTCCAATAGGCGACTTTCTTACCGACGTTCTCGCCTTTCAGAACATCGACGATCTCCTTCCGGCGGAAGTAGACAATGACGACGTCTGCCTTTCCCTGCCCTCTGCCGACAGTAATCGTCAATTCTTCGTTCTTGCGCGCTGCGCGGACGGCCACCGAAAGACCGAGCCCCTGTTGCCGCATTCCGTCCAGCTTGCGCGTAACCTCGTCCGCATCAGTACCTTTCAGATGATCGCGGCCATTGAGAACGGCTTGCGGCGTGTAGACGCCGCTACGTCCCAGACTGCGGGCATAAGCGTATTGGCGTCCGGTATTTTCAGGCGTGGCCAGCGTATCGTTCCAGCCGAGATAATTCCAGTAGTCGACGTGATAGGCGAGCGCTACGATATCGCCCTTCCGCACGAGTTTCTCGAACGCTTCGTCGGCCGGGGGGCAGGAACTGCAGCCCTGCGAGGTGAAGAGCTCAATAACTCCTCGGGGCACTACGGCGTCCTGGGCCTCTGCGGAGGTGCCGGTAAAAGTCAGGCAAACCAGGACACAGCGGGCGAACACAATCGAGGTCATTCCATCGAACCCGTTTACTCGGTGGCTTGTGCGGCTCGCGCGTTGTCGCGAGCCGACAGCCGACAAATAGTCACACGCCAGCAATACTCGTTCATGCTTTCAACGAGAAGTCACGATGGGGTGAGGCCCTTGTTTGTGATCACAGGGCAAGAAAATACCGCCGGGAACATGTCCCGGCGGCTCGTATTCTCATGCGAGCGGAAGTCAGGCGGCCAGATCGCGCAGAACAGTCTGCAGGATGCCGCCGTTGTTCACATAGGTGACCTCGTCGAGCGTATCGATACGGCAGATGAGAGGGATGTCCTTCACCGTGCCGTCCGAGTAGGAGACCTTGGCGATCTTCTTCTCGCGCGGTTTGATCTCCCCGTCGAGGCCCTCGATGGTCACCAGCTCATCGCCCTTCAGGTTGAGGCTCTGCCAGGTGGTACCATCCTCGAAGACGAACGGTATGACGCCCATGCCGACCAGGTTCGAACGGTGGATGCGTTCGAACGACTGGGCAATGACCGCGCGGACTCCGAGCAGGTTGGTGCCCTTGGCAGCCCAGTCGCGGGAGGAGCCGTTGCCGTACTCGACACCGGCGAAGATGACGAGCGGAACGCCTTCGGCCTTGTACATCATGGCGGCGTCGTAGATCGACATCTCTTCCTTGGACGGATAGTGGATGGTGTAGCCACCTTCCTTGCCGTTCGGGCCGAGCATGTGGTTGCGGATGCGGATGTTGGCGAACGTGCCGCGCATCATCACTTCGTGGTTACCACGACGCGTGCCGTACTGGTTGAAGTCGGCAACGCCGACGCCATTCTCCATAAGGTATGCACCGGCCGGCGAGGCGGCCTTGATCGAACCGGCCGGCGAAATGTGGTCGGTGGTGATCTTGTCGCCGAAGAGGCCGAGCACGCGGGCGCCCACGATGTTCGACACGCCGGAACCGGTCTTGCCCATGCCGACGAAGTAGGGCGGGTTCTGCACGTAGGTCGACTTGTCGTCCCAGGCGTAGGTCTGACCAGCGGGAACCTGCACGGCCTGCCAGTTTTCGTCGCCCTTGAACACGTCCGCATACTTCGACTCGAAAAGTTCACGGGTCACGTACTTGGCGATGAATTCCTGGATCTCGTGCGAGGTCGGCCAGATGTCCTTCAGGTAGACCGGGTTGCCGTTCTGGTCTTCGCCCAGCGGTTCCTTGGTCAGGTCCTTCTGCACCGTACCGGCGAGCGCGTAAGCGACGACGAGCGGCGGAGAGGCGAGGTAGTTGGCCTGGACGTCCGGCGAGATGCGGCCCTCGAAGTTGCGGTTGCCCGAGAGTACACCCGCGGTGATCAGGCCTTTGTCGTTGATCGTCTTCGAGATCGGGCCCGGCAGAGGGCCGGAGTTGCCGATGCAGGTCGTGCAGCCGTAGCCGACGAGATTGAAGCCAAGCTTGTCGAGATCGGCCTGCAGGCCGGACTTGGCGAGGTATTCGCCAACGACCTGCGATCCGGGTGCGAGCGAGGTCTTGACCCACGGCTTGGACTTGAGGCCCTTGGCGGCTGCGTTACGGGCGAGAAGACCGGCAGCGATCAGTACACTCGGGTTCGAGGTATTCGTGCACGATGTAATGGCGGCGATGCAGACGTCACCATGTCCGAGATCGAAGCTTTCACCTTCAACCGGGTAGCGGGCGTCGATCTGACCGGGCTTCTTGTAGTCGCCTTCGAGGGCGGTTGCGAAGTTCGGGGCGATGGTTTCGAGCGGCAGGCGGCCTTCCGGACGCTTCGGGCCGGCCATCGAGGGGACGACGTCGCCGAGGTCGAGTTCGAGTGTGTCGGTGAAGACGAGATCGGAACCGTCACCTTCGCGCCACATGCCCTGTGCCTTCGAATAGGCTTCGACGAGGGCGATGCGATCCTTGCTGCGACCCGACATGTCGAGATAACCGAGCGTTGCCGAGTCGACCGGGAAGAAGCCGCAGGTCGCACCGTATTCCGGGCCCATGTTGCCGATGGTCGCGCGATCGGCGACGGGCAGCGTATCGAGGCCGGGACCGAAGAACTCCACGAACTTCGAGACGACACCCTTCTTGCGCAGCATCTGTACGACTGTCAGCACGAGATCGGTGGCGGTGACACCTTCCTTCAGTGTGCCGGTCAGCTTGAAGCCGATGACCTCAGGCAGAAGCATGGACACCGGCTGGCCGAGCATGGCGGCTTCGGCTTCGATACCACCGACGCCCCAGCCCAGCACGCCGAGACCGTTGATCATCGTGGTGTGGCTGTCCGTCCCGACGCAGGTGTCCGGATAGGCGATCGTTTCGCCATCCTCTTCCTTCGTCCAGACGGTCTGGCCGAGATATTCGAAATTCACCTGGTGACAGATGCCCGTACCCGGGGAACGACGCGGAAGTTCTTGAAGGCCTGCTGGCCCCACTTCAGGAAGCGGTAGCGCTCCCCGTTGCGCAGATATTCGAGCTCGACGTTTTTCGCGAAGGCCTGGGGCGTGCCGAATTCGTCGACGATAACCGAGTGGTCGATGACGAGGTCGACCGGAACGAGGGGATTGATCTTCTCCGGATCGCCGCCGAGCGCCTTGATCCCGTCACGCATCGCGGCGAGGTCGACGACCGCCGGAACGCCGGTGAAGTCCTGCATCAGGACGCGCGCCGGGCGGTAAGCAATCTCGGCTTCGGTCAGGCCCTTGTTGGTGAGCCAGGCGGCGACACTTTCGATGTCGGCTTTGGTGACCGAACGTCCGTCTTCGTTGCGCAGCAGGTTCTCAAGAAGCACCTTCATCGAGTAAGGGAGCTTCGAGACGCCTGCGAGGCCGTTCGCTTCCGCCTTGGGAAGGCTGTAATAGACGTAATCCTTGCCATTCACGGTAATCGTGGACCGGCAATTGAAACTGTCGAGTGATTTGGACACGGACATGAACCCCGCTTATTCTGATAGCCAACACATTCGTGCGGACGCCTATGCACTTCATGCACATCAGGATGCGGGTACGGCCATTTCCGCTGTCCGCACGTGAAAGTCGCGAGTGCAACCCCAAGTTCGGCACAAGGATGATATTCACGCCGACCGCTGGCGTGGTTGCAGGTCTTATAGATAATTTCTAAGAAGGGCACCAGACCAACGAATGGTGAATTTCTACAAATTTTTGCAGGGCCCGAAGGGTCTCCGCTGGAAGGCTGAAACATGCGGCTGAGTGCCGAAAATCTCTCCGCGAGGCGCGGCGAGGACTTCATCTTCGAGGACATTTCCTTCGCACTCGGTGCGGGCGAAGTAATGATCTTAACGGGGCGGAACGGGTCGGGAAAATCGACGCTCCTTCGGGTGCTGGCGGGTTTGCTGAGACCGGAGGGAGGCCGCGTGGACTTTATCGCCGCGGGAGATCACGAGAGCCGCCCTGCACGCGAGGCAAGTCATTATCTCGGCCACCGCAACGCAATGAAGCAGGAGCTGACGGTATCGGAGAACTTGGTCTTCTGGAAAGAATTCCTCAGGGATTTCGATGGGGGAAGGGGATAGCGGTCGACGATGCCGCCCATGCCGTCGGCCTCGAAGGTATTGCACATCTTCCGTTCGGCTATCTTTCCGCCGGACAGCAACGACGCTTCGCCATGGCGAAACTGCTCGTGGCTTACCGGCCTGTCTGGATTCTCGATGAACCGACCGCGGCACTCGACGCAAGTGCCGACCAGATGTTTGCCGGCCTGGTCCGCGATCATCTCGCAACCGGTGGGATCGCGATCGCCGCAACGCACCAGCCGCTGGGACTTGACGCCGCCCGTGAACTGAAAATGACCGGGTTCTCCGGCGCCCCAGGAGGTGTCTGGCAATGATGGCGCTCTTCCTGCGTGATCTCAAGCTTTCCGTCCGGGCCGGTGGCGGCGCGCTGATCGGTGTGCTGTTTTTCATGACGGTCGTCGCCGTGATCCCGTTCGGCGTTGGACCTGATCTCAACCTGCTTTCGCGTATCGGACCGGCAATCGTCTGGATCGGCGCCCTTTTGTCTGCTTTGCTCGGGCTTGACCGGCTTTTCCAGGCCGAGCGCGACGACGGATCGCTGGACCTGATGCTGATGCAGGAGTCACCTCTGGTCGTGACGGTTTTCGTGAAGTGTTTGGCGCATTGGACTGCGACGAGCCTGCCGCTCGTCATCGCCTCGCCTTTGCTTGGCCTTTTCATGAACATGAACGAGATCGCGATCGGGGCGGTGATGCTGACCCTGCTCGTCGGTTCGCCCGCCATCACGTTTATCGGTGCGGCAGGTGCGGCTGTGGCCGTGGCGCTTCCGCGCGGTGGCCTGCTCGTGTCCATCCTCGTACTTCCGCTTGCCATTCCCGTGTTGATCTTTGGCGTCAGCGCGTCCTATGCCGCGGTCGAGGACCCCGCCCCATTTATGCCGCCCTTTCTCTTTTTGATTGCGATCGTACTCTTCTTCGCCGTGATCGGCCCTGTGGCCGCTGCCGTCGCCTTGCGCAACGCCTCGGATTGATTGGTATCAATTGCAGCAAAACGGCAGTCAGGTTAGAAGTGTTCTATGAACCAAGCGAGCCTTACCATCTCCAAGATTACCGACCTTGCAAACCCCACCCGTTTTCTCGCACTTGCCAGGCGCGTGATTTCGTGGCTCGCGGTCTTGACCGCGCTGCTCTTCGTGGCTGGCCTCTATCTGAGTTTCACGACCGAGGGCGATTATCAGCAGGGCATGACGGTGCGCATCATGTATGTGCATGTGCCTGCCGCCTGGCTCTCGATGATGTGCTACACCGTCATGGCAATTTCCGCCATCGGAACGCTCGTTTGGCGTCATCCATTGGCTGACGTCTCCCACAAATCCGCAGCGCCGCTTGGTGCGGCATTCACGTTCATCGCTCTTCTCACCGGCTCCCTCTGGGGTAAGCCCATGTGGGGTACGTGGTGGGTCTGGGATGCCCGGCTCACCTCGGTCTTCGTGCTGTTCCTGATGTATCTCGGGCTTATCGCACTCAATCGTGCCGTGGATGATCCTTCCAAGGCTGCGCGGCTCAGTGCGGTACTCATTCTCGTCGGCTTCGTGAATATCCCGATTATCAAGTTCTCAGTCGAATGGTGGAACACGCTGCACCAGCCGGCGAGCGTGATACGCATGGGCGGCCCGACGATCGACGCGGAATTCCTGCGGCCGCTACTGGTGATGGCGATCGCCTTCACCCTCCTCTTTTTCACGCTGCACATCGCGGCCATGCGTAACGAAATCTGGCGCCGGCGCATCGCCGTCCAGCGACGACTCGCCGCACGTATGGCAGGGCGGGAGACCTCGCAATGAGCCATGAGTTTTATATCTATGTATCTTATGGCGTGACAGGTATTGTCATTCTGGCTTTGATCGGGTGGGTCTGGCTTGATGGCCGTGCACGGCAACGTGAACTGAAGGAACTGGAAGCGGCCGGCGTTCGCCGCCGCTCGGCGACGGTGGCTGGTGATCGGCAAGCATGAGTGAAAGACTGAGGGAATCCCCGGAAAAGGGCAGAGGAGGCGTCGGCCGCTACGCTTTGGCCGTCGTGCCGCTGGCCGTTTTTCTTGTCATCGCCGGCACTGCCGGCAAGATGCTCTACGATCAGGATTTCAACGGCAAGAGCACGTCGGAGATTCCCTCCGCTCTGATCGGCACCAAGGCACCCGATCTCGAATTGCCCGCGCTTGAAGGGGCAGGGGTACCGGCGCTCACTTCCGAGGTTCTCGCGGGCAAGCTGACATTGGTCAATGTCTTTGCGTCCTGGTGCGTTCCCTGTCGGCAAGAGCATCCGATCCTGAAGGAACTCGCTAAAGATCCGCGGCTTACGGTGGTCGCGATCAACTACAAGGACACGACCGAAAACGCGCTTAAGTTCCTCGGCGAGCTTGGAAATCCCTATAGCGCCATCGGCGTCGATCCCAACGGCAAGGCAGCGATTGACTGGGGCGTCTACGGAATTCCCGAATCTTATCTCGTCGATGCTGGCGGGACGATTGTCTATAAGCGTGTCGGTCCCTTCGATGCGCTCTCGCTCGAGAAAGGGCTATATCCGGCGATAGAAAAAGCGCTGGCAAAAGGCTGATTCAGAGGCCAGCCTGCCATGCCCTGATGGCTTCGATGGGCCAGAGAAGCATCAGCACGTTCAGCGTCAGGTTGTCGCGGATCAGCCATCCCACGTAGATTTCCAGGAACACAGCGATCGAGACAGTCAGCCAGACCGGCGCTCGGGCGGCGAAAAGGAAACCGACGGCCATGAACGCCGTATCCATCGTGGAGTTCAGGATACTGTCACCCTGATAGCCAATCGCCATCGTCGCCGTGCGATATCGGTCGATGACGAGCGGAGAGTTTTCCACCAGCTCCCATGCCGCCTCAATCAGGGTCGCTAACGCAAGTCGCATGGACAATGGCCGGCGTCTGAAGAGGACGAAAGCGAGAAGATAGAACAGGAAGCCGTGAATGATGTGTGACGGCGTGTACCAATCTGCGAGATGCTGCGAATTTCCTGCAGTGTTCACACCGGGCTCGAAGAGCTTGATATAGCCGCATTCGCAGATAGGTATTCTGCCCATCAGGTGAAGGATGCCGATCTGTGCAAGGACGATCAGGCCGACGGCGAATAGCCAGAGGCGGGTCGCTTTGTGACGATCCTGCGGATCGAGCGCGGTGATCGTCACTTTGTCTCCTCCGTCCGTTCCTCGAGTGTGTGGCGCATGATCAGCGGCATTTGCGCGAGCGTGAAGAGGATCGTGATCGGCATCGTGCCCCAGACCTTGAAATTGACCCACACCTCGTCGGAAAAGTTGCGCCACACCGCCTCATTCAGGACGGCAAGGAAGAGAAAGAAGACACCCCAGCGCAGTGTCAGCTTCCGCCAACCGATGTCATCGAGCTGGAAGGCTGCGTTGAAGACATAGCCGAGCAGTGACTTGCCGAAGAAAAGCCCGCCGAGCAGGACCGCGCCGAAAAGAGTGTTCACGATCGTCGGCTTCATCTTGATGAAGGTTTCGTCCTGAAGCCAAATTGACAAAGAACCGAACACCAGCACGACAATGCCCGAGACGAACGGCATGATCGGCAAGTGTCGGAAAACAATCTTCGAAACAACCAACGAGGCCACCGTCGCGGCCATGAACAATGCCGTTGCGATGAAGAGCGGCCCCCCCACAGTGGAAAGCACCGGGAACGCCTTCGCTAGCCATTCGCCGCGAAGATTACCAAAGAAGAAGATGATCAACGGGCCCAGCTCAAGCGCTAGCTTGAGGAGCGGGTGGTGCTTCTCGGCGGCAGTCGGTTCTGTGTCACTATGGCTGGATGTCATTGTCTTTGCCTGTCATACTTTCTTGCTTGAGCGCCGCGCGTTCGTTTTCCCGCCTCTTGCGTCAGCCTCCGAGACCCGCAATCGCCTTGGCGAAGTCATCCGCCTCAAACGGTTCGAGATCATCGATCCCCTCGCCGACACCGATGAAATAGACCGGCAACTTGTGCTTGGCGGCGATGGCGACGAGAATGCCGCCGCGCGCCGTGCCGTCCAGCTTTGTCATCACGAGCCCGTTGACGCCCGCAATGTTGCGGAAAATCTCGACCTGCGCCATCGCGTTCTGGCCAGTGGTTGCATCCAGTGTCTGGAGCACCGTATGCGGCGCGTCTGGGTCGAGTTTGCCGAGCACTCGGACAATCTTCTCAAGCTCCGCCATCAGTTCCGTCTTGTTCTGCAGGCGACCGGCGGTATCGATGATGAGGACGTCCGACTTCTCCGCCTTGGCCTTCTCGAACGCCTCGTAGGCCAGCCCGGCAGCGTCGGCGCCGAGCTTGGTGCCGATGAAGGTCGAGCCCGTGCGGTCTGCCCAGATCTTAAGTTGCTCGATTGCGGCGGCGCGGAAAGTGTCACCGGCGGCCAGCATGACCTTCAGGCCGGAACCTGAGAGTTTCGCCGCCAGCTTGCCGATCGTCGTGGTCTTGCCGGTGCCGTTGACGCCGACGACCAGGATGACGTGGGGCTTGTGGCTGAGGTCCAATTGCAGGGGGCGGGCGACGGGTTTCAGAACCTTGGTAATCTCGCTTGCCATGATGTGGGAGACATCTTCGCCGGTGACATCCTTGCCGTAGCGCTCGGAAGACAGCGTGTCGGTGATGCGCATCGCCGTCTCGACGCCGAGATCGGCCTGGATGAGCAGGTCCTCGAGGTCCTGAAGCGCGTCGTCGTCGAGTTTGCGCTTGGTGAAGAGCGCTGTGATCTGTCCTGTCAGCTGCGAAGACGTGCGCAGCAATCCGGCCCGCAGACGTTGGAACCAGGAGAGTTTTTGAATAGGCTTGTCCGGCACCTCCTCCGGCGCAGTCGTACCCAACGCAAATCCCTTCGGGAGGTTATGTTCGGCGAGGCCCGTCAGTTCCTCTTCTTCGGCCGGAGGGATTGCGTCGGACTCTTCTGATGCGATCGCTGCATCGGCATCCGAGGGCAGTTCCGGTGCTTCGTTATGGTCGGCGGCTCCGGGGCGCCCGCCCTCATGTTCGTCAGGGGATAGGGCCTCCACAACGTCTTCGGACGTCGTGTCGGCCACGGCCTGTTCTTCCGCGGCTTGCTGCGGAGCCTCGTCCGAGGCCGGAGCGTCTTGTTCGGCAGGCGCCGAGCCGGTCGGCTTGTCCTTGCCGAAGGTGAAGACCTTTTTGATGAAGCCGAGCGCCATGAACAGTCCGTTCGAAATCAGGCAGCCGAGCGGCCAGCCAATTGCATTTCCAGATTCTTGCCATTGTGACCGGTGATCGTGACCGTCACAAGATCGCGCGGCGCCAGCCCCGAGGCGTCAACCAGCGAGAAGTTTTCCGTATGGCCCATGCCGTTATTTTCGACAAGGATCGTCTGACGGGTTCCGACCATTGACGTCAGGTGCGCGGTATGAAGCTTTTGGGCGCTGTCGCGCAAGCGTGCCGCTCTCTCCTTCACCAGCCCGCGATCGAGTTGCGGCATTCGCGCCGCCGGCGTGCCCGGACGCGGACTGTACGGGAAGACGTGGAGATGGGCGATCCCCATCTCCTTGGCAAGACTTGCGGCATTCGCGAACATCTCCTCCGTCTCGGTCGGAAAGCCGGCGATCATGTCCGCTCCGAATGCAACGTCCGGCCGCAACGCACGGACCTTTCTTGCGAAATCGACCGCGTCCGCGCGGCTGTGGCGACGCTTCATTCGCTTCAGGATCAGGTCATCTCCATGCTGCAGAGAGAGATGGAGGTGCGGCATGAAGCGCGGTTCGTCGGCGATGAGATCGAACAAGTGACCGTCGACTTCGATACTGTCGATCGAGGAGAGGCGTAGCCGCCGGATTTCCGGCACCTGCTTCAGCAGCGTCTTTGCCAGCAGACCGAGACTCGGCCGGCCGGGAAGATCGTTGCCGTAGCTTGTCGCGTCGACGCCAGTCAGTACCACTTCGCGGTAGCCGTTTTCAACAAGCCTGCGAGCTTGTTCGACGATTGCGCCCATAGGAACCGAGCGGGAATTGCCGCGTCCGTAAGGTATGATGCAGAAGGTGCAGCGGTGGTCACAGCCGGTCTGCACCTGCAGAAAGCCGCGGACGTGACCGTCGATATGCGCGACCATTTGCGGCGCCGTTTCCGAAATGCTCATGATGTCGTTGACGCGGATCTTTTCCTCGCCTTCGACCCCGAAATCCGGCATCCCCCGGTAATATTCGGCTTTGAGCTTCTCCTCATTGCCAAGGACGGCGTCGACTTCGGGCATGGCGGCAAAGCCCCGGGCATCGGTCTGGGCGGCGCAACCGGTCACCACGATCCGGGCATTCGGGCTTTCGCGACGGGCGCGGCGGATCGCTTGGCGGGCCTGCCGGACAGCTTCGCCGGTAACTGCGCAGGTATTGACCAGAATCGCGTCGTTGAGGCCAGCCTTGGCCGCTTCAGCCTTCATGACTTCGGACTCGTAGGTATTGAGTCGGCAGCCGAAGGTAATGACCTCAATCCCGCTCACGAAGCGGATGCTCCGCTTTCAGAGGATGTGCTGCGCTGCCAGGCGCCGGTCGCCGGATCGAGCGTACCGGACCATTCCCACTCGGCGGGGCCGGTCATGACCACATGGTTATCACGTTCGCGCCATTCGATCGTGAGCGTCTGCCGGTTCGGGCTGGAAGCGACAGTAACAGTCACCCTGCGGCCGGTCCGGCCGGTGCGTGCGCCGCTGACGGCAGCCGCACATGCGGCTGAACCGCAGGCGAGTGTCAGTCCCGCCCCCCGTTCCCAGGTACGGGTCGTCATTGCGTCAGGTGCAGTCACTTGCGCCAGTGTGATGTTTGCCTTTTCAGGGAACATCGGATGATTTTCGAGAAGCGGACCGAAGCGGTCGAGATCGAACGTCATCGGATCGCGATCGACCCAGAAGATCGCGTGCGGATTGCCCATCGATACGGCCGAGGGCGAATGCAGGATCGGCGCGTCGATTGGGCCGATCTGCAATTCGATGCGGCTGGTGTCGTGAAATTCCTCGGCAAGTGGAATGCGGTTCCACTCGAAGACAGGTTCGCCCATATCGACTGAAATGGTACCGTCCTCATGCTCGACGGCATTCAGGATGCCGGCGATGGTCTGAAATGTGAAGGTCTTGCGTCCTGTCTCGGCTGCAAGCGCCTGCACGACGCAGCGCGTTCCGTTACCGCAGGCCTGCGCCCGCGTGCCGTCGCAGTTCAGGATATCAATGTAAGCGTCGGTGCCAGACAGCTTCGGATCGTGGATCGCCATGATCTGGTCGAACGCCGTTTCCGGGTTGCCGGCGAGGCTGACGGCGGCTGCGGGCGAGACCCGGTCGACACGGCCGCGCATGTCGACGACCAGGATCTTGTTGCCAAGCCCGTTCATCTTTGCGAATTCGACCGTCGCTGCCGTCATGCTGATACTTTCGATGGTTGTCGCCGCTTATATGGCGGAAAAGCGCCGGAATTACCAGTGCGCTTCGTGATCGGCCAGAGCCTCACCGGAACGAACTACCGCCGTCCGGTAGGGCCAAACGCGCAGATTCGAGGGGCGCATTCGTCATGGAGGGCTGAAATACTTGACTCCGGCGCGGTTTTCCTGTTTATCGCCAGCAAATCTGCGACGAGATTGAGACTCCGAGCCGCCGACCGGGACCCGTAAAGGTATAAAGAGATCCCGGAGGTCAACATCCGACAGCGCGTTGCGCTCTCGGGTGCTTTTTGGTTTTTCGTCTTGTTTTCGTCGGAGAAAAGACCAACGTTTCGGCAATTCTCGACGAAACCGGAACGATAAGGAAGAGCCGATGTTTGAAAACCTCCAGGACCGCCTTGGATCCATTCTGAATGGACTGACCGGCCGTGGCGCACTGTCCGAAGCGGATGTCTCCGCCGCGCTGCGCGAGGTGCGTCGTGCACTTCTGGAGGCTGATGTCGCGCTCGAAGTTGTGCGCTCGTTCACCGACAGGGTCCGCGAAAAGGCTGTCGGCGCGGCGGTGGTGAAATCGATCAAGCCCGGACAGATGGTCGTCAAGATCGTCCACGACGAACTCGTCGAAATGCTGGGCTCCGAAGGCGTTTCGATCGATCTCAATGCACCGGCCCCGGTCGTCGTCATGATGGTCGGCCTGCAAGGCTCCGGC
This sequence comes from Ciceribacter thiooxidans, assembly GCF_014126615.1. Lineage (NCBI taxonomy): Bacteria > Pseudomonadati > Pseudomonadota > Alphaproteobacteria > Hyphomicrobiales > Rhizobiaceae > Ciceribacter > Ciceribacter thiooxidans. Next base: position 3,563,662 of record NZ_CP059896.1, read on the forward strand.
AAGACCACGACCACGGGCAAGATTGCCAAGCGTCTGACCGATCGCGAGAAGAAAAAGGTCCTGATGGCCTCGCTCGACACGCGTCGTCCTGCTGCCCAGGAACAGCTGCGTCAGCTCGGCGTGCAGACGGGCATCGACGTGTTGCCGATCATTGCCGGCCAATCGCCGACCGATATCGCAAGCCGCGCCGTACAGGCCGCCAAGCTCGGCGGTCACGACGTCGTCATCCTCGACACAGCGGGCCGCACGCATATCGACGAGCCGCTGATGGTCGAGATGGCCGAGATCAAGGCCAGATCCAAGCCGCACGAAATTCTTCTCGTTGCCGACGCTCTGACCGGTCAGGATGCCGTCAATCTCGCCCGCAATTTCGACGAGCGCGTCGGCATCACCGGGCTCGTGCTCACCCGCATGGACGGTGACGGCCGCGGTGGTGCAGCGCTTTCGATGCGCGCGGTTACCGGCAAGCCGATCAAGCTGATCGGCGTCGGCGAAAAGATGACGGAGCTCGAAGAGTTCCATCCGCGGCGCATCGCCGACCGCATTCTCGGGATGGGCGACATCGTTTCGCTGGTCGAGAGGGCGGCCGAGACGATCGATGCCGAGAAGGCGAAAGCCATGGCCGAGAAGATGGCCAAGGGCAAGTTCGACCTGAACGACCTCGCCGAACAGTTGAAGCAGATGCAGAAGATGGGCGGCATGGGCGGCATCATGGGTCTTATGCCCGGCATGGCCGGCATGAAGGACAAGATGGCCGCCGCTGGGCTGAGCGACAAGCTGTTCGGTCGCCAGATTGCCATCATCCAGTCGATGACCAAGGCGGAGCGGGCCAATCCCGACATTCTCAAGCATTCCCGCAAGAAGCGCATCGCGGCCGGCTCCGGCACCGACGCCGCCGAAATCAACAAGTTGCTCAAGATGCATCGTCAGATGGCCGACATGATGAAGGCCATGGGCGGCAAGAAGGGCGGCGGCATGATGAAGCAGATGATGGGCGGCCTCGCTGGCAAGATGGGTCTTGGTGGCATGGGCGGGATGCCGGATCTGTCGAGTATGGATCCGAAGCAGATCGAGGCACTTGCCAAACAGGCGGAGGCGGCGGGTATCAATCCGGGTGCTCTTCCGGGGATCGGCGGCGGATTGCCAGGACTTGGCGGGAAGCTGCCCGGTCTCGGTGGCGGCGGGTTCCCGGGCCTCCCCGGTTTGCCGAAGAAGAAGTGAGACGAGACATCGCCATGATCGCTCCACACGTCAAGGAACAGCTCGCGAGCTACCGCCAGTCGATCGACAACATCGACGCCGCTCTCGTGCATATGCTCGCCGAACGGTTTCGATGCACGAAAGCGGTCGGCGTTCTCAAGGCCCAATACGATTTGCCGCCGGCCGATCCGGCGCGCGAGGAATACCAGATCGAACGTCTTCGCCGTCTGGCGCAGGATGCCCATCTGGATCCGGATTTCGCAGAAAAGTTCCTGAATTTCATCATCAGGGAAGTGATCCGGCATCATGAAGCAATCGCTGCCGACATCGGCAGCAATTCGGAAAAGACCGCCTGAACAGCCGGCGGAAAAGAAAAGCCCAAGGAGTAAAGAAATGGCACTGAAAATTCGTCTCGCCCGTGGCGGTTCCAAGAAGCGTCCGTACTACCAGATCGTCGTGGCCGACGCCCGCTCGCCGCGCGACGGTCGTTTCCTCGAGAAGGTCGGCGCATGGAACCCGATGCTTCCGAAGGACAGCGAAAAGCGCATCGAACTGAACGTTGAACGCATCAAGGAATGGGTCGCAAAGGGCGCCCAGCCGACCGACCGCGTGCTGCGTTTCATGGCCGAGGCTGGCCTCGCCACCCGCGACGCCCGCAACAACCCGGAAAAGGCAAAGCCGGGCAAGAAGGCTGTCGAGCGTGTAAAGGAAAAGGAAATGAAGGCCGCTGAGGCAGCCGCTGCTGCTGCTGAAGCAAGCGCCGCGGAATAATTTCCATTCCCTTGAATTCCGACGGGCGGCAGTATCTGCCGCCCGTTTTTCGTTTCTTTTCGCCATGCTTCGTCCTAAGAAGACTGCATGACGGCGATGTTGGATTATCGGTACTCATGACGACGCTTAAGAATCCTGTACTGATGGCTACAGTGGGCGCCGCCCAGGGGCTCCGCGGAGAGGTTCGGGTCAGAACGTACACGGCTGATCCGATGGCGCTGGGCGATTACGGCAACCTGCGAAGCCTGGATGGCCGGGTCTTCGAGATTCTGGAGATTCGCGAAGCCAAGAACGTGGTGATCGTGCGCTTCCGCGGCGTGAATGATCGCAATGCTGCCGAGGCTTTGAACGGACTCGAGCTCTATGTCGATCGGGACGCGCTTCCGGACGGCGATCTCGAGGACGACGAATTCTACTATGCCGACCTCGAGGGTCTCGACGTCTACGATAGTGCTGGAAAGCACTACGGCGCGGTGTCCGCTGTCTTCGATTTCGGGGCGGGCGATCTGCTGGAAATCAAGGGACCGGGCAAGCGCCCCGTGCTCATCCCGTTTTCGGAAACAGCGGTGCTCGAAATAGACCTCGAGAGTGGCCGTCTGCTGATCGATCCCGTGGCGGCTGGTCTCGAGGAGGAGCGTAAGACGCCACGCCGTAAAGGATCTGACCTGAGTGGTTCGGACGAGGAATGAGCGGTCGGACATGAGCTTTCGAGCAACAATCCTCACGCTCTACCCGGAGATGTTTCCCGGTCATCTCGCTTACTCGCTTGCGGGCCGGGCGCTGGAGCGCGGCCAGTGGGTGGTGGAGACCGTTCAGATACGAAATTTCGCCACAGATCGGCACCGGACGGTCGACGACACGCCTGCCGGCGGCGGCGCCGGCATGGTGCTCAAGCCCGATGTGCTGGCGCGAGCGATTGACGACGTGGCGAAGGATGACCGCCCGAGGCTGCTTATGAGCCCGAGAGGTCGCCCGTTGACGCAGCGACGGGTGAGGGAGCTCGCTTCCGGTGACGGCGTTGTGATCGTCTGTGGCCGTTTTGAAGGCGTCGATCAGCGCGTCATCGACGCTCGCGGTTTAGAAGAGGTCTCGATCGGCGATTATATCCTCTCAGGCGGCGAGCCGGCGGCGCTTGTCGTTCTCGATGCTGTTGTCCGCATTTTGCCGGGGGTGATGGGCAACGAGCTATCCGGGGTCCACGAGAGCTTCGAGGGTGGGCTTCTGGAGCATCCACAGTATACCCGTCCGCAGGTGTTCGAAGGCCGAGAAATCCCCGCGGTGCTGACGTCGGGCAATCACGGTGCAATCGAGACGTGGCGACACGAGCAGGCGCTTGCCCTTACGAAGGAGAGGCGAGCGGACCTTCTGGCTACCGATACCGCATCTCAGCCAGTGACGAAGTAGTAGCCGGCGAGCGCCAGCCCCAAAACCACGACAATCCAGCGCAACAACGCCTGAGGAGCACGTCTGGCGACACCGACGCCGGCATATCCGCCCAGCGCTACGGCAGGCACCATGATGGCGGCGTGGAGCCACGAGATTGCGCCGGCAGACGTAAAGACGATGATCGCCACGGCGGCGATGACGATCGACAGAAAGTTCTTCAGCGCGTTGAGACGATGATAGTCGCCGCCGCTGGCAAGTCCCAGCGAGGCGAGCATCATGATGCCCATACCGGCGCCGAAGAAACCTCCGTAGAAGGACGTTACGGTTTGCAGTGCAAGACCGAGGGGGCTCGCGGGATGGCTCTCACCCGCATTCTTGGGGCGGAGCTTGGGGCCCGCCGCGAAGATCGCGGTCGCCGCGATCAGCAGCCAAGGCACCATCGCTCGAAAAGCAGGATTCGAGAGCGAAACCAGGAAGAGAGCGCCACCGAGGGAACCTGCTGCCGAGACGAGCGCCAGCACGATCGCAGCTTTTCCGATCGCCTTCAGTTCGCGCAGATATGCGAGCGTCGAGGTAATGTAACCCGGGAACTGGGTGATTGACGAAGTGGCGTTGGCGGCAATTGGCGGAAGGCCGGCGAGCGTCATGGCTCCGAATGTCAGAAACGTACCGCCGCCGGCGATGGCATTGATCACGCCCGACAGGAAACCGGCGACAAACAGAAGTACGATGACGGCCAAGGTCATGATCTCACCCCTCCAGATGCAGGGAATGCATATTCGTTCTCGCCGCCGCCGACAAGCTCATCCAGAAAGGACAAATGAGGCCGCAGGGGGTGACAAGCAGGTTTGTTTCGTGTATTGGCACGCGCGGAAATGGGCTTTTGCCCGTCTGCCACAACAAAGAACCGCGTAACCGCTCCGACCCATCCGGGTCAACATTCCGAGGCATGACCAAGGGATCACAGTCGAGCGCTCTGGCTGTTTCAGAAGAAATCGAGGTTAGACATGAACATCATTCAGCAGCTGGAAGCCGAACAGGCCGCCAAGATCGAAGCCAAGCGCAAGCTCCCGGAATTCTCCCCGGGCGACACGCTGCGCGTCAACGTCACCGTCAAGGAAGGCAACCGTACCCGCGTACAGGCCTACGAAGGCGTGTGCATCGCACGTTCGGGCGCCGGCATCAACGAGAGCTTCACGGTTCGCAAGATTTCCTACGGCGAAGGCGTCGAGCGCGTATTCCCGGTCTACTCGCCGCTCGTCGAAAGCGTCGAAGTCGTTCGTCGCGGTAAGGTCCGTCGCGCCAAGCTCTACTACCTGCGCGATCGTCGCGGCAAGTCGGCTCGTATCGTCGAGAACACCGGCACCCGTGCTCGCAAGCTCAACGAAAACGAACGTGCTGCGGTCGCCGAGGAAAAGGCGCGCATCGAAGCTGAGAAGATCGCAGCTGCCCAGGCTCTCGCTGCCGAAAAGGCAGCCGCTGAAGCCGCTGAAAAGGCTGCAGCCGCCGAAGGCGCAGCAGAGTAACTTCTTGAAGGAACGGCTTCGGTCGTTCTGATCGATCCATGGCCGGAGCATCGGGATAGATGCTCCGGCTTTTTTGTTCATGAGGCTTCGGTCTACTTTTGCCCGGTGCGAGGCCGTTCTGCGGCACCTGTCGGGCCAAAGAACTCACATTGCGGCATATCCCGGAACCAGGGAGTCCTTGCTCTTGCAACGGTAGAAGAAATTGTGACACTCTGGCGCTGCCACAATTCAGGAGACCAGAATGTTTGTCCGCCGCGCCGTTCTTGCCGGTCTGTCCTCCCTCTTGCTTGCCCCCTTCGCATCGTTTGCAGCCGATCTGCCGGATCTCGGTGGCAGGACGGTCGTGGTGGTGACGGAAAATGCCTATCCGCCGCTGCAGTTTGTCGACCCGAAGACCGGTGAGGCTGTGGGTTGGGAATACGACGCGATGAACGAGATCGCAAAGCGCTTGAACTTCAAGGTCGAGTATCAGAATACGTCTTGGGATGCGATGATCCAGGCGGTCTCGGACGGACAGTATCAGGTCGGCATGACCGGTATCACGATCAAAGACGATCGCAAGGAAAAGGTCGACTTTTCGGATCCTTACATGCGGTCGCAGCAGTTGATGCTCGTGCGCGGAGACGAGACGCGTTTCAACGATGCCAAGAGTTTTGCGGCACTTGAAGGCGGCCTCGTCGGAGCCCAACCCGGCACCAGTCCTTTCTATACCGCAGTCTATGAGATCCTCGACGGGAATGAACAGAACTCTCGGATCAAGCTGTTCGAGACATTCGGCGCAACCGTTCAGGCGTTGAAGGTCGGCGACGTCGACCTCGTGTTGACCGACAGTACGGCGGGCGAAGGTTATGTCGCCGCCTCCAACGGCAGTTTGAAGATTGTCGGTGAGCCGCTTGGCACAGAAGATTTCGGCTTCATTTTCCCGAAGGGGTCCGATCTCGTTGGGCCGGTCAACACGGCCATCGCTGCGCTAAAGGCGGACCGCACGTTCGAGACGCTGAACAAGAAGTGGTTCCTCGACTACAAGATGGGCGAATGACCACGTTCCTCCGTAATCCGGGCGGGGCGCTTGTCTGATGGGCTTCCAGACTTTGACGGGTGCGAGTGACCGAGGCGATCGGCCATGGTGGCTGTTCGCTTTTGTCCTGATTGCAGTCGCCATTGCCGCGATTGTCGTCTTCAACGATCTGTATACGCAAGTCTTCCAGACAGTCGCGGCCGGATTGGGGGTAACGATCTTCGTCACGCTTGCTGGTTTCGGGCTGGCGATGGTCCTGGGGCTGCTTATTGCGCTGCTCGGTATGGCGCAGAACAATGTCATGCGTCAGGTCGCACGCTTCTATGTCGAAGTCATCCGTGGCGTGCCGATTCTGGTGTTGTTGTTCTACATCGCCTTTGTGGGTGCTCCCGGGTTCGTCGCGCTCTACAACGTGATTACCGCGCCACTGGTTGCGGCTGGCCTTGGTGAGCCGCTGGTTGTGCGCGATATTTCGTTGATGTGGCGGGCCATTATCGCGCTGATGATCGGCTATTCAGCATTTATCGCGGAGATATTTCGCGCCGGATTCCAGTCGATCGACAAGGGCCAGGTCGAAGCGGCGATGGCGCTTGGTCTCAATCGCTATCAGCGGTTCCGTCTCGTGGTCTTTCCGCAGGCGATCCGCGTGGTCTTTCCGCCACTGTCGAATGACTTTGTCGCCATGGTCAAGGACTCGTCGCTGGTCTCCGTTCTCGGAGTCGCCGACATTACGCAGATGGCCAAGGTCTATGCTTCCGGCTCCTTTCGCTTCTTCGAGACGTATTCGATCGTCGCCTATATCTATCTGCTGCTAACGGTAGGACTATCGCTTATCCTCCGCCGTCTCGAACGCCGGATGCGAGGGAAGTACGCGGCGGCCTGACTGGTCGATCGATCCATACGGGAGCGCAATTTGATTGCCGGTTTTCGCGAAAACTGGTATGAGCGCGCCGATGGAATCTAAGTTCGGATGTCTCGCGCCTCATATTTTCGTGCTGCAGGACCGCAAGCGGTTGCCGGCACGGTTTTTTGCGCGCGTCTCCGGGGCGCTAAACAGCCGCCTATCCTGATCGGCCGACCTTTTGAGCCGCAGGCGATTTCCGCCCGCCAAGATCCCGCTCCATTCACTCACGGAAGTTGACATCATGAGCGCACCCCGCACCCTTTACGACAAGATCTGGGACGACCATCTGGTCGACCAGCAGGACGATGGCACCTGTCTGATCTACATCGATCGCCATTTGGTCCACGAGGTCACGAGCCCGCAGGCGTTCGAAGGCCTTCGTATGGCCGGCCGCGCTGTTCATGCGCCGCAGAAGACGCTGGCGGTCGTCGATCACAACGTGCCGACCACCCCCGATCGCGCCGAGGGCATTAAGAACGAAGAGAGCCGGATCCAGGTCGAGGCACTCGCCAAGAACGCCGCCGATTTCGACGTCGAGTACTATTCCGAAAAGGACAAGCGTCAGGGCATCGTTCATATCGTCGGCCCCGAGCAGGGCTTCACGCTTCCGGGCATGACCATTGTTTGCGGTGACAGTCACACGTCGACGCACGGGGCCTTTGGCTCACTCGCGCACGGCATCGGCACGTCGGAGGTCGAACATGTGCTGGCGACCCAGACGCTGATCCAGAAGAAGGCGAAGAACATGCTGGTGCGCGTCGACGGCAAGTTGCCGGAAGGCGTCACCGCCAAGGACATCATCCTCGCCATCATCGGCGAGATCGGCACCGCAGGCGGTACCGGCCACGTCATCGAGTTCGCCGGCGAGGCGATCCGGTCGCTGTCGATGGAAGGCCGCATGACGGTTTGCAACATGACGATCGAAGGCGGCGCTCGCGCCGGCCTGATCGCCCCGGACGAAAAGACCTTCGAATACATCAAGGACAAGCCGCGCGCGCCGAAGGGCGAGGCCTGGGATCAGGCCGTCGCCTACTGGAAGACGCTGCATACGGATGAAGGCGCGCACTTCGACAAGGTTGTCGTGCTCGACGCCGCCAACCTGCCGCCGATCGTCTCCTGGGGCTCCTCGCCGGAAGACGTCGTGTCGATTGAGGGCGTCGTTCCGAACCCGGACGAGATCGCCGATGAGAACAAGCGCGCCTCCAAGTGGCGGGCGCTCGATTACATGGGCCTGAAGCCGGGCACGAAGATGACCGACATCGCCATCGACCGCGTCTTCATCGGTTCGTGCACCAATGGCCGCATCGAGGATCTGCGCGCCGCCGCCAAGGTACTGGAAGGCAAGAAGGTGGCGTCCACGGTCTCGGCCATGGTCGTGCCGGGCTCCGGTCTCGTCAAGGAACAGGCGGAAGCCGAGGGCCTGGACAAGATCTTCAAGGATGCCGGCTTCGAATGGCGCGAACCGGGCTGTTCGATGTGCCTCGCGATGAACGACGATCGTCTGAAGCCCGGCGAACGTTGCGCCTCGACGTCCAACCGCAATTTCGAGGGTCGTCAGGGCTATAAGGGTCGGACACACCTCGTCTCGCCCGCCATGGCTGCCGCCGCCGCCATTGCCGGTCACTTCGTCGACGTCCGCGACTGGAAATAACGAGGCCGTCACACGTGTTTCTGAATGCCGCTCCAAACGGGGCGGCATTTTGCGTTCGATAGCCTCCCGACCTGTGGCATGCTGCGTGCACGGAAAGCGACGAGGGCATAGCGGCGATGAATGATGATGGCGGCCCGGCGGCAATCAAGATGCAACGGCGGGTCTTCCTGTTGCGACATGCGAAATCAGATTGGCCGGGCGGGACCGAGGACTACGAACGTCCGCTTGCAAAGCGCGGCCGAAAGGCGGCCTTGCTCATCGCAGATTACTTGGTGAAGAAGAGCCTGAAGCCGGACCTCGTGCTCGTCTCCGGAGCGCGACGAACGCAGGAGACCTGGGCTATTGTCGAGAGCCGGCTGACAAGGACTGCCGAGATACGCATTCTCAGGACACTGTACGACGCACCTGCGGAGCGCATTCTTGCGCTTCTGAGGGATCTCGATCCCAGATATCGTGAGGTGTTGGTGCTCTCCCACAATCCCGGCCTCCAGGAGGCCGCACTTCGGCTCGCCGGCAAGGGGGAAGGGGATGCGTTGACGCGCCAGCGAGAGAAGTTTCCCACGGCAGCGCTCGCCTGCATCCTTTTCGACGTGGCAGGTTGGAGCCAAATTGGCGAGGGGAACGGATACCTCGAGCGGTTCGTCGTACCGCGATCGCTCGCATGAACCGCTGACGGCAGGCCCTAAAGAATGCGAATACGTGTGCCACGACGGAAATGACGGATGAGGCGCAGCATGTCTTCGCGCCTAACCGCGACGCAGCCCTCGGTCGGCGTATAGCCGGGGCGTGCCAGATGAAAGAAGATCGCCGACCCGCCCCCTCGCCGGCGTGACGAAATATTCCAGTCCATGACCAGGCATATGTCGTACAGTGTGTCGTCGCGCATCAGCCGTTCGTGGCTTGCAGCAAAAGGTGCCGAAACCGGCCGGTTGTAGGCGGCATGTTGCGGCGCGTCGCACCACAGCATGCCGGCCTTTGTCCGGACCATGGGCAAGGCGGTGACGAGATTCCTGATTCGGTCGCCCCGGAAATAGCCGCCCAACAGCCGCATCGTCGCGCGGGGGGACCCTCCATCACCCTCCTTCTTGCAGAGAACCGTGCCGGCTCGACCCCAGGCGGCGGGCAGACGAAGGATACCGAATTGCAGGATGGCCCGCGAGCGATCACGTGGTGCGGCGCGAAGCACGACCGGTTGGTCGCCGCTGGCAGAGTGTTTGCGAAGGGACGACTTCACGAGATTTTGCCTTGCCTGTGACTCGTTGTATTCATAGCAGCGGAAACGATAATAAAGCGCTTGGTGCTGCCGAACCCGGATTTTAGATCCGGCACGGAAAGCGGGCGTAACACAAGAGGCGAAATCATGACGGCGCGGACGATTCTTCTTGTAGACGATGACGAAGACCTGCGGCAAACGCTCATCGAACAATTGTCGCTTTACGAGGAATTCTCTCTTCTTCAGGAAGAGACCGCGGCAAGGGGTATCCAGACGGCTCGCAACGCACAGGTCGATCTTCTCATCATGGATGTCGGTCTCCCCGACATGGACGGGCGAGAGGCAGTGAAATTGCTGCGCAAGAACGGATTCAAGGCGCCTGTTATCATGCTCACCGGGCATGACACGGATTCGGATACCATCCTCGGGCTGGAAGCGGGCGCGAACGATTACGTAACGAAGCCATTCCGTTTTGCCGTGCTGCTTGCGCGTATCCGAGCCCAGCTTCGCCAGCACGAGCACAGCGAAGACGCCACCTTTACGGTCGGTCCCTATCTGTTCAAGCCGAGCCAGAAGCTGTTGACCACGGAAGATGGCAGGAAAATCCGCTTGACCGAAAAGGAAGCGGCGATCATCCGTTATCTTTACCGGGCCGACCAGAAGGTGGTCACTCGCGACGTGCTTCTGGAGGAGGTCTGGGGTTACAATTCCGGCGTAACCACCCATACTCTGGAAACCCACGTCTATCGACTGCGCCAGAAAATCGAGCAAGATCCCTCGAATGCCGAAATTCTGGTGACAGAGAACGGCGGTTACAAGATCGTCCCCTGATTCGGAAAGGCCGCAATGGCGCTGAGCGACGACATAGAGCTGCTTTCATGTGTGCCCCTGTTTCAGGGCCTCGACAAGGACCAGTTGCGCCTCATTGCCTTCGGTGCCGAGCATCGTACCGTCGCAGCGGGGCAAGCCCTGTTCCGCGAAAGGTCTCCGGCCGAATGCGCTTACGTCTTATCGAGAGGGCGGCTGGAGTTATCGATCTTTGGGCGAGGGGGAAAACCGAAGGTCGAAGCAGTCGCCGATCGGGGAATGATGCTCTCCGAACTGGCGCTCGTGACCATGGTCGAGCGAAAGTATACGGCGATCGCATTGGAGGACTGTGAAGTGATCCGTATTACCCGGGCCATGTTCCACCGCCTGCTGGAGGAGTATCCCGCCATGGCCGCAGTCGTGCAGGAGCGCATCCGGCTGTCGCTGCGGTCGCTGGTCGAAGGAAGCGCCGCATTGGCGCCACGCTTCGAATAGACAGGTCTTCAGGCCGAAAAACGTGCCGTCACAGGAACGTGATCCGACGGCCTTTCCCACCCGCGAGCCTCCTTCAGGACTTCAATGCTGTCGAGGTGCGCTCCGAGATCCGGGGACGACCAGATATGGTCCAACCGCCGGCCGCGGTCGGCTGCTGCCCAGTCTTTCGCCCGATAGCTCCACCAGGTGTAGAGCTTTTGGGACGGATCCACGGATTGCCGCATCAGGTCGAGCCACCCTCCGCGGCTGACGACTTCCAGAAGACCGTCGGTCTCGGCCGGCGTATGGCTGACGATCTTCAGCATCTGCTTGTGAGACCAGACGTCATTCTCGAATGGCGCAATGTTGAGATCTCCGACAAGGATCGATGAGATGCCTGGCTCCGCATCTGCTCGCAGGGACTTCATCTCGTCCACGAATTTGAGCTTGTGTGCAAACTTGGGATTGACTGTCGGGTCCGGCTCGTCGCCACCCGCGGGAACGTAGAAATTATGGAGGCGAATACGCTTACCCGACCACTCGAATATCGCGGATATATGGCGTGCGTCACCCATTCCGCAGTAGTCTTGGCGGTGATTCTCGCTGAGTGGCAGTCGTGAAACGATCGCCACCCCGTGGTAACCTTTTTGCCCGTGAAGAATGATGTTGTCGTATCCGAGCTCCCGAAGAGCATCCGCCGGGAACTCGTCATTTTGGCATTTGATTTCCTGAAGGCACAGGATATCGGGTCTGAACTGCTCAAGGAATTGCACGACAATCGGCAACCGCAGCCGCACGGAGTTGATGTTCCATGTGGTGATCGAAAGAGCCACTGCGATTTTCTCCTTCTCGCGGACGGTAAGCGGTCAGCAAACGTGCATGCAGAATTAGGAGGTTCTATTCGCCGTGGATAGTCGAGAGCCGGACGCTCTGACGGCGATGCGGCCCTTCTCCACAAGACAATCCGGAGATGCTAGCGTTTCTGGCTGTGAACGTCGCTGTAGGGGATTTCGAAGACGCTCGGGTCGAACACCGTTCCCGTCTTCACGTTGAAGATCATGACGGTGGTGTCCTTCGCCTGAGCGTCGGTTATGGTCCACTGGCGCAGGTCGAAAGTCTTGGGATCGAACATGAGGGTGATCGTCGAATCGCCGAAGATCGTCCTGTCGCCGAGAACGATCGTGGTCAGATCCGATTCCTCCTTGACGTCCCTGACCATCTGATGCCCGAGATCGATCCTGTTGGAGAGGAGCAGGCTGAGAGGAGTCTTCGAAAGGGGATATAGGTCCCAGGTCTTCAGCTTGGTGTTGCCTATGACGACGTTCTTGCCATCCGCAATCACCCGCATCGGCGAAGGCTTCTCATAGTTGAAACGCAGCTTTCCCGGACGTTCAATGAAGAACTTGCCACCCGTCTGTTCGCCACGTGGGCCAAACTGAACGAATTCGCCCATCATTGTTCTGACGGATGAAAAATGGTCGGCGATTTTCTGTGCGGCGTCTGAGGCGCCGGTGGCAGCAAATGCGGATAGGGGTAGGGCGGCCGTGAGCAATGCAGCCGCACCGGCAAGGACGGTTCGGCGCGTTGGGTTTTCCGTGAGAATGGTCCTGGGCCCTGTTTTCACGTGAATCATTAGGTACTCCTCGATTTAACTCTGCATCGCCGAAAAACGCGGCGCGATGATGGCCATTGTCAGCCATGGGCGGCGGTTGGCCGCTTGCTTCGGCGAGGTTGCCGCTAGCGCTCGATGATATCCGCCTCGGTCGGTACGAGAATTTCTCGTTTTCCGGCGTGGTTGGCAGGCCCGATCAAGCCCTCCTGTTCCATGCGCTCGATCAGTGATGCCGCCCGATTGTACCCGATCCCGAGTCGCCTCTGGATATAGGAGGTCGAAGCCTTGCCGTCACGGAGTACGATCGCCACGGCCTGGTCGTAGGGATCATCGGAGTCGGCCAGGTTGGCGGTACCGGCAGGTCCGGCATCATCGTCATCCTCGTCGTCAGCCGTGATCGCATCGAGGTATTGCGGTGCGCCCTGGGTCTTCAGGTAGGCCACGATCTCTTCGACTTCGTTGTCGGACACGAACGGGCCGTGCACGCGTTGAATCCGGCCGCCTCCGGCCATGTAGAGCATGTCGCCCATGCCGAGCAGCTGCTCGGCCCCCTGTTCGCCGAGAATGGTGCGACTGTCGATCTTCGAGGTGACCTGGAAGGAAATGCGGGTCGGGAAGTTCGCCTTGATCGTACCGGTAATGACGTCGACGGACGGCCGCTGGGTCGCCATGATGACGTGAATGCCGGCGGCTCGTGCCATCTGGGCGAGCCGCTGCACTGCTCCTTCGATATCCTTGCCGGCGACCATCATCAGGTCGGCCATTTCGTCGATGATGACGACGATGTAGGGGATTGGCTGGAGGTCGAACTCTTCCGTCTCATAGATCGCCTCGCCGGTCTGCCGGTCGAAGCCAGTCTGGACGGTACGCGTCAGGATTTCGCCTTTGGCGAGCGCCTGTTCGACGCGGCTGTTGAAGCCATCGATGTTGCGCACACCGATTTTCGACATCTTCTTGTATCGCTCTTCCATTTCGCGGACGGTCCACTTGAGCGCCACGACCGCCTTCTTGGGGTCGGTGACCACCGGCGACAGCAGATGCGGAATTCCGTCGTAAACGGAAAGCTCGAGCATTTTGGGGTCGATCATGATCAGGCGGCACTTTTCCGGCGGGAGCCGGTAGAGCAACGACAGGATCATCGTGTTGATCGCCACCGATTTGCCGGAGCCGGTCGTACCGGCCACCAGAAGATGCGGCATCTTGGCAAGATCGGCGATTACCGGTTCGCCGCCGATGGTCTTGCCGAGGGTCATTGCCAGCTTCGCCTTGCTGGCCTCAAAATCGTGACTTGCGATGAGTTCGCGCAGATAGACGGTTTCGCGGGTCTGGTTCGGAAGTTCGATGCCGATTGCGTTGCGTCCGGGAACAACGGCGACGCGGGCCGCAATAGCGCTCATCGAGCGGGCAATGTCATCGGCGAGGCCGATTACGCGTGACGACTTGATCCCCGGGGCAGGTTCAAGTTCGTAAAGAGTGACCACGGGACCTGGCCGAACGTGGATGATTTCGCCTCGGATGCCGAAGTCCTCCAGAACGCCTTCCAGCATGCGGGCGTTCTGCTCCAGCGCATCCGCCGAGAGCGTTGCATCGCGGCCAATGGTTTTCGGTTCCGCGAGAAGATGCACGGAAGGAAGCTGGAAGCCTTCAGGACGGATGAAAGAGGTCTGTGCCTCCTTCTCGACCCGCGCGCCGGGCTTTGGCCGCGCGGGAGGTGCAGCAACGCGAGGGGAAACGCGACCGCCTGTGGGCGGCCTCGTGTTGCTCGACGGAGCCTCGCTCCAGTCATCGTCATTGTCCGGAAGAATGCCCGCAGGACGGACGTCGTCCAGATCGAATGGCGGATCGTCGTCGTTGAAGTCCTCGTCCGTGTGATCACCCATCATCGGAGGTGGTGCGAGGATGGTCCGTTGCCGCCCGGGTCCGGCTTGCGGCACCGTCTCCATCGGTGGTTCCCGCCGAGTTGCGGCCCCGCTCTTGGCCCGAGCCGGTTCGTTCAGCGGGCCGAATTCATCTTCGTTGAAGTCGTAGGGTTGGTCGAACCGGTTCCGGTTGTGTTCGCGCGGCTTTAGCCCCAGAAGGCGTCGGATCCGGGCGCTGGCCGTGTACCAGCTGTGGGCAATCGCTCCGAGTGCCAGCCAGCCGCCATCGTCCTCGTCTGCCTCATCTTCGAATGCAGGTTCGATCCGCGTCGCTTTCAGCTGTTTGACCGGTGCGGTGTTTGGTTCGTCTTCGTCCGCCTTGCCGACCAGACCGGCGGCAAAGAGCAGTGACCAAACCGCAGGGCCGGCCAGGACGGCGCCGACGATCATGGAGGCCGTCCCCGTAGGATAGCTGCCTATAAACAGCCCCGGGAAGCGAAGGATCGCGTCGCCCAGAACACCGCCAATTCCATTTGGAATTGGCCAGGTCAGGGGTGGCGGAAAGCATCCGATGACGGCTGAGGAGAGAAGCGACCCGACTGCCCAGGCGCCAAGGCGCG
This sequence comes from Ciceribacter thiooxidans, assembly GCF_014126615.1. Lineage (NCBI taxonomy): Bacteria > Pseudomonadati > Pseudomonadota > Alphaproteobacteria > Hyphomicrobiales > Rhizobiaceae > Ciceribacter > Ciceribacter thiooxidans. Next base: position 3,578,703 of record NZ_CP059896.1, read on the forward strand.
CAGGAAAGCGATGGATCGGACGGCTGGTAATAAGCGCCAGCGACCAGGCGAGGACCGGAAGCAACGCAATGACGCTCGCAAGGCCGAGAAATTGCAGCATGAGGTCCGCGAAAGCAGCGCCACTGCGGCCGAGCACGTTCGTCGGTTCGTTGGCTGTCGCGTAGGAGAAACTCGGATCCGAGACGTTCCATGTTGCCAGTGCCGCGACCGCGAGCATCAGGAGTACAAAAAGCGCGGAGCCGGCCAATGTGAGAAGTTGGCGAAGGAGGAATGCCGTCAAGGCGGGACGGTCGCCGTGCTCTCCCATCATAACCGAGTTACCTCTGTTCATGTCGTGCCTGCCCGTTTCGAGATTCATTCGCGCGTATGACGGCGTTCTGTGGCTTTTCGGCGCTCTCGCCCTTCGCCGCATAGTAACGGAGGGACGGTTAATGGCTCATTAACCATCCAGCGGCATCCGCGACCGTTGGCGGTATGTTCGCAAAGAGAAAAAGCCCAGGCGGGAAGGCCTGGGCTCGGGAAGTGTCGTATGACGACCGCGTTGTAAGCAGAGCTCGCGCCGGACAAGCCGACGCGAGTCCGGTCTCAGCTGTGGTAGGCAGCTTCGCCGTGGGAGGAAAGGTCGAGACCTTCGCGCTCGGCTTCCGGAGTCACGCGCAGGCCGATGATCAGGTCAGTTACCTTGTAAAGGATAACCGAGCCGATACCCGTCCATGCGATGGTGGTCAGCACTGCCACGATCTGAACGTAAACCTGATGGCCCATCGTCACACCTTCACCATAGCCAATGCCGCCGAGGCTTGCAGAGGCGAGGACGCCGGTGCCAACGGCACCGAACATGCCACCAACGCCGTGAACACCGAAGACGTCAGCCGTATCGTCATAGCCGAACTTGTTCTTCACCACGGAGACGAAGAAGAAGCAGAGCGGAGATACCAGCGCACCGAGAACGATGGCGCCCATCGGACCAGCAATACCGGCAGCAGGTGTGACGGCAACCAGACCGGCAACCATGCCGGAGATTGCGCCGAGCATGGAGGCCTTGCCGCGAACGATCTTTTCGACCAGCGACCAGGAAAGGGTTGCTGCAGCCGTTGCCACGAATGTGTTGACGGTTGCGAGCATTGCACCACCGGTTGCTTCCAGGTTGGAGCCGGCATTGAAGCCGAACCAGCCGAACCACAGCATGGCAGCGCCAACCATGGATAGTGTCAGAGAATGCGGAGCCATCATGTCCTTGCCGAAGCCGATACGCTTGCCAACCATGATTGCACCGATGAGACCGGCAACACCGGCGTTGATGTGCACGACCGTGCCGCCAGCAAAGTCAAGTGCACCAAGGCCGAAAAGGAAGCCGTTGGCATCCCAGACCATGTGGGCAACCGGGAAATAGACGAAGGTTACCCAAAGCGCGCAGAAAAGAACCGATGCGCCAAATTTGATGCGCTCGGCATATGCGCCGATGATGAGTGCAGGCGTAATGGCCGCAAAGGTCATCTGGAACAGCATGAAAATGTATTCCGGAATGACGGCATCAGAGAAAGTGGCTGCGGTGCTGTCCGGCGTAATGCCAGCCAGGAACATCTTGGCAGTACCACCGAAGAACGGGTTGGTCGACCCGCCAAAGGCGAAGGAATAGCCGTAGACGACCCAGATGATCATCACGGTGCAGGCGATCACGGTTGTCTGCATGAGTACGGACAGCATGTTCTTTGTCCGAACAAGGCCACCATAAAACAGTGCCAGACCCGGGATGATCATGAAAAGCACGAGCAGCGTGCTCAAAAACATGAATGCCGTGTCGCCCTTGTTTGGAACCGGCGCTGCGGCAGCTGCTTCGGCAACAGCGGGCGCGGCCTCCTGAGCGAAGGCCACGACTGGAGCGAGAAGCGCAGCAGCGCCAAGGCCGATCCGGGCGCAGGCGGAAGAAAACTTATTAAATGACATCAGAAAGACTCCCCTAGCGGCCGTTCTTCACAAGGCTTCGGAATTGGTTTCGCCGGTGCGAATACGCACGGCCTGGTCGATCGAGTAGACGAAGATCTTGCCGTCGCCGATCTGGCCCGTCTTGGCAGCGGAGGCGATCGCCTCGACCGCCTTGTCCGCGAGCTCCGACGCCACGGCGATTTCGATCTTGAGCTTCGGCAGAAAGCTGACGGCATACTCGGTGCCGCGATAGATTTCGGTGTGGCCCTTCTGGCGGCCGTAACCCTTGACCTCGGTTACGGTGAGGCCTTGTATGCCGACGGCTGTGAGGGCTTCGCGCACCTCATCCAGTTTGAACGGCTTGATTATGGCCATTACAATTTTCATCTGGCGTCCCATCCTTTGTTTGTCCTCGGCTCGGAGCCGACTCTCCTTGCCGCTGGCGACATGAATTAATCAGCGACTGGAAGAAGACATTCAAAGGGCGTGCCAGATTCTGGACGTCACATAAGCTATTGAAATATAAAATCTATAGCGCACCATCTCGGTGAGATGGTGCGGCGTGGGCGTGGATTCGACTAAAATTTGGGCATATTCTATTTTTTGCCCACTATTTCATCGTTTGCACGATTGCGGATCAGACCCTCTTGCGCCACCGAAGCGATGAGTTGACCAGACCGCGAATAAAGGCTCCCGCGGGTCATGCCTCGAGCGCCCGATGCACTGGGGCTGTCCTGGGTGTAAAGCATCCAGTCTCGGAGGTCGCAGGGGCGGTGAAACCACATCGCGTGGTCGAGGCTTGCGACCTGAAGATTGGAGTCGAAAATCGACGTGCCGTGCGCATAGAGTGAGGTATCTAGCAGCGTCATGTCGGAGAGATAGGCAAGGATGGCTGCCTGATAGCGGTGATCGTTGGGAACCTCCCCGACGGCCCGGACCCATATGTGAGCGGTCGGTTCCAGCTTTTCCTTCGACACGTAGTGGACCAGCGAAACTGGTCTGATCTCGATTGGACGGTTGCGTCCCCAGTACCGCCGTACATTCTCCGGCGCATCGGCAAGAAAGATCTCCTTGAACTCCTTTTCACCGATCAGCTGCTCCGGTGGCGGAACTTGTGGCATCGCCACCTGGTGGTCGAACCCGAGTTCTGCCACCTGGAACGAGGCCGACATCGAAAAGATCGCCTTGCCGTGCTGAACTGCGACAACACGGCGGGTTGTGAAACTCGCACCGTCGCGAATGCGCTCGACCTGGTAAATGATCGGCACGGACGGATCCCCCGGACGCATGAAATAAGCATGAAGCGAGTGAACGAGGCGGTCGTCTTCGACGCAACGCTGCGCCGCCATCAACGCCTGCGCGATCACCTGACCTCCGAAGACGCGTTGCCAGCCGTTCTGCGGACTGCTTCCGCGAAAGAGGTTCTCCTCCAGCTTCTCGATGTCGAGGGTTTTGATAAGACCGTCCATCGCGCTGGGTTCTTCGTTCTGCTGCAGCATGCTATGAAGACCTCGCATGTGGGAAGAAGTTCAAGGCTGATCTATATAGGAGCCTTATCACACACAAGTGCTAATGGAGTGCGCGATGTTGGATATGTTGGTCGTCGGCGGCGGATATGTCGGGCTTTCGGTGGCGCTGGCGGTCAAACAGGCCGCGCCCCATCTGTCCGTGGAGGTGGTCGAGGCCGCCCCCGAAGATGCCTGGAGGAAGGATCCTCGTGCTTCGGCGATCATCGCGGCGGCCATACACATGCTGGAAGTTTTCGGAATATGGGACCAAATTTCGCCTGAAGCCCAGCCGATCACCAAGATGATCGTCACCGATTCGAAGACTTCCGACCCGGTCCGGCCGGTCTTCCTCACTTTTGACGGCGTCGTCGAGGATGGGCGACCATTCGCATATATGATCCCGAATGTCGCCATGGTGGGCGCGCTAAGGGACGCCTGCGCGAAAGCCGGCGTCACCATCCGACATGGATTGCGCGCGACTGGACTTGAAAACGGCCCTGCCGCCGCGTCTCTGACGCTTTCAGACGGAACGGTGCTTTCCGCAAGGCTCGTCGTTGCTTGCGACGGCGTGCGTTCCAAGCTGCGGGAGATGGCCGGGATCAAGACGGTTACATGGGACTACGGCCAGTCGGGCATCGTTACGACCGTCGAGCATGAGCGGCCACATGAAGGCTGCGCGGAAGAGCATTTCCTTCCCGCCGGACCCTTTGCCATCTTGCCGCTCAAGGGCAACCGCTCGTCCCTCGTATGGACCGAGCGTACTGACGAAGCCAATCGGCTTGTTTCGGCTGACGATCTGATTTTCGAGGAAGAACTGGAGCGCCGTTTTGGTTACAAGCTCGGTCCGATACGCGCCGTTGGTGACCGGCGAGCGTTCCCGCTTGGGCTGACGCTAGCGCGTTCCTTCGTCGCGCAGCGACTTGCGCTTGCAGGTGACGCGGCCCACGGCATTCATCCGATCTCGGGCCAAGGGTTGAATCTCGGCTTCAAGGACGTGGCAGCACTTGCACAGACGGTGGTCGAGGCGGACCGAATCGGCCTGGACATCGGTGATCTCAACGTCCTGGAGCGATACCAGGAGTGGCGCCGCTTCGACACCTTCCGCATGGGCGTGACGACCGACGTGCTGAACCGCCTGTTCTCAAACGATCTGTCGCCGATCCGTGCCGCGCGCGATTTCGGTCTTGGTATCGTGGACCGGCTACCGGGGCTGAAATCCTACTTCATCCATGAGGCGGCAGGAACCGGAGGAAGCGCTGAGCGACCGCGACTTCTTACGGGCCAACCTCTGTAATCGGCAGCACCGTCAATCTTCGAGCCTTCGTGCTTCTGATACGAGCATGATCGCGACCCCGTCCCGTATGGGGTAGGCAAGCTTTGCCTTTTCCGACACCAGTTCGTTCTTCTGCCGGTCATAGGTAAGGCGACCTTGGGTCAGAGGGCAGACGAGAAGCTCCAAAAGCCTCGGATCGACCGTGCTCGTTCGACTGTCCACGTCGGTCGTCCTACTGGAGAATTGTATCCGGATCGCCAAACTCGCGTGCGAGAGCGATCTCGGTGATGGCAATCAGCGTTTCGGCACGGCTGCGCATATCAGGAGCCTCGAGGAGTGCCTGCTTTTCTGCCGGACCGAAGGGAGACATCATCGACAGGGAGGTCAGCAGCGTCGTGTTGCTCGCGCGTTCGACGCTTTCCCAGTCTGCTTCCAGTTTGTTCGCTTCAAGGTAGGCGCGGAACGCCGCGAGAAGTGCGTTGCGGTCGATGGTTGCTTCCTCGTCTGCATCGGAAAGGTCGGCGAAGAAAGGTGCGATCCGAAAACCGCGGTAGGGACGATGACTTGCGACCTCCTCCATCAATCGAAAGCGGCAGACACCACCGAGCGATGCAATATAGCGTCCATCGCCCGTCTCGCCGAAAGATGTGATCCGACCGATACAGCCGACCTGGCAGAGCGCTGGTCCTGAGGCAGGTTCGCCCGCGGATGTCCCCTGGAACGCCGGCTGAACGATACCGATCAGCCGATTCCCGGCAAGTGCCGCATCGAACATTTCGAGATAGCGAGGTTCAAAGACATTGAGCGGCAATTGTCCGCCGGGCAGTAGCAGAACGCCGCTCAGGGGAAAGACCGACAGGGTTTCCGGCAGATCTTTTTCAGTCAGGTATCTCGCGTTGCCGACTTTCATCTATGCACTCCCGGTACGGACGGAGAAACCGTCCGTACTTCTCACTATGTGGTTCGCACCGAAACGAACTCAAGAGGCGCACAGTCAGCCCTCAGGAAAAGAGGATCGATGAGAGCTTCCTGCGTGCCATGGCTGTCACCGGGTCTTTCGGCCCCCATACATCGAAGAACTGCAGGAGTTGGCGACGGGCGCCATCGTCATCGAAAGCCCGGTCCTGACGCATGATCAACAGAAGGTGTTCCGCAGCTTCCTCGCGCCGGCCCTGCACGTTCAGGATCTTGGCCAGCTTCATGCGTGCTTCGTGATTGTCGGGGTCGAGCGCCAATTCATGTTCGAGGGCTTGTGGGTCGCCGAGCTTGCGAGCTTCGTTGAACTGTTCCAGTTTCTTGGCAACCGCTTGCAGTTCCGGCGCCTTGGCGAGAGGCTCTGGAAGATTGGAAACGAGTTGGGATGCGCGTTCGTGCTGGCCGGTTCCCAGCATGCATTCGGCGATCCCGGCGATCGCACGCACGTTTTCGGGATCGGCCTGCATGACGGCTCCGAAAAGCTGCGCGGCGCCTTCGAAGTTTCCGGCTGTGACGAGACCATCAGCCTCGTCGAGCGCTGCCGTCAGTTCAGCTTCGCCAGTGTCGCTTGCGGGACCGGCCAGCTTATCGATGAACTGGCGGATCTGGCTTTCGGGAACGGCGCCCATGAACCCGTCGACCGGCTGGCCATTCACGAATGCGACGACGGCCGGGATCGACTGGATGCCGAGCTGCCCGGGAATCGCGGGATGATCGTCAATGTTGAGCTTTACCAGCTTGACGCGGCCGTTGGCCTCTCCAACGACCTTTTCGATCACCGGCGCCAGCTGACGACATGGTCCGCACCAGGGCGCCCAGAAGTCGACAAGTACCGGCTGCCTCCGCGATTCTTCCAAGACGTCCTTCGCGAAGCCCGCCGTCGTCGTATCCCCGACGTGGCTTCGCGGCGGTGTGTCTCCCATATGAGCATGACCCGTCATCTGGCCACCAAAACCGCTATAGGGATTGTTGTTGTCGCTCATCAGAATACTCCGCCATTGATGGCCGCCCTGGACCTTCGGTGTGTCGCTAAGATCGTATGTCAGGCCGTTACTTTCAAGACAAGCGGCGTGTGTCCCGTTGCTTCAAGAAAGCGCAGCAAGTCGTCGCGAGCCACGGATGTCGTCGCGTCGTTCGACAGGGGATGGCCGTTGATGATGTCGTCCTTCATGAGATCGGAATCGAGCACAAACGTGACATTGTGATCTGTATCGTTGATTGCCCCAAAGACAGTCACGGCGCCCGGGATGACGCCGAGATATTCCATGAGCTTTTCCGGCCTGCCGAAGGAAACGCGACCGGAAGCGCCAAGCACCGTGTGAACCGCTTTCAGGTCCACGGTTGCGTTCTCCTCGACGGTCAGGAGAAAATACCGGTCTTTCTTGTCCCTGATGAAGAGGTTCTTGGTATGACCGCCGGGGATCTCGTCGCGAAGCGCGACCGATTCCGCAACCGTAAATACCGGTGGGTGGTACTTCGTTTTGTGAACGATCTTCAGCGCATCAAGCATTTCGAAAAGGTCGTTGGCAGTCTTTGGTGTATTCGTCATCGCGGTCTCTCGGGGCGTAGGTTCAAGGACGGCCGGTGACCCGGCATATTACCGATAGATACGGCTGGCAGCACCGGTTGGCAATCGCCACACTGGTGCTGTAGCGCGGCGTTTCCCGTTGTTTCCCAACGAGTTGAAAAATTTCTGGACGATTTCGTCATTTCCCTGTTGCATTTGAAAAATGGTTAGTCCATATAGCGCCCGTCGCCGCAAGACGGACGGCCCACGATCCACTAACTACCCCTGGATCGCGGATATGAGCGGGTGTAGCTCAGGGGTAGAGCACAACCTTGCCAAGGTTGGGGTCGGGCGTTCGAATCGCCTCACCCGCTCCAATTTCTCCCAAATCAACGAAATTGTTCACGGCCATCGTGAGATGGAATAGCTGTATGGCGACCGGTCGGTCGCGGGCTCCGGCATTTCTCTCAGGAGAATTGCCGGAGGCAGATTTGGCGTGCATTCATCTGTCGGTGCTCGGTCTTTCCGGCTTCATGCTTTCGAGAAGACGTAATCTGTTTCCTGCCGCAGGACCTCGCCGGGCCGAAGGATGGCATTCGGGAAGTTTGAGTGATTGACTGCGTCAGGCCATGTCTGTGTTTCCAGGCAGAATCCGGCGAACGGACCGTATCGACGACCCTCGAGCCCCGCGACGGGGACGTTGAGCTTTGTGCCCGCATAGAATTGAACGCCGGGTTCCGTCGTCCGCACTTCCATCGCAACGCCTGAAGTGACGCTGCGAGCGATCGCAACAGTGCGCTTTTCGACGCGCGACGGCGAAAGGCAGAAGTTGTGGTCGTAGAGAACGCGCTCTCCCTCCAGCAGGCGGTCCATCGGAGACATTGTCCGGAAATCGAACGGCGTGCCGTCGACCGGACGAATTTCTCCAGTCGGGATCAGTCGGTCATCGACTGGCAGGTAGGCGTCGGCGGCAAGCATCAGGTCGTGGCCGAGGGCATCTTCCGCACCATCAAGGTTGAAATACGAATGCTGGCATACATTGGCGAGCGTTGGGCGGTCGGTGGTCGACGTGTAGACGACGGAAAGGACGCCGTGTTCTCGAAGAGTATAGGTCGCCGTGATCGAGCAGTTTCCGGGATAGCCGGCACGGCCGTCCGGATCCACGATTGCCAGCTCGAGGCGATCGGGCGTCAGACTGACGATGTCCCAGTTGCGTCTGGCGATACCGTCGCTGCCGCCGTGAAGGTGTCCGATACCGTCCTCGTTGCGCTCAAGCTGGTATTCCTTGCCGTCGAGCGTGAAGTGGCCGTCGGCAATACGATTCGCGCATCGTCCTGGTGTGGCGCCGAAATAGGGGGAGTGAAGCGGGTAGTCATCAAAAGACTCGAAACCGAGGACAAGTGGATGGCTATGTCCTTCAAGGCGCAGGTCCTGGATCACCGCACCCCAGGTGATCACGTGCATCGTCAGCCCGCCGCCCTGGAGGGTCACCCTGTAAACCGGCTCACCCGCCGCCGTCTGTCCGAAGAGTTCGCGTTCCATGATTCCTCCGTTCGAATTGCAGCTCATTTCCGTAACAGCGCACGCCGAGCGATCTTCAGTCCGCCGCGACTTCATAAGAAACGGGCTTGGCCGCAACCTCCATCACGCCGATCAATCGAGGCCGATCGCATTCAGATCGTACGGCGTCGTCTGGTAGATCTCGTTGATCCAGTTCCCAAAGAAGAGATGCGCATGGCTGCGCCAGCGATTCAACGGCTTCTTTGCCGGATCGTCGTCGGGAAAGTAGTTATGCGGCACCTTGATCGCCACGCCAGTTGCCACGTCGCGGTTATATTCGTCGGCCAAAGACGTCGAATCGTATTCCACATGGTTGAACATGTAGAGGCGGTTCGCCCTCTTCTCGTGTACGAGGCAGATCCCCATCTCGTCCGATTCCATCAGGATCTCCAGCCCCGGCACCTTCTCGATGTCGGCTCGGCGCACTTCCGTCCAGCGCGAGACTGGAATCTGGAAGTCGTCGGAAAAGCCGTTCAGGTACACGGAGGACGGATTCAGAATGTGGTGGCGGTAGATCCCGAAGGCCTTCTCGCTCAGGAGGTACTTCGGTACGCCGTGAAAGTGATAAATGGCCGCCATCGCGCCCCAGCAGACATTCAGCGTCGAATGGACGTTGGTGGTCGTCCAGTCGAGAATCTGCCGCAACTCGTCCCAGTAGGTGACCTCCTCGAACGGCAGGGTCTCAATCGGCGCACCGGTAATGATGAAGCCGTCGAACTTGCGATCCCGGACCTCCTCCCATGTCTGGTAGAAGGCAAGCAGATGGTCTTCCGGCGTATTCTTCGCCTTGTGCCCGCCGATACGGACGAGGGAAAGCTCGACTTGAAGAGGCGAAGCGCCGACCAGCCGCGCCATCTGTACCTCGGTCTTGATCTTGTTCGGCATGAGATTCAGAAGGCCGATCTGCAGGGGGCGGATGTCCTGACGGATTGCAGCCGTTTCGGTCATCACGCGCACACCCTCGTGCACGAGGGTTTCGAAGGCAGGCAACGTATCGGGGATCTTGATCGGCATGTTCGAACTCGACTTTCCTTGCGGGGCAGTTGCAGCCACACATACAAAAACTGCCGGCGATCTTGCAGATCGCCATTGGTCCTCGGGAAGTCTTTCGGAGCTCGCCTCGGCCCTTTAGCGATTTGTTTAACGTGGCTGCAAGCCGGCCGGCCAAATCACCACGAGTGAAGTTAAATACCCTCAAGGGCCTTTTCGGTCAACGGGAATCGAGGTGGCAGCAGCCCCGACAAAGTATCGCAGCCTCTTTTCGCCTCGCGACCAGACGTCGGTGCGACGACCGATAATCTTTCCCTTTCCCGGCGAGATGCGTTATGGCGAGCGCATGACGAAAACTACCTTTAGCATCCTCCTCGGAGGACACTTGGTTCTGACCGAACGGTTGACGTCAGCCGTTTCCGGTGCGCGTTTTATCGCGGCCGACGGAGGCATGCGCCACGCGTCGATGCTCGGCGTTGTCCCGGAGCTCTGGGTTGGTGATTTCGATTCGTCGCCGGAAGCCCTCGGAGAAGCCTGGCCTGATGTCCATCGGCTGCCATATCCGTCTCAAAAGGCAGAAACTGATGGTGCCATCGCTATAGATGAGGCGATCCGGCGTGGCGCCGGCCGGCTGGTTCTCGCAGGAGCGCTCGGGGGCGAGCGGTCGGATCATGCCCTTATGCACCTCTTGCAGGGGCTGCGGCTCGCCAAGGAAGGATACGAAACACTCCTGACCTCCGGCGAGGAGGAGGCCTATCCGCTGCTTCCCGGAAGGGTGACAGTGGATCTGCCGCCCGGCTCGCTTTTCTCGGTCGTGGGACTGTCACCCCTTACTGGCCTGTCGATCGACAACGCGCGCTATCCGCTTCAGAACTTCTCGTTGCCGCTGGGGTCAACGCGCACCATCTCGAACATTGCCGAAGGGGCGATTACCTTGTCGCTCGACAGCGGGGACGCAATGCTTCTTGCCCGCCCCTTTGACCTGACTGGAGCATGAACCGTTGGCGCCGCCGATCCTCAAACTCGACAATATCTTCCTCTCTTTCGGCGGCACGCCGCTGCTTGCCGGGGCGAACCTGCAGGTAGAGCCGGGCGACCGTATCTGCCTTGTCGGTCGCAACGGCTCCGGAAAATCGACGTTGATGAAAATTGCTGCCGGCTTCGTGGAGCCACAGTCCGGTGAGATCTTCCGGCATCCGGGGGCGACGGTCCGGTATCTCGAGCAGGCGCCCGATTTCGATGGATACAAAACTGTCCAGGCCTACGCCGAAGCCGGACTCGGTCCTGGAGACGACCCCTACCGCGTCGCGTATCTTCTGGAGCACCTCGGCCTGACGGGGGAGGAGGACCCGGGACGCCTTTCGGGCGGGGAAGCCCGTAGGGCGGCACTGGCGCGCGTTCTGGCACCTGAACCGGATATTCTGCTACTGGATGAGCCGACCAATCACCTCGATTTGCCGACCATCGAGTGGCTCGAAGGTGAGCTTCAGAAGAGCCGCAGCGCGCTCGTCTTGATCTCTCACGACCGCCGCTTTCTCGAGAAGGTTTCGACTGCGACCGTCTGGCTCGACCGCGGCATCTCGCGCCGTCTCAACCGCGGCTTTGGCTACTTCGAGGAATGGCGCGACAAGGTCCTCGAGGAAGAAGAAATCGAACAGCACAAACTCGGCAAAGCGATCGAGCGAGAAGAGCACTGGCTCCGCTACGGTGTTACGGCGCGACGTAAGCGCAACATGCGTCGACTCGGCCAGCTGCAGGCCATGCGTGCAGATTATCGTGGACACAGAGGACCGCAAGGGACCGTGCAGGCAAACCTCGCGGACGCGCGCGAATCCGGAAAGCTGGTCATAGAGGCAGAACGGATCAGCAAGACATATGGCGGGCGCACCATCGTGGCCCCGTTTTCGCTCCGCGTTCACCGCGGCGACTGCATTGGTCTTGTCGGACCGAACGGTGCCGGCAAGACGACGCTCCTCAAGATGCTGACGGGACAGCTGAAACCTGACAGCGGCGCGGTGAAGCTCGGAACCAACCTGGAAATTGCGGTGCTCGACCAGAAGCGCGAGGATCTCAATCCCGATGACACGCTGGCGCACTATCTGACTGATGGTAGGGGCGAAAATCTCCTCGTCAACGGTGAGCAGCGACACGTTACCGGTTACATGAAGGATTTTCTGTTTCAGCCGGAGCAGGCCCGTACTCCGATCCGCAATCTCTCGGGCGGCGAGCGGGCAAGATTGATGTTGGCGCGCATCATGGCAAAGCCATCAAACCTGCTGATCCTCGATGAGCCGACGAACGACCTCGACATCGAGACCCTTGATCTGTTGCAGGAGATTGTCGCTGGCTATCCCGGTACGGTCATTCTCGTCAGCCATGATCGCGATTTCCTGGACCGTACCGTCACCTCGACGATTGCGCCGGCCGATCCAGAGCAGCCAGACGGTCGCTGGATCGAGTATGCCGGCGGCTATTCCGATATGCTGGCACAAAGAAAAGGCGTCGAGGACGAACATCGCCGTGCGGCAAGGACAGACAAGGGGAAAGTACAGGAAGGCGCGGAGAAGGCACTCGACGGGCCTGCTTCCAAGACGAAGGCCAAGCTCTCCTACAAGCAGAAGTTCGCGCTGGAGACCCTGCCGAAGGAGATCGCAAAGGCCGAAGGGGAGATTGCCGTTCGCGAAGCGAAAATGGCGGATCCCGGCCTGTTCTCGCGTGATGCGGCAACGTTCAACCGACTTGCTATCGAGGTCGAAAAACTGCGAAGCGACCTCGCGCGAATGGAGGAAGAATGGCTTGAACTGGAGATGCTGCGCGAAGAACTCGAGAGCTGACGATTAGAGAGCGGGAGGTGTCTGTGGGATCGCTTCCAGATGCAGCAATCTCGGAGACGTGGTGTCATAGAAAGCGCCGGATCTGCCGATATAGATGAGTGTAGCCTCCTGTAATTCGCTCATTATCGACGACAGCCGCTCGACGGTTTCGGGCTCCAGGCCTTCGAGGACATCGTTGAAGACGATCCATTTCGGGCGGCGCAGCAGCAGATTGGCGAATGTAAGCAGCATCTGCTCGTCCTTCTCGAGCCGGCGGTCCCATCGGGCGTGCTCATCGAGGGACTTCGTAAGTTCGTGAAGGCCAACGCGTGTCAGCGCCGCAGCGATCTCCTCATCGGAGAACTCTGCGGCCGCCGCTGGGAACAGCAAAGCATCCTGAAGTGGTCCTTCGGGCAGGTAGTCCAGTTGCGGAACGAAGAGAATTTCCTGTTCCGGAAGTTCGATCGATCCGCTTCCCCACGGCCAAAGCCCGGCGAGAGCATCGAAGAGCAGCTTCCGGTTGACGCCGTGGTCGCCGTTGATCATGACCTTTTCGCCAGGATTGATGACGGGATCCGGTTCACGCAGGCGAAAGGCGTGCTCGCAGCTGTTGCCGTTCGGCTTTGCGCAAATCGTTATGCCCCGAAAAGCGAGCTGTCCCGCTGTTCCGTGTTTCAGCAGAATCTCGCTTCCCTCGGGATGGAAATCATCCATTTCAATGAGCGCCGCCCTGAAACTCATTACACGTAGGAGGGTCGCCTTCCAGTCTGCGATGGAGTCGAAATTGTTGACGTACCAGCGCAGCGCCGAGTGGACCTGGTTGAACGCGGCTGCCGACATCATCAATTCGCCGAAGCTCATAGATCCCGCAAAATAGGCCGGAGATGCGATCAATGTCGGGACGACGAGCGCGAGCCAGCCGAAGCCGGCGGTAACCCAAGTAAGATTGGTGAGCGCCATCGCGAGTTGGCGAATCATTGCTATAACGCCGTCAATCCTGAAATGGATGCGCTGGCGCTGGCCCTCTTCGCCGCGCGCAAGTGTAATGGCTTCGAGATTCTCGTTCGTGCGCATCAGCGAGAAGCGCAGATCGGCTTCGCGGGCGTATCGTTCGGCATTGATGCGCGTGAGCCGAAAGCCGACGAGATTGCTGGCCAGTGAGGCAATGCTGGCATAGAAGACCGCCCCCCAAACCATGTATCCGGGAATCGAGAAACTCGTATCGCCGACATGAAAGACAAAGCCGCTCGACAGCTGCCAAAGCACGCCGATGAAGCTGACGAGCAAGATCGTTGCCTGGACGAGGCCGATCGTCAGCGAAGTGGTCATTTCGGAGAGCTTGCGGGCATCTTCATGTAGTCGCTGGTCAGGGTTGACGCCAAGGGGGCTCGAAAGCGAAAGCCGATACGCTCGCCGGTCGGTCAGCCACCGGTCGACAATATCGCGCGACAGGCCTTCTCGCATGTAGAGCGCTGCCATCTGATTGAGCCAGGTCTGCACGACATTGAGCAACAGAAGGAACCCGGCGATGAATGCAAAGTTTTTCAGCTGGACGATGAATTCCGGCAGGTCGCGGCGTTCCAGCGAATTGTAGAAAGGTGCATTCCAGCGGTTGAGAAGGATCTGGCCGTAGGCCGTGAGGAGAATGATCGTCAGCAAGGCCGCCGCAACGAGAAGTATGCGATTGCGCACCGGCGACTCCCAGAAGGACTCTGCCGCAATCGTGATTTGCCTCTTGAAGCCGATCTCGTAGGCCGTCTCGGCTCCGGATCGTCCTAGTGGCTCTGCATTGGTCATGGGTCAGGTTCTTCCGCGCAACAGATGGCCGGATATTACGGGCCAAGCACTTGCCGATCGGTTGATAAGCTGACTGCTGTGGCATGAAAAAGGCGGGAAGGACAAGCTTCGTCATAATACGCCATTGAAAGCCGTGACAATCCGGCCGGGCAGTTGTCCGGAGCTTGCGTGATACGAGGTGCCGCGCTATTTCTTCCCTGCTCTAACGGGGTGCCAAAAGGCTCTTAAATGACCTGGTGGCTGAGAGGTGAACACCAACCCGCGGAACCTGATCCGGCTCGAACCGGCGGAGGGATTAGACGCGTAACAGACGCCCTTTTCCCGGAAACAAACACGAAGGAGGGGCGCCTATGCGAACCATGATATCCGTTCTTTCCGGCTGCACGCATCTCGGCGTGGCGGCAATTGCAGTGCTGTCGTCTGTTCCCGCTTTGGCGGCCGACAAGACTTTGACGATCTACACTTACGAAAGCTTCATTTCCGAATGGGGCCCGGGTCCAAAGGTCAAGGAAGCATTCGAGAAGACCTGCGAATGCCAGGTGGATTTCGTCGGCGTCGCCGATGGGGTTGCTTTGCTGACGCGCCTGAAACTCGAGGGCGATGCGAGCAAGGCCGATCTCGTCCTCGGGCTCGACACCAATCTCGTTGCCGAGGCGAAACAGACCGGCTTTTTCGACGTGCACGGTGTCGACACCTCGGCGGTCAAGGTTCCCGGCGGCTTCTCCGACGACACCTTCATTCCATATGATTACGGTCATTTCGCAGTCGTTTACGATACGCAGGCACTGAAGACGCCCCCGAAGAGCATGAAGGAACTCGTGGAGGGCGATCCTTCGCAGAAGATCGTGATCGAGGATCCCAGAACGTCAACGCCCGGACTCGGATTGCTGCTCTGGGTCAAGTCGATCTACGGCGATGAAGCGCCGGCCGCCTGGCAGAAGCTGAAAGGCCGTATCTTGACCGTGACGCCCGGCTGGTCGGAAGCCTACGGCTTGTTCACGAAGGGTGAGGTGCCGATGGTACTCTCTTACACGACGTCACCGGCTTATCATATGGTCGCCGAAGAAACCGAGCGTTACCAGGCTGCCGCCTTCTCCGAAGGCCATTACATCCAGATCGAAGTCGCCGGCTTGCTCAAGAATGCGCCCGAGAAGGACCTCGCGCGCAAGTTCCTCAAGTTCATGCTGAGCCCCGGGTTCCAGAATACCATTCCGACCAACAACTGGATGATGCCTGCCGCACCGACGTCGGAGCCGCTACCGGAGGCCTTCGGAAAGCTGGTCAGCCCCTCCAAGACGTTCCTGATGTCTCCGGAGGAGGTCGCAGCCAACCGGAAGGCGTGGATCGACGAGTGGCTCGCAGCAATGACGCTCAAGTAACGACATGCTGGGAAGACGGCAGCGTTTGACGGGTTTCCTTGGCGGAGCGTTCAGTCTTGTCGCCATCGGGATATTCGTCGGTGTCGCAATCCTGGCGTTGCTCCACTACGGCGGGGAAGGTGGCTTAACGGTACTCTTCTCCGACCCGCTGCTCCTGTCCGTGCTGCGTTTCACGCTGTTGCAGGCGGCACTTTCGACTGCACTTTCGGTGATTCTTGCGATCCCGGTCGCTAGATCACTCGCCCGTCAGACACGTTTCCTAGGACGCATGTGGGTGATCCGACTGATGGCGGTGCCGATGGGACTTCCTGTTCTGATCGGCGCTCTCGGCCTGATCGGCATCTGGGGGCGGCAGGGATTGATCAACGATGGGCTGCTCCTCCTTGGCAAGGCGGAGCCAGTTAGCATTTATGGTCTCGGCGGCATCTTGCTCGCGCACGTTTTCTTCAATCTGCCGCTTGCCGCGCGCTTGATGCTTGCTGGACTCGAGCGTTTACCCTCCGAATATTGGCTGATGAGTGCGACGCTTGGCATGAAGTCAGGCGCGATTTTCCGTTTCATCGAATGGCCCGCGCTTCGCTCGCTCATTCCCGGCATCGCCGGTCTCGTATTCATGCTTTGTGCCACCAGCTTCACGCTTGTCCTCATTCTCGGGGGAGGTCCTGCCGCGACAACGCTCGAGGTGGCGATCTACCAAGCCCTTCGGTTTGATTTCGATCCGGAGCGGGCTGTGTCGCTAGCCTTCTTGCAGATCGCCGTTACGGCCTTGATATTGGTGGCCATGGCCCTATTTCCTGCGCCGGCGGAGCACGGGAAGACGCTCGGTCGTCCGCCACGACGATTCGACGGTTTGGGCCTCAAAGCGCGTCTTTCGGACGGTACCGCGCTCGTCGCCGCCGTGTTGTTTCTTACTCTCCCTCTCGGGGCAGTCGTCGTTGCCGGCCTCAGGGCTGATCTCCTCAAGCTTCTCACCGAAGAGGCATTTCTGCGAGCTGCGGCGACAAGCCTTGCAATCGCTCTCGGGTCGGCATTATCGGCACTCTTGCTTGCGCTGGCGACCATCCACGCGCAAACGGTGATCAGTCTCTTGCGGCGGCCCTCGCTAACCATGAAAGGCATCTCGCTACTTCTGTCGGGCGTGTCTTCTCTCGTGTTGTTGGTCCCGACGATCGTGCTCGCGACGGGGTGGTTCATGGCACTGAGATCAATGGGAGACATCGCGAGTTTCGCACCGGCGGTCGTCGTCGGTATCAATGCGCTAATGGCCCTGCCGTTCGTCATGCGGGTCTTGGCGCCTGCACTGGCAACCCATCGCGCCGCGACGGGACGTCTGGTTTTCAGTCTGGGTATCGCCGGGTTTTCAAAACTGCGACTGATCGACTGGCCGCTTCTCAAAAAGCCATTGCTGACCGCTCTTTCCTTCGCCATGGCGCTTTCGCTCGGAGATCTGGGAGCCGTGGCTCTTTTCGGATCTGAGAAAATCACGACATTGCCGTGGCTGATTTACAATCGTATGGGACAGTACCGGACCAACGACGCCGACGGACTTGCCCTGATTCTCGGCCTGATCTGTCTGCTTCTAACCCTCGCCGGCACCACCGGCGCCCAGTCCCGGAAGGATGATGTCGAGAATGCCGGACCAGTGTAATGCCGTTGTCCTCGACAATGTCCGGCTCCGGCTCGGAGCCCGGGATTTCCTGTTCGACTGCCGAATTCCCAAGGGGACGATCACCGCGGTCGCCGGACCCTCCGGCTCAGGAAAATCGACGCTCCTGAACCTGATCGCCGGTTTCGAGACGCCGGATCATGGCCGGTTGTCGATCGAAGGAGAAGATGTACGCGGCGTCCTGCCGTCTGACCGGCCGGTTTCGCTTATCTTTCAGGACAATAATCTCTTTGCCCACCTTGATCTGTTCACGAATGTGGGGCTCGGAATCAACCCGGGTCTTCATCTCGGAGCGAAGGAACGGGAGATGGTATCGACGGCGCTGGAGCGGGTCGGCCTGAAAGGTTTCGAGCGTCGGCGCCCCTCGACGCTTTCGGGCGGGGAGCGTCAGCGTGTCGCTTTCGCAAGGGCGCTTGTGCGGCGCAAACCAGTACTGCTTCTGGACGAGCCCTTCGCGGCGCTGGATCCTGGGTCGCGATCGGCCATGGCGGACCTTCTTCAAGCTCTGCATCGTGAAACGCGCAACACGGTGGTCATCATCACTCACGATGCGGACGAGGTGGCGCGCCTTGCGGAGCACGTGCTTTTTGTCGATCGGGGAAGAATTTCCTTCTCCGGTCCGGTGGAGGTATTTCTCCAGCGCCGCGATATCGAAGCCGTGAGGGCCTTTCTCGGCGGCTGAGGCGGAGTGTTGCATCTCGGTGCCGTCGCCATAATTTGGACGCGCCCCGGTGGCATTCGCAGCTCGGATGATGCATTTTCCGCGTATATGCCTCGGTATTGTCTTACCGGAGAAGGCTCCTTTTCCTATATGCTGGTTGTGGTTGCCGGTTGAATGATGTTGTTTCGGACATATCGAAGACACGAAGAATACGCAGCCGGTAATGTTAATCGAGGGTGGCAGTCATTGGTGCCGGTCGCTCGTATTGAAGGAAGGTAGCCCGGGCAGAATGCCAGCTCCGACGGACAGACACATGTGGGCGCCTGGTCCTTTTGCGCGTACGCGGGGATTGCGGGGGTCGCTAAATCTGCTCGCAGCCGTTTCGTTGGCTGCGCTGCTATCGTCATGCCAGTCGTTGTTCGAACAGGCTTACGTTGCGGATGTCTCTCCTTCGAACACCCCGCAGATCGTCGAAGAGGTTCAGAAGGGTGATCCACGGGCCCAGATGGGCGCGCGCGAACACCCACGAATCGTCGCAAGCTATGGCGGCGAGTATCACGATGAGAAAACGGAGAAACTGGTCGCGCGGATTGCGGGCGCGCTGACTGCTGTTTCGGAGAACCCGAACCAGTCCTACCGAATCACGATCCTGAACTCTCCGGCAATCAACGCCTTTGCCCTGCCTGGCGGCTATCTGTATGTCACCCGCGGTCTCCTTGCCCTTGCCAACGACGCATCGGAGGTCGCAGCCGTGTTGTCGCACGAAATGGCTCACGTCACGGCCAACCATGGAATCGAGCGGCAACGTCGCGAAGAGGCGGAGGTGATCGCCAGCCGCGTGGTAGCCGAGGTTCTTTCGAGTGATCTTGCGGGCAAGCAGGCGCTGGCGCGCGGCAAGCTCCGCCTGGCGGCATTCTCGCGTCAGCAGGAGTTGCAGGCGGACGTGATCGGGGTGCGAACGTTGGGCGAAGCCGGCTACGATCCCTACGCTGCAGCGCGGTTCCTCGATTCGATGGCGGCCTACAGTCATTTCACCTCGGTCGATCCCTATTCGGACCAGAGCCTCGACTTCCTGTCGAGCCACCCGAATGCTCCGCAGCGCGTGGAACTGGCCCGCCGCCATGCGCGTGCCTTCGGTCCCGAGGGAACACACGGCGAAACGGGACGTGACTATTACCTACAGGGAATCGACGGCCTGCTTTATGGCGACAGCCCGCAGGAGGGTTACGTCCGTGGGCAGACTTTCCTGCATGCCGGACTTGGTATCCGCTTCGACGTCCCGAATGGATTCCAGATCGACAATAAGGTCGAAGCAGTGCTGGCAACGGGACCGGGGGACGTCGCGATTCGCTTCGATGGGATTGCCGACAGCGACCGCCGCAGCCTTTCCAACTACATTTCGAGCGGGTGGGTGACGGGGCTGCTTCCCGAGACTATTCGTGCAACGACTGTAAACGGTCTTGAGGCAGCCACTGCCAAGGCCTCCGCGGAACGATGGGATTTCGACGTCACCGTCATCCGGATCGGTCCGCAGATCTTTCGTTTCCTGACGGCGGTGCCGAAAGGCAGCCCGGCCCTGGAGCCCACCGCGGAGAAACTCCGCTCGAGCTTCCGACGGATTACCCGACAGGAAGCCGCGTCCCTGAAACCGCTGCGCGTTCGCGTCATTACCGTGGGGCAAGGCGATACGATCGGCTCACTTGCGGCGCGAATGATGGGTACGGAACGGAAGCTCGAACTGTTCAAGCTGATCAACGCGCTCAACACCGGCTCGACGCTCGCGCCGGGAAGTCGGGTTAAGATCATCTCGGAGTGACGTCCGGAGCCGCTGCTATCAGGTGGCAAGTTCGCGAAGCTCGCCGGCGGTGGGGCCGCAACTGCTCAGGGCCGTCTTCAGCTTTTCCATCGCGCGGGTTTCGATCTGGCGCACCCTTTCCTTGGAGATGCCGAGTTCGGCGCCGAGCTCTTCGAGTGTTGCACCATCTTCGGAGAGGCGACGTGCACGAATGATGCGGGTTTCACGATCGTTCAGTCGCTCCATGGCGCATTTGAGCCATTTCGACCAGCGTTCGCCGTCGATCTTGCCCCGCACTTGTTCGTCGGGCGGAATTTCCTCGCTCTCCAGCATTTCGAGCTGTTCGACGCCCTGTCCGTTCTTGCCCATGATCGGTGTCTGCAGGGAAGCATCGCTCCCGGCCAGACGGGCGTCCATCGATTGAACGTCAGCTAGGCTAACGCCGAGCGTGGCGGCGATCTGCTGATGAATGGCCTGATCGCTCAGATGGCTGTCGGTCTGCGCCAGTTTCGCACGCAGCCTGCGAAGATTGAAGAACAGAGCTTTCTGGGATGAACTCGTTCCGCCTCGGACAATCGACCAGTTGCGGAGAATGTAATCTTGCATTGAAGCGCGGATCCACCATCCTGCATAGGTAGAGAAGCGGACCTCCCTCGCCGGATCGAAGCGCGCAGCTGCTTCGAGAAGGCCTATATAGCCTTCCTGGATCAAATCGTTCAGCGGAAGACCGAAGCCGCGGAATTTCGTTGCCATGGCGATGACAAGGCGCATATGCGCATAGGCAATCCGATTGCGGGCGTCCCGGTCCTGACCGTTTTTCCATCTTTTGGCGAGATCGACCTCCTCCTCGCGCTCCAGATATGGCTGAGCCATGGCAAAACGGATAATGTGTCTGTCAACCGACATGGCGTTCATTTGCGTCTCCAAAACTTGGATGGCCGTGCTGGGCACGAGCACTGACGGCCTTTGATGAACGGGTAAGCGGAGCCCGGGTTCCACGGATCGGGCAAACTTTCTCGACCTTGGATCCGGCGAGAATCAGTTGGTGCGGAACATTACGCGACTATTTTACGGATCCGTCACCAGATCGGTGCATCGCGTTAAGCAGAAATGGCCCTTCTCACGCACTTGTGAAGGTACGGAAGGGTGGCATCCTCAGCGTGATCGCCGCATCCGAAGATTCGGCCAGATATTGTGCGGAAGAGCAAGTCGTGGCACCGGCAGCCCGTTCGGGCCGGGCTTGAAGACGATACCGTACCGCGAAAAGGCGATCGCGATCAACAGCGAGAACCAGGCGCCGAACGCCAATCCGGCGGTTACATCACTGGGATAGTGCGCTCCTACCATGACTCGCGTCATGCCCAGCCAGATGGCGAGCATGGCAAGAACGGCCCGATGACGCGGTAGGAGCAGCGCAAGAGCCATGAACAGTGCGCCGATTGTCGTTGCATGACCTGAAGGGAAACTTTCGAAGCGAGCGCTTCCGGCAAAGGGGGAAAAGCCGAATACACCCCATTCCTCGAACTGAACCGGCCGAGCGCGGCCGATGGCGCGCTTGATCAGATTTGCCGAGAGTCCGGAGAGAGCGACAGTTGCGAAGAGATAGAGCGAAATTTGGCTCGTGTAGAGCGCCTGAAAACGCCTTCTGGCGTCTTCGATCCTGCCCGTTGCCACGAATGCTGCGAAGAAGACGAAGGCCGATCCGAAAAGTATCCACCCGGATTTACCGATATCGGTAACAGCGCGACTGACTGAACGTACTGCGGCCGGCACGTCTCCGGCCGTCGCTGCCGCTGGCACGTCGAAAACCAGGAACGCAAGCAGGACGAGGTTGGCGGTGACGAATAGAAAAACCTGCCAGTAGGACGAAGATGCAGGAAGCGTGTTCCTTTCGCGGCGGCCTCTCAGCCAAGCCGCGATTGCGCCTGCGTTTCTCTTCTCAGCGGTTCTAAGCTGGCGGCTCTTTGCCACGCTCCGTCCTCGAGCCTCACGGCTCCTAGCAATTGCCGGGCGGCAAATAGCGCTCGGTAAATAATTCACCCATGCAACCAAAAGGCCCGCACGGTTGCGCGGGCCGGGCCGTCAGATCCTCATGCGGAAAGTGCCTTGAACTCGGCGAGAATGGTGTCGCCCATGTCCGAGGTTCCGACCTGTCGGCAACCTTCCGCCATGATGTCACCTGTCCGGATGCCTTTTTCAAGAACGTTTGCGATCGCCTTTTCCAGAGTGTCGGCTTCCTTGATCATATTGAACGAGTAACGAAGGCACATCGCGAACGATGCGATCATCGCGATCGGGTTGGCAACACCCTTCCCTGCAATGTCGGGTGCGGATCCATGAACCGGTTCGTAGAGGGCCTTGCGCTTGCCGGTCTTCGCATCGGGCGCACCGAGCGATGCCGAGGGAAGCATGCCGAGGGAGCCGGTGAGCATCGCCGCGACGTCGGAGAGCATGTCACCGAAGAGGTTGTCCGTGACGATGACGTCAAATTGCTTCGGATTGCGCACCAGCTGCATACCGCCGGCGTCGGCCAGCATGTGCTCGAGCTTGACGTCCGGATACTTTGCCTTGTGAACTTCGGTAACGACCTGGTTCCAGAGCACGCCCGACTTCATGACGTTCCGCTTTTCCATCGAGCAAACGGCGTTCTTGCGGGTACGGGCAAGCTCGAAGGCGACCGACGCAATACGCTCGATCTCGTAGGTGTCGTAGACCTGCGTGTCGATCGCACGCTTCTGGCCGTTACCGAGATCGGTGATTATCTTCGGTTCGCCGAAATATACGCCGCCCGTGAGCTCGCGCACGATCAGGATGTCGAGACCTTCGACCAGTTCAGGCTTCAGCGACGATGCCGAGGCGAGTGCCGGATAGCAGATCGCCGGACGAAGGTTGGCGAAGAGCTCCAGATCCTTGCGAAGACGAAGAAGGCCGGCTTCCGGGCGGACGTCATAAGGAACGGCGTCCCACTTCGGGCCACCGACGGCGCCGAAGAGTACGGCGTCTGCAGCCATCGCTTTGGCCATGTCATCTTCGGAGATCGCAGCGCCGTGTGCGTCGTAGGCGCATCCCCCGACAAGTCCCTCGTCGGTCTCGAACCCGGCCTTCATCTCGCTATTCATGTAAGCGATGATCTTGCGGACCTCGGCCATGGCCTCCGGGCCGATACCGTCGCCGGGGAGAAGGAAAAGCTTGCGCACTGTCATGGGAGACCCCTGCTTCAAATAAGTTGCGGCGTTTTATCGGCAGCTGCCCGCCATTTCAAGCGCGGCAAGACCGTAAGCGGTACGCCCTTGGCCCAAAGCGATGAAGGCGACCGCAAGGCCGCCTTCATCGAAATTCTTGATAGAGTTTATGCCCAAGGATGAGCAACGGCATTGGCCTTTTCGAAAGTCGCGATGCTCGCCGCCTTCTCGAGTGTCAGGCCGATGTCGTCGAGGCCGTTCAGCAGACAATGGCGCTTGAACGGATCGATGTCGAACTTGATCGTTCCACCATCGGGGCCGGTAATTTCCTGGGCTTCCAAGTCAACGGTCAGAACGGCGTTGGAGCCGCGGCCGGCGTCGTCCATCAGCTTGTCCAGGTTTTCGGGGCTGACGACGATCGGCAGGATGCCGTTCTTGAAGCAGTTGTTGTAGAAAATGTCGGCGAACGATGTGGAGATTACGCAGCGTATGCCGAAATCGAGCAGTGCCCAGGGGGCGTGCTCGCGAGAGGAGCCGCAGCCAAAGTTGTCTCCGGCGACCAGAATCTGCGCGTTGCGATATGCGGGCTTGTTGAGGACGAAATCCGCATTTTCGGAGCCGTCTTCCTTGTAGCGAGCTTCCGCGAAAAGTCCTTTCCCGAGGCCGGTGCGCTTGATCGTCTTCAGATAATCCTTCGGGATGATCATGTCGGTGTCGATATTGACGACCGGAAGCGGTGCGGCGACGCCGGTGAGTTTAACGAACTTTTCCATCATTCCTGCCTGTGATCTTCAACGTTCCTGCGGAGGTTTCCTGCCAATAGAGGAAAACCGGGAGAAATTGAAGGGGAATCTCGCGCCTACAGCGTACGGACCGTCATCATCGCTGACGATTGCGTCTGCCTGAGACGGCCTTTACGGGTCGGCGGATCAGAGATCGATGATGGTGCCGCGTCCGTCATTCCACACATGCATTTCGCGGCGCTTGGCCTTGGCATAGAGGGGCGCCGGTTTTGCTCGCGTCGAAAGCATGCGTGCGGCGAGAAAAACGGTCAGGATCGCCCCGGAGACGAGCGTAAGCGAAATCGTGAAAACGGCAGCAGCCGCGAAGACGCAAATACCGGCGAGAGCGAGGCCAATGGTGCGAAGGTTTTGCATGGTCGAAGTCCTTTCTTGAGTAAGGTGGTCCTTTCACCCCCGAATTGCAAGGTTTCTTGACGTTCGATCGTCTTGCATGCTCCGACAAAGCTTGGCACAAGTGCGCCCATGAGCTTTTCTTCCTCTGCCAGTCTTTCTGTACGGTTGCGCCGCTCCGTTTTGAGCGTTCCTGCCATCAATCCGCGAGCACTCGCCAAGGTTCCGGATCTCGACTGCGATGTGGTGATCTTCGACCTTGAAGATTCGGTCGCTCCGGAGAAGAAAGGAGAGGCGCGCGCGAATCTTCGGCGCTTCTTTGCCGACACGTCGCCCTTGCACGGCAAGGAATGCATCATCCGGATCAACGGTCACGATAGCGGGTTCGCTGATGACGATATGGCGACGGTCATCGCTTGCCGCCCCCATGCTGTGTTGTTGCCGAAGGTTGACGGCCCACAGGACGTGGAACGGGTGGCCGATCTATTGGCCGAGGCCGACGCGCCGGAGGGCTTGCGCATATGGGCCATGATGGAAACGCCGCTCGGCGTCCTCAATGCGGCCGCGATTGCGCGAACCGGCCGAACCGATGGGGCGCGGCTTGACTGCCTGGTGGTCGGCCTCAACGATCTGCGCAAGGCAACGGGTGTGCCGGCTGGGTCCGGTCGGACTTTTCTTGTGCCCTGGCTGATGCAGGTGGTTCTGGCGGCGCGAGCCTTCGGACTGGACGTAATCGACAGCGTCAGCAATGATTTCAGCGATATTGCCGCGTTCGAAGCCGAGTGCCGGCAGGGGCGGTCCATGGGCTTCGATGGAAAAATGTTGATCCACCCTGCCCAGATCGAGCCGGCGAACCGGTACTTCGGTCCGAGCGCGGAAGAGATTGCCGAGGCGCAAGCAATTGCCGAGGCCTTCGCTGCTCCGGCGGCGGCTGGACTCAACGTCGTAAACAGCAACGGCCGGATGATCGAACGGCTGCATCTCGATCAGGCCGAGCGGTTGTTGACCAAGGCAAGAATTATCCAGGACAGGAAAGGCAATTCGGCATGAGAGTTTATCGATTTCTCACAGGACCAGACGATGCATCGTTTTGCCACCGGGTGACCGATGCATTGAACAAGGGCTGGGAGTTGCATGGTGCACCGAGCCTCTCCTTCAATACCGCTACGAACCAGATGTACTGTGGACAGGCGGTGGTGAAGACGGTGCATGGAAAGGATTACGACCCGAGCATGAAGCTCGGCGAGCAATAAAGAAAAGGCCCCGTGATCGGGGCCTTTTCTTTGAAGACTAGACTTTCGTCAGCCGTTGGCGGCAGCGTCTTCGGCGCTTTCCTCGATGCGGGCCATGTCGTCGTCACTCAGGCCGAAGTGATGCCCGATCTCGTGGATCAGCACATGGGTGATGATGTCGCCCAGTGTTTCGTCGTTTTCCGCCCAATAGTCGAGAATCGGACGGCGATAGAGCATGATGCGGTTCGGCATCTCGCCGGTTTCCATGGTGAAACGCTCGGAAATGCCGCGGCCTTCGAAGAGGCCCAGAAGATCGAAAGGAGTTTCGAGCGCCATATCCTCGAAGACTTCGTCGGTCGGAAAGTCGGCGATCTCAATGGTTAGGTTGTCGGTAAGTGCACGGAATTCTTCCGGCAGATGACTATAGGCTTCGATCGCCAGTGATTCAAACGTGCTGATCGTTGGTGCGTGGCGTTCACGCCAATCTTCGGTCTGATCCATCCGGGCCATCGGAACTCCCTTGTCTGTCCGTCATATAGGACCTTTGCCGGCACTTTTCGAGGGAAAATCCGGACGAGGAATAAATTCTTATGAAATGCGGTTGACTCTTTATTGAAGCTCTGGAATCCATAAGAACATATAGAGAACAAAAATGGAGTTGGACGTCATGGCTGAGAAGGCTGTGGCGCGGGAGACGCTCTTTGCCCTGCGTCAGACCATCGCCCGTATCGAGGGACGCACCGTGGTCGATCTGCACGTCGCTGACAGGGAACCAGAGGCGGCCGGACTTGCAGTGCGGGCCTCCGGGAGAGACGGCATGCAGATATTGCCGATCGGCCCTCAGGCACTGGATGGTCCGATGGAAGGTGGACTGCCCCTTGATGCCATGACCGAGATCCGCAGCGACCGGTTGGGAGATGCCGCCGCCGCAAGTGGCTTCATGCTGGCACTTTCCACTCGTCTTCTGATGCATTCCTCTTCCGGCGCAGGACCGGCCCGCATTCTCTGGATTGGCGATGAGGCCGTCGCTCGGGAAGCCGGTCTTCCCCATGCTGCCGGTCTTCAGGATTACGGACTTGATCCGCGGCATCTCCTGTATGCCAGACCAAGGCGCATCGAGGATGGACTCTGGTTTGCCGAGGCAGGTCTTGCAAGCGGCGTCTTCTGTGCCGTCATTCTGGAAGTTTGCGGCAATCCTCGTCGTTTCGGCCTGACGGAAAGCCGCCGCCTTAGTCTCAAGGCGCACTCCACTGGCCGACCCCTCTTGCTGTTGCGGCAGGGAGGGGAGGAAGAGGCCGGCAGTACCGTCTTTCGCATCCGCATCCGCTCGTCATCGGCGCAATCCCGTCGCCTTCCAGATGGTTCCGTGCTCGGCGGCAGCATCGCCAATCCCGTTTTCCAGGTCACTCTGGAAAAGAGCCGGCTTCCGGCACCTGTCGATATCCATCTGGAGTGGAGCCCCCATGACCGTCTGTTTTCCCTTGCCACCCTCCTCCCTGTTCCAGCAGACAACAAGCAGACGAATTCTGGCGCTGTTCTTTCCCCATCTGCCGACGGACAGGATCGCACGTCGTTACTGGGGAGCGTCGTGGCGCTCGACAGGGCGTCCTGACCATCCACCTCTCGTTTGCACAGGACGGATGAAGAATGCCATGCGGTTGACGGCTGTCGACGAGACTGGCGTCGCAACGGGGCTAAAACGCGGGCAGGGCCTGGCGGAAGCGCGGGCGGTTTGTCCTGCTCTTGATGCCGTTATCGCCGATGAGGCTGCCGACCGTCGATTCCTGGAAGGAATTGCCGACTGGTGCGATCGTTATACACCCTTGGTCGCCATCGAGGGCAGGGAGGGCCTCTTTCTCGACATCACCGGCTGTTCCCATCTTTTGGGCGGCGAAGAACTGTTGCTGAGAGATATTCTGAAGCGCCTGTTCGAGATGGGGCTTGATGCTCGTGGAGCGATTTCCTCAACGCCCGGGTTGTCCTGGGCGATGGCGCGCTTTGGCGGTAATGGCACTGTCTCCGAAGGGCATGCCAAATCTGTCCCGGCCTCCTTTCCGGTGGCCGCATGCCGGTTGCCGGAGGAGACGGTATTGGCGCTTCGAAAGATGGGGCTCAAGCGGGTCGGGGATCTGCTTGCTGCGCCACGGGCACCGCTTGTTCGTCGCTTCGGTCCCTTGCCATTGCTGCGGCTCGACCAGATGCTCGGCCGGGAAGATGAGCCGATCTCGCCACGTCGCCCGGTTGCGGATCTTTCCGTCGAGCGGTGTCTTGCCGAACCCCTTCAGTGCGAGGAAGTCATACTTCAACTCGTCCAGCGGATGGCTGTGACGCTGAAATCGGAACTCGAGGCACGTTGTCAGGGTGGTCGCCGCTTCGAATTGCTTCTTTTCAGGGTCGATGGAAGAGTCTTCCGGATTGGTGTGGGCAGTTCTGTTCCTCTGCGCGATCCGACAGGCATCGCCGCCCTCTTTTCCGAACGCCTTGTCGCCCTGCATGACGATCTGGATACTGGTTATGGTTTCGAGATCCTGCGGCTCAATGTGCTGCAGGCAGAGACCCTCCACCGCATGCAGTCGGATTTTACCGGCAGCGCTCCGGTCGAAACCGCATTGGCAACTTTTGTGGATCAGGCGGTCGCCCGTTTGGGCCCGGATTGTCTCATGCGGCCTGTCTTGCAGGAAAGCCACGTGCCGGAACGAGCATCGCTTCTTCTGCCGGCCGCCGATCTTATGGAGATTGTCTCTCCGGGCGTGGAACAGAGGGAGACCGGGACGGGCAGGTCGACCAAGGCGAGGCGGCCGATCCGGCTCCTGAAGGTTCCCGAAATCATCGAGGCGACGGCCGAGGCTCCGGAAGGGCCTCCCATGAGTTTCCGTTGGCGGCGATGTCTTCATCGGGTCCGACGCGCCGAAGGTCCGGAGAAGCTCGCCATGGAATGGTGGATCGATGGTGAAGAAGCGCCAGCGCGAAACTATTTCCAGGTGGAGGATGATGAAGGTCATCGCTACTGGCTGTTTCGTGAGGGCGCTTATGTCTCGAATGCCGAGATGCCACGCTGGTTCATGCATGGAGTTTTTGCATGACGGCCACACCCGCTTTTTTCGAGATCGGCGCCCGAACGAATTTTTCCTTTCTGGAAGGGGCATCCCATCCGGAGGAATTGGTGGAAGCGGCCAGCCGGCTTTGCCTTCCCGGTCTCGGCGTTGCGGATCGAAACACTGTTGCCGGTGTGGTGCGCGTGCATGCCCAGGCCAAGGAAAGGGGCTTCCGGTTCCAGCCGGGTGCACGGCTTGTCTTCGCCGACGGTACACCCGATGTCCTCGCCTATCCGCAGAACCGCCACGGATGGGGAAATCTCTGCCGGTTGCTCAGTGCCGGTAATCTCAAGGGAGAAAAGGGCGTTTGCATTCTCCATGAGGAGGATCTGATCGAATGGGGAGAAGATTTGCTCATTGCGGTGATGCCGAAGACGGAGCATGCCACGGACGAGGGGGAGTTGCCCGGATTGCTTCGGCGATTGGTTTCCCGGTTTGGCAATCGGGCATTCTTGGCGCTTGTTCCACGTTATGACGGTCTCGATCGGTTCACCTTTGCCGTACTTGCGTCTATGGCCGAGACGGCAGGACTTGGCCTGATCGCCAGTAACGAACCGCTATATCATGAGGCGGCACGTCGTCCGCTCGCTGATATCGTCACCGCCATCCGTACCCATGTTCCTATCGCCGAAGCCGGGTTCCATTTGGCCGCGAATGCGGAACGTCATCTGAAGACCGGGGCGGACATGGCCCAGATATTCAGGCACTATCCGCAGGCAATCGCCAACACGCAGCTGTTCTTTAGCCGGCTCTCTTTTTCTCTGGACGAATTGCGCTACCAATATCCCGATGAGAGCCTGGCCGGTGAAACACCGTCTGAAACACTGGAAAGATTGGCACGCTTCGGTGCGGCAAGACGTTATCCCGAAGGGGTAACCGAAAAGGTATTGAAGCAGATCGACTATGAACTCACTCTCATTCGCGAGAGGCAGTACGAGCCCTACTTTCTGACGGTGCGCAACATCATCGAGTTTGCCCGGAGCGAAGGCATTCTCTGCCAAGGACGGGGCTCGGCGGCCAATTCCGTCGTCTGCTACTGCCTCGGCATTACCGAAGTCGATCCGGAGAGGACAACACTGCTCTTCGAGCGGTTCATCTCGACGGAACGCGACGAGCCTCCGGATATCGACGTCGATTTCGAGCATGAGAAGCGGGAAATCGTCATCCAGCATATCTATGAACGCTACGGACGCGAGCATGCCGGATTGGCGGCAGCGGTGAGTTGCTATCGTGCGCGCTCGGCAGGTCGCGAGGTCGCCAAAGCCTTCGGACTGTCCGAGGATGTGCAATCTGCACTCGCGAGCACTGTCTGGGGATGGTCTGCCGCCGATCTTTCCGAGCGCGAGGCCAAGGCGGCGGGGCTGGACATGAGCAATCTGACGACGCAACGTGTTCTCACCTATGCTTCCAAACTCATCGGATTTCCGCGTCACCTGACCCAGCATGTGGGTGGCTTCGTCATCACGCGCGACAGGCTGGACGAGGTGGTCCCGATCATGAAAACGGCGATGGACGGCCGCTACATGGTCGAATGGGACAAGGATGATCTCGATGCGCTCGGCATCCTCAAGATCGATATTCTGGCGCTCGGCATGCTGACCTGCCTTGCCAGAGCCTTCAAGCTGCTGGAAAGCCATTACGGAAAACGTATTACACTCGCCGATCTGTGCCGGGACCATCGGCCGGCGGTTTACGACATGATTTGCCGTGCTGACACGATCGGCGTTTTCCAGATAGAGAGCCGGGCCCAGATGAGCATGCTGCCGCGCCTTAGGCCTCGGGATCTCTACGATCTGGTGATCGAGGTGGCGATCGTGAGGCCCGGCCCCATTCAGGGCAACATGGTGCATCCCTACCTGAAAAGACGGGAGGACGATCGAGCAGGTCGACCCATCAGCTATCCTCGTCCGGAATTGGAGCAGGTATTGAAACGAACGCTCGGCATCCCGCTCTTTCAGGAACAGGTCATGCAGATCGCCATCACCGCTGCAGGCTTCACGCCAGGTGAGGCAGACCGTCTCAGGCGGGCGATGGCGACGTTCAAAAGGACCGGAACAATCCATACCTTCCGGAAGAAGATGGTCGAGGGCATGGTGAACAATGGTTACGATGCCGAGTTCGCCGAGAGTTGTTTCCGGCAGATCGAGGGGTTCGGCGAGTATGGCTTTCCGGAGAGCCATGCCGCATCCTTTGCCCTTCTGGTCTATGCGTCCAGTTGGCTGAAGGCGTACTATCCGGATGTCTTCTGTGTCGCCACTCTCAATTCACAACCGATGGGATTCTACGCTCCGGCGCAACTGGTGCGGGATGCTCGGGAACACGGGGTCGTGGTGCGACCGGTCGATATCAACGAATCCGATTGGGACGCGACTTTGGTGGATGGTACTTTCGAACGAGATTGCATCCATCCCCGACATGTTTCGATGCAAGACGTAATCCTGGCGCGAAAGGCGGTGCGGCTCGGATTCCGTCAGGTCAAGGGACTGACACGGAAGGATGTCGACCGGCTCCTTGCTTGTCGGGGCAACGGTTACGTTTCCATCCGAGATCTCTGGCTGCGGACCGGTCTTCCCCGTTCCGTCATCGAACGACTCGCGGATGCGGATGTCTTTCGCTCGATCAAGCTCGATCGCCGGGCTGCCTTGTGGGCGGCAAAGGCCCTCGACGAAGGAGGCGCTGTTGAACATCTGCCGCTCTTTGCCGATCACGGCGACCTTCAGATCGAACCTGAAACGCCACTTCCGCAAATGCGAGACAGCGAGCAGGTGGTCAACGACTATCGCTATCTCTCTCTGTCCCTGAAGGCGCATCCCGTCTCGTTTCTCCGCGAGCAGTTGGACGTGCTTCAAGTCCGTCGATGCCGAGATTTGGAGAGTGTTGAAAATGGACGGAAGACTACAATCGCCGGACTGGTACTGGTGCGCCAACGACCCGGTTCGGCGAACGGGATTATATTCATGACCATCGAGGACGAAACCGGAATTGCCAATATCATTGTATGGTCGAAGACCTTCGAACGTTTCCGACCGGTGGTCATGGGGGCCCGTTTTATAAAGGTCCAAGGACGACTACAGAAAGCCGACGGTGTCATTCACGTGGTTGCAGAGGAGATCGAGGACTGGTCGTCTGCTCTTGGCCTTCTGGTGAGTGATGACGGGTTGGACAATGCTAGCGCGGCTTCCCGTTCGGCTATCGAGCAAATGTTCAGGAAGTCCGAACATTCAAGAAGCATGCCCCCATCCGTCGGCTCAGCACGGGACGCCATGCCGAAAGGCCGAAATTTCCATTGACTCACGTAGCGATTGTCGCACGTGGCCGAAATTTTCTTGACACTAAATCTCTTCTTTAGCAAAAGGAAGGACGAGTACGAGTTCCCTGACAGGCCGCATCATGCTTGTTTGCAGCTGCAACTACATCACTGACACAGAAATCAAGGACGTCATCAACCAGCTTCTCGATGAGGACTGCTGGCAGCTCATCGTGCCTGCAAAGGTTTATCACGCGATAGCCAAGCGGGGCCGTTGCTGCGGCTGTTTTCCGACGGTTGTCGACCTGATTATCAGCACAACCGAAGAATATCATGCCCGTCGCCACTCGACACAAGCAGAGGTTGTTGATTTCATTACACGCCTGAAGACTTTCCACGAAGAAAGAAGGAGAGCGGACCTTGAAAGGCGACACAGGAGTCATCGAGCGGCTTAACGAGGCCCTCTTCCTCGAACTCGGTGCAGTCAATCAGTATTGGCTTCACTACCGTCTTCTCGAAGACTGGGGCTACACAAAGCTTGCGAAAAAGGAGCGCGCCGAATCCATCGAGGAAATGCATCATGCGGATAAGCTGGTTGCCCGCATCATTTTTCTCGAAGGTCATCCCAACCTCCAGTCGGTTGCGCCGTTACGGATCGGGCAAACCGTCAAGGAAGTCCTGGAGGCAGACCTTGCCGGTGAATATGACGCCCGCACTTCCTACAAAAAGTCTCGTGATATCTGTCATCAGGCCGGCGATTACGTCACCATGGCGCTTTTCGAGGAGCTCCTTGCCGACGAAGAAGGCCACATTGACTTTCTCGAAACCCAGCTGGATCTCCTGAGCAAGCTCGGAGAGGAGCGCTACGGCCTCCTGAACTCGAATTCAGCCGACTCGGCGGAGTGACGCTGGCAAACGCCCGCAAATATGCGGGCGTCATCCTCAGTCAGCCAGATGGCGAAATTCCGCGATCACCTGATCATAGACCGCCCGTTTGAAGGGAACGATCAGGTCCGGTAATTCTCGCATGGGTTTCCATGCCCAGGCATCGAATTCAGGATGATGACCGCCGGGTGGCGGGTTGATGGCGATCTCATGCTCATCTCCCTCGAAGCGGAAGGCGAACCAACGCTGCGTCTGGCCCCGGTACTTTCCCCTGAGCGCCACGCCGATCAATTGTGGGGGGAGGTCGTAGTTGATCCAGCGACCTGCCTCTGCCAACAGAGACACGGATCTCATTCCGGTTTCTTCGTAAAGCTCCCGTACTGCGGCACTCAGAGCATCCTCGCCGTTGTCAATTCCACCCTGCGGCATCTGCCAAAGCTTCGGGGAACCGTCGAATTCCGAATTTTCCGCCGGAATGCGACGTCCGACCCATACGAGCCCCTCTCGGTTGAGAACCATGACCCCGACGCAAGGACGATAAGGCAGGTCTTCGCCTCGAACTGTCCGTTCATTCATGTGAGGCATGTCGATCCTTCACGGCTGAGGGTTTTCCGCCAGCGCCGAGATCGCTACGATCTCGATGCCGCGACGTGATGCTTCTTCGCTCCACTGCCGAACGGCGTCAATCGTCTCGTCAAATGCCGAGCCGACACCGATGGCACTTCCCTTCCGCAGCGCGACGCGCTCCAGTTCATCCAGGCGGTGCAGAATCGCCTGCTGATCAAGTTGGCCGTCTATTTGGGTATCGGCGAAAGCCTGAGGCATTCCTATCGCCTTTGCTATCTGACCGCTAAGCGAGCGAGCGGATGATCCGTCATCGAAGAACAGTAAGCCACGCTTGCCGATATCGCGCATCACGGGTTCGAGCGCATTGGCGTCCGCAAGGAACCTGCCGCCCATATAGTTCATGATCCCCGTGTAGTTGGTGATGCTCGCCATCGCCTGGTGAAGATTGGCCATGTTGGTGTCCGGTTTGGCCGTGGTCAGAAGTGTGCCGGGTCCCGGATCGTTGCCCGGATAATCGAAGGGTTCAAGCGGCACCTGCAGCAGAATTTCGTGGCCGTCTCGCCGCGCCTCCTGCATCCACCGCTGGAGACTGTTGCCCGTGGCCGCAAATGCAAACGTAATTTCCCCCGGAAGCTCCCGAATGGCTCGCTGCGTGCCCGTTTGGCTCAGGCCCAGGCCCCCGACGACGATCGCGATCCGCGTACCTCTGGCTCCTGACCATGGCCGCGCATACTGATCAATTGGCCGCAGCCCGTCGGGTCCGACTGTCGGTAGCCGTCCTTGGGGACTGTCTTCAAGAAGGTGGTCGTTCGGCGTTCCTGCCATGCGCGGGTCCTGCCCGACGCGAGGCGTGTCGATCAGCAGCGGTCCGCTGTTACCGCGCGCCTTCGGGCTGTACTTTGTTACAACCGTCCCATTGTCGGTCACCGTCCGCTCTACATTGGCGCCGGCCGCCGGTCGCGTTGCAGCCAATCCGGCGCCATCCGTCACCTGCCGGGTGATCTCGCCTGCTGCTTCTCGGCTGGGTGCCGCGGAAGACGTCAGATTGGGCGTAGAATCACGCAGCGGCAGCGGCGTCAGTGCGGAAAACAGAGACAGACCAAGAACGATAGAGACGCCCGCGAAACTTCCGATTGCTCGCCAGGAAAAAGTCATCACCCTGCGGGGACGGCGCCGCTCACCCTGTCCCAGCGGCTTATGCAGGTCAGTCCCCAATGTCTTCTTCCGTCCCCTCACGCGGCAGAAAAACGGGCGCCGGAGTTCTCCGGCGCCCACTCATTTACTTGGCAACG
The DNA here is from genome assembly GCF_014126615.1 of Ciceribacter thiooxidans. Lineage (NCBI taxonomy): Bacteria > Pseudomonadati > Pseudomonadota > Alphaproteobacteria > Hyphomicrobiales > Rhizobiaceae > Ciceribacter > Ciceribacter thiooxidans. The sequence goes on from NZ_CP059896.1 coordinate 3,613,186, forward strand.
ACTGCCTTTTCAGGATCCGCCGGGAACGACGGGTCCGTCTTATTGCCGCGCAGCAGGTCCAGAGCATAGTTCAGCTGAACGTCGTCCTTTGCTTCCGGCGGCACATAGGCAAACGAACCGGAACCTTCGTCGGTCTCGTTCTGCCCCTGGATATGCCCAGGCAGAGCCGATTCACCTTCCGCCCGGACGCGACCCTTCAGATCTTCCGGCAGGGGCTGCTCTACCTTGATGTCGGGCTGGATGCCGGTGCCCTGTATCGACTTGCCTGACGGGGTGTAGTAGAGCGCAGTCGTCAGACGCAGTGCGCCTTTTTCGCCCATCGGAATGATCGTTTGCACGGAACCCTTGCCGAACGACCGGGTACCGAGGACCGTGGCACGCTTCAGATCCTGCAGCGCGCCTGCCACGATCTCCGAAGCCGATGCAGAGCCGCCGTTCACCAGTACGATGACCGGCTTGCCGTCGGTGAGGTCGCCTGCGCTGGCATTGAAGCGGCGCGTATCATCCGCGTTTCGGCTGCGCGTGGAGACCACTTCTCCCTTTTCGAGGAATGCGTCGGAGACGTAGATCGCCTGATCCAGAAGACCACCCGGATTCAGCCGAAGGTCCAGAACATAGCCCTTCAGTTTGTCGGCCGGAACTTCCTTCTTGATCTTTGTGATCGCCGCTTCGAGGTCGTCATAGGTCTTCTCCGTAAAGGAGATCACCCGAAGATAGCCGACGTCCCCTTCGACGCGCGACTTGACGGCCTTGACCGCGATAATCTCGCGCATAATGTTGAACTCGAGAGGCTTGTCAGCGCCCTTGCGCAAGACCGTTAGCTTGATGGGTGTGTTGACCGCACCCCGCATCTTTTCGACGGCCTCTTCCAGCTTCAAACCGCGCACAGGTTCGCCGTTGATCTCGGAGATAAAATCACCGGCCAGAATACCGGCACGTGCGCCCGGCGTGTCGTCGATCGGCGTGATGACCTTTACGAGCTCATCTTCCATGGTGACTTCGATACCGATGCCGCCGAATTCACCCTTGGTCTGGGTCTGCATATCGGCGGCATCCTTGGCATTCATGTAGCTCGAATGCGGATCAAGCGAGCTCAGCATGCCATTGATGGCGTTTTCGACCAGTTTTTCTTCGTCCGGCGGCGTGACGTATTGCGCGCGGACGCGCTCGAAAACGTCGCCGAAAATCGCCAGTTCCTTGTAGGTGGAAGACCCGGCGGCCTGCGCGGGAACACCGGCCGAGTAAATGACGCCCATCGCCGTCGCGCCCATCAACGCCCCGACGAGAAGAAGTGAAACCCTACGTACCATTCTGTGCCTTTCCAGAGTCCTGACCAGTCCACCAGGGACGGGAATCAACAGGTTTTCCGTCTTTCCTGAATTCAATGTAAAGCGTCGGGCGATCGGTTTCCAGCGTCAATGCCGTGGCGCTCGCCAGTCTCTTCTCGCCCATCGTTCCGATGGGCTCGCCGGAGAGGACGAACTTGCCTTGACTGGTACTGACCTCGTCCATCCCGGAGAGGACGACATGATAGCCGTCGCCCGTATTCAGAATGATCATCTGTCCGTAGCTTCGGAACTCGCCGGCAAACACGACCCAACCGTCGGACGGCGCCGTCACCAATGATCCCGGAGCCGCAGCAATTGTCACGCCCATTGCCGTGTGGCCGGTCCCATCCGGATCGCCGAAACGGCGGAGCATTTCCCCCGCTACCGGTAGCTCAAGTTTGCTCTTCAGTTCGGAGAACGGATATGCCGGGGCAATACGGTTTTTGTCGGGCAGGCTTTCAGCGAGCTCGCGCGCTTTTTGCCGCTGTTCCTCTGTTTGCAGACGACGACGTTCCTCCTCCTGCCTTGCCTTCTCGGCGGCCTCGCGGACAGACGTGATCTCGCCCTCGAGAGAGGTGATGAGCTGTTCGAGATTGGACGCCTTCTCTGCCAGTTGTTCGGAATGCTGGCGTTCCGTCGCAAGTTCGTCTGCGCGGGAGCGCGAGAGCCGTTCGTTTGCGTTCAGGAGAAGGTCCATCCGGCGCTCCTCCTCCTGTCGGCTCGCCATCGTCGTAACCAGCGCCTCCTTTTCTGCGCTGATCTTTTTCCTCAGATCTGCCAACTCCTGCAGATCCGTCGCCAGTTCCTCCGTTTCCTTGCGGATGCCGGGAACGACCGCGCCGAGGAGGATCGCGGTTCGTACCGAGGCAAGGGCATCCTCGGGACTGACGAGCAGGGCAGGGGGCGGATTCCTTCCCATTCGTTGCAAAGCCGCCAATACCTCAGCCAGCACCGCGCGTCGCTCGCGGAACGAACGACGGATTTCGTCCTCCCGAACGCCGAACCCGGCGAGCTTCGCTTCGCTGTCGTTGATCTTTTTCTCCAGCTCCTTTCGGCGTTCCGCAGATTCGATCAACGCGGATCGCAAGTCCACTGCATCCTTCTTGAGCGCGGCGATGTCAGCCTCAAGTTCGGCAGCTTTCTCTTCCGAGAGATGGATGGTCCGGGAAAGGTCCTGGAGCTCCCGACTGACTTCGTCCCGCTTCTGGCGCAAAGCAAGATCGGGCGCAGCTTCCGACGCATGATCGGCGGATGAAGCAGCGCCGCTCCCGACCGAATCCTGTGCGAGTGCGCGACCGCTACCGTGTGCCGGAAACAGACCGAGGACCAACGCGACGACACAGGCCGGAAGAAGCATGTGGTGGCTTCCGTCCGGACTTGTTGAGGCAGACTGTGTGCGGATTTCGTGCTGCAAGTCGCTTTCCCGATGTTGTCCGGAAAATAAGCTGATTTGCCCGGGCGCGCAAAGGCGCAACTACAATCGGACGTCACGTCCGCAGCCAGCGGCTCACGCCCGGTGGTAGGGATGACCGGAAAGGATCGTGACCGCACGGTAGAGTTGCTCGGCGATGAGGATGCGCACGAGCTGATGCGGCCAGGTCATGCGGCCGAGATTGAGAACGGCGTCGGCCTTCCCATGAAGATCAGGATCGACGCCATCGGCGCCGCCGATCAGGATCACCAAGTCTCGCTGGCCGCGATCTCGGTACTTTCCTAGAAGATCTGCGAATTGCTCGCTGTCGAGTGCCTTTCCGTGCTCATCGAGTACGACCAGCATCGATCCGGTCGGCATCGCCTTCATGAGCTCTGCGGCTTCCTCGCGTTTGCGCGTCGCTGCGTTAGACGCACGACTTTCAGCGATTTCGACAGTGCGGGCGAACTCTAGCCCGGTGGCGGGACCTGCCTTGGCAAAGCGTTCGAGATAACGGGCTGCAAGTTCCTTTTCCGGGCCGGCTTTCAGTCGCCCGACGGCAAAGATGCCAATACGCATGTCCCTATTCCATTGATTGGCCACAAGGACCAGTAGTGGCAACCTTGGGAGTTGCCACTCAATCGGCACAGCGGATACCGGTGTTATCCGTCTGTTAGTGTAGCTTGCCTTCCTCCATTTCCGGAGCCGCCCACATCTTTTCGATGTTGTAAAACTCGCGGATTTCTGGACGGAAGACGTGTACGATGACATCACCAGCGTCGATGAGCACCCAATCACCCGTATCGAGGCCTTCCACGCGGGGGCTACCGAAGCCCTCGTCCTTCAGGTCCGAAATGAGATGCTCGCAGATCGCGACGACATGGCGGGTCGAACGCCCGGAGGCGACTAACATGTAATCGCCGAGCGCTGACTTTCCAGCAATGTTGATGGTGACGATGTCTTCTGCTTTCGAGTCCTCGAGACTTGCAAGGACCTGCTCGAGAGCGCGGGCCACGGCAAATGCGCCACGTTCCGTGCTCTTTGGGACGACAACCGGTGTGCGTCCCTTGGTGTGTACTGTTGTCAGAGTCTTTCCTTTCTTTGAAGAACAGCACGTTGCTTTCTGCCAGACTCGGCAGATGCCCCCAAAAGGTGGCATCAAATCCGCGATCTTTCAAGAGTTGCGCTGCAAATGCTATCCCCCGGTCATCTCCCGTAACGCTGTGGAACTGAGAGAAGAGCGTGGCCCGTGAATGAACGTCCAGGCCGGCGGCTCATTCTTCCAGAGAACGGCCGCGTCGTCCTCGTCGATGCGCGCCCGGGAAAAAGTGCGGGCCATCTTCGATGAGAGATAGGAAAGCGTCGCGCCCGGCCGATCGATGATGGCGATCGGGAAGGTCGTTGCAATTCTCCGCCAATGCTGCCAGCGGTGAAAGCTCTTCAGATTGTCCGCGCCCATGATCCAGACGAAATTCACTTGTGGGTTGCGGCGCTTCACGAAAGCCAGCGTCTCCGCCGTGTAGCTGGTTCCGAGCGTCTGCTCGAACGCGGTGACTTTAATGCGCGGATCCCGCACCAATGCCTCGCAAAGTTCCAGCCGATGGCTCAACGGAGGGAGCGCAGTGCGATTCTTCAGAGGATTGCCGGGGGTGACGATCCACCACAATTGGTGCAGGCCGAGGCGCCGAAGCGCGATCTCCGCGACCAGAAGATGTCCTTCATGCGGGGGATTGAACGATCCGCCGAACAGTCCGATGACCATGCCGGGCTCCACGTGCGGCATGAACCGGTAGCGGTGGGCGATCGCCTCTTCTCGCACGTCAGGGCCTGACCTGGCCGGCGCCGTGAACCCGGTACTTGAACGATGTCAGCTGTTCCACGCCGACGGGACCTCGGGCGTGCATCTTTCCGGTGGCAATCCCGATCTCCGCCCCCATCCCGAACTCGCCGCCATCGGCGAACTGGGTAGAGGCGTTATGCAGGAGGATCGCCGAATCAACTTCGTTAAAGAACCGTTCAACAGCCGTTAGATCTTCAGCAAGAATGGCTTCCGTATGATTGGACGAATACTTCGCGATGTGACCGATGGCACCGTCCACTCCATCGACCAGCGTGACAGCGATCACGGCGTCGAGATATTCCGTCCGCCAATCCTCTTCCGTGGCAGATTTGGCTTCGGGAAAGACCGCCTGCACCTCGGGCGAGGCGCGAAGCTCGCAGCCGGCCTGCGCCAGCGCTTCCAAAATGGGCGCAAGGTGAGTCCCCACGGCGGCTCGATCAATCAGAAGGGTTTCCGCCGCTCCGCAGATGCCGGTGCGCCGCATCTTCGAGTTGAGCACGACCTTTTTGGCCATCTCAAGGTCAGCGGAGCGGTCGACGTAAACATGGCAGAGGCCCTCTAGGTGCGCGAAGACGGGTACGCGGGCTTCCGACTGGACGCGCGCCACGAGGCTCTTGCCGCCCCGCGGCACGATCACGTCGATCGCACCGCCGAGGCCGGTCAGCATGGCGCCGACCGCGGCACGATCCGTTACGGGAACGAGCTGGATGGCGTCGGTAGGCAGGTCCGCCTTTTCGAGACCCTTCACAAGGCAGGCATGGATCGCACGTGAGGAATGAACCGAATCCGATCCGCCGCGCAGGATGACCGCGTTGCCTGCCTTCAGGCAGAGCGCGCCGGCGTCGGCAGTGACGTTTGGACGGCTTTCGTAAATTACGCCGATTATGCCGAGTGGCGTGCGCACACGCTCTATCTTGAGGCCGTTCGGACGCTCCCAGGCGGCAATAACTTCGCCGACGGGATCTTTCAGCTCTGCGATGTCGCGAATTCCGCGCGCAATGGCCGCAACCCGGCCTGGATCGAGCGTCAGGCGATCCATGAAGGAACCCGTCAGGCCTGAAGCCCTCCCGTTCTCAACGTCAACAGCATTGGCCGCAAGTATCACGTCCGTGCTGTCGAGGATCGCCTGTGCCATGGCGTGCAATGCACGGTTCTTCTGTTCTGTCGTCGCGATCGCAAGCGGCCGGGCTGCCGCTTTGGCGCGAGAGCCGATATCGAGCATCAGCGCTTGAACATCGTCAGACGTGGCAACTGCGTCAAGCATTGGCCTTATCCTTGTTCTCCATGGAGCCTTCGACCTTCTTGCGCGTTACGCCGGTGATCACCAGGTCGTCCCGGTGAATCATGGCGGCGCGACCGGCATAGCCGAGAATCTCCTCGATCTCGCCGGACTTTCTGCCCGTGATCCTGCGAGCCTCATCGGCATCGTAAGATACCAGTCCGCGAGCGATCTCCCGGCCCTGTTCTCCGATGACGCTTACTGTGTCGCCACGGCTGAACTGGCCGACGATCTTTTTTACGCCTGCCGGCAGAAGGCTCTTACCGGCGCGAAGCGCCGTCTGCGCGCCCGCATCGACGTGCAGCTCGCCCGCAGCTTGAAGATGTCCGGCGATCCAGGTCTTGCGCGCCGTCACCGGCGCTGGTGAGGGGGCGAACCAGGAATGACGCGCACCCTCAACGATCGCGCGGATCGGATTGTCCGTCGTGCCGGACGCGATGATCATCGCGCAGCCCGCGGCAGTGGCGATCTTTCCGGCATCGATCTTGGTGCGCATTCCGCCGCGTGAAAGCTCCGAGGCGGCGCCTCCCGCCATTGCCTCGATCTCCGGAGTTATATCCGCAACCGTTTCGAGAAAGCGCGCGTTCGCGTCGAGATGGGGCGGCGCGGTATAAAGGCCATCAATATCGGAGAGCAGAATCAGAAGATCGGCTCCAGCCATGGTGGCGACGCGAGCGGCCAGCCGGTCGTTGTCGCCATAGCGGATCTCGGTGGTTGCAACCGTGTCGTTCTCGTTGATGATCGGGACTGCGCCGATCTTCAAGAGCTGGTTGATAGTGGCGCGGGCGTTGAGATAACGCCGCCGTTCCTCCGTGTCACCGAGCGTCAACAGGATCTGGCCGGCCACGATTGAGGATCGTGACAGGCTCTCCGACCAAGCGCGTGCGAGAGAAATCTGTCCCACCGCTGCGGCTGCCTGGCTCTCCTCAAGCTTCAACGCGCCGGACGGCAGGTCGAGAACGGTTCGGCCGAGTGCAATGGCGCCGGAAGAGACGACGAGTACGTCAAGACCCTTCGCCTTCAGGTCAGCGATATCCTGGCAAATCGCGTTCAGCCACGAGGATTTTAGGCCGCTCTTGCGATCGACGAGCAAAGCGGAGCCAATCTTGATGACGATGCGATGGTACTGCGACAGGGATCTTTCGCCGGTCGTCATTGATCGTCGTCCTCGGCTAGCCCCTCGTGTTTGCGCTTCTTGTAGGGACGTTCGGGGATGTCCGTTTCGGAGTTGCCATCGCCCGCGACGACATCTCTCAGCGCGCGTAGCGCCTCGGTCATTCCTTTGCCGGTCACAGCCGATAGCAGCAAAGGCGTCTTGCCGGATGCGCGTTTGAGCGCCGCCGCCTTCTTCTTCAGCTCGGAATCGTCCAGCACGTCGATTTGCGAGAGCGCTACAATCTCGGGCTTCTCGACGAGACCCCCACCATAGGCCTCGAGCTCGTGCTTGACCGTCTTGTATGCCTTGCCGACATTTTCCTCCTGCGCCGAAACGAGGTGCAGGAGCACACGGGTTCGCTCGACATGCCCGAGGAAACGGTCGCCGATGCCGACACCCTCATGCGCTCCCTCGATCAGGCCCGGAATGTCGGCGAGGACGAATTCCCGCCCGTCAACGGTTGCCACACCGAGGTTCGGATGAAGTGTCGTGAACGGATAGTTGGCGATCTTCGGCCGCGCACGGGTACAAGTTGCCAGGAATGTGGACTTTCCGGCATTTGGAAGTCCGACAAGGCCTACGTCGGCGATGAGCTTCAGCCGCAGCCAGATAGTCTTTTCTTCGCCCTCGAGGCCTGGATTGGCCCAGTTGGGCGCCTGGTTGGTCGACGACTTGAAATGCGCGTTGCCGAACCCGCCATTGCCGCCGGCGGCCAGCCGAAAGCGCTGACCTTCTCGCACAATGTCGACGATCAGCGTCTCGTTGTCTTCCTCGAAGATCTGCGTGCCGACGGGAACCTTCAAGGTGACGTCGCCGCCGTTGGCGCCGGTGCGGTTGCGGCCCATGCCGTGCTGCCCGGTCTTCGCCTTGAAATGTTGCTGGTAGCGGAAGTCGATCAGCGTGTTGAGGCCGTTGACGGCTTCGACCCAGACATCGCCGCCACGTCCGCCGTCGCCGCCGTCGGGGCCGCCGAATTCGATGAATTTCTCGCGCCGGAATGAAACGCTGCCGGCACCACCGTCGCCGGACCGAATGTAGACTTTTGTTTCGTCGAGAAATTTCATCGCACTGCCATGGATCAACTGTCAGAGTGGGCGGATTTTTGCGCCATCGATATAGGCCGTTTGTCCAGAGGTCAAAGAGTATCGCGAAGTTCGCGACTTACAACACTTCGTTTGTCAACGTCCCTGCGGCCCGGGATCAACGGTTGCCGGCGGCAGATGTCGCCGGCAACCTCGTTCTGATTGCTTTAAGGGCGCCGTGGTCGGCGGAAATCCATGGGAGCGAGCCTGGTTTCGATATGAGACACCATCGCTCCGCGGGCACGACTGTACACATCTCCGCTCCGCATGATCGAGAAGCCGACCTTCTGCTGAATTTTGAGCGATGCCGTGTTGTCCGCGAACGCGCCGGAATGGATGATCGCCTCGGGCATGCGCCGATAGAAACGATCAATCCCGGCCGCGACCGCCTCGCTCATGATGCCTCTTCCCCAGAAGTAACGGTTCAGCCAGTAGCCGAGGTGCCATCGCCCATTTCTAAGCTCGATGGCAACCGCCCCGATATGCACATCGTCGCCCGTGGTGATGGCAAATGACCAGTCGGGTGTCGTAATGGCTCCGGTGCGGTTCAGCCAATCGGTGGCGTCCTGCAGGTCGAACGGCACGGGAACCCGCGCCAGCATCCGCGCGACTTGAAAATCGCCAAGAGAATCGGCAATCGCGGGGGCATCGCTCATCTTGTGCGGGCGCAGCACCAACTGCCCGGTACGAACGACCGGGCAGGGGCCGGGAAGCGAGGACACTTCTCTGGGGAGCAGCGCGTTCATCGCATTTCTCCCCAGCTCTTCAGAGACATCCAGGTCTTCCGATCCAGCCGGTACCACTCGACCGGCACCATGCCGCCGAGCGCAAGACTGCCGACCATTCCGGATCCCTGGAACTGAAACCCGCACTTCTGGATCACGCGCCGGGACGCGATGTTCGTCACGCGGCAGCGAGCGTCGATGAAACGGATTTCCCGGGTTCGGAAGGCCATGTCTATGAGCGCATGTGCCGCTTCGGTGGCATAGCCCTGATTCCAGTACGGCTGGCCGAGCCAGTAGCCGATCTCTAGCGTCTCGGGGTCATCCTGATGCGGCTCCAGTCCGCAGCAACCGAGGAAGGCACCGTTCTCCGTCTTCGTAATCGCGTAGACGCACTTGCCGATCTCGCCGAGATTGGAGCGTCGCACGAAGTCGGCGGCGTCTTTTGCCGTATAGGGATGAGGCATCCGCGACACCATGGTCGCGACGGCGGCGTTGTTGGCGAGATGGGAAAGGGCGTCGATGTCTTCTTCGTGGGGCGCGCGCATGACGAGCCGCTGAGACAACAGGACAGGGCAATCGCTCCTTAACCGCTCCGGCCTCAGCCGATCCTTGGGCGACCGGTACTGGTCGTCCCTTAAAAACTCACTTTGCATGGTTCAGTCCTCCTTGGAGTTTAAAAAGCGCAAAAGAAAAGGGGAGTTGGGTGGCGCCCCATCTCCCCTTTTTGGCTTTTTCTGAACCTGCTAAGTCCAGCCGGGTCGATGCGACGCCGGCTGTTTTAGAGCGTTACCGGCTTATTCCGCTGCTTCTGCCGTTTTCGGCATCACCGACACGTACACGCGGCCATTGGCCTTGGTACGGTAGGCGACATTACCGGCGGCGAGTGCAAAGATGGTATGGTCCTTGCCCATGCCGACGTTGGCGCCGGGATGCCACTGCGTACCGCGCTGACGAACGATAATGTTGCCAGGAATGACGACTTCGCCGCCGAACTTCTTCACGCCAAGGCGCTTGGATTCAGAATCGCGACCGTTGCGCGAGGAACCGCCAGCTTTTTTGTGTGCCATTGGACTTCTCCTTTAACCTAAGTACCCGTGAACCGTTAAGCCGCAACGATGTCCGTGATGCGGACGACCGTGTGATGCTGGCGATGGCCGCGCGAACGCTTGGAGTTCTGGCGACGGCGCTTCTTGAAGGCGATGACCTTCTTGCCGCGGTTCTGCTCGACAACTTCCGCCTTGACGCTGGCGCCCTTCACGAAGGGAGCACCGATCTTGGCGTCGGCGCCTTCGCCGATCACGAGGACTTCGGTGAATTCGATCTTGTCGCCAGCGGCGGCTTCCAGCTTTTCGATGGTCAGCACGTCATTGGCTGCAACGCGGTACTGTTTACCGCCGGTCTTGATGACTGCGAACATTTTTTATCCTTTCATGTTCGTTCCGGCTCTGCCCTACGGGACGGCCGTCTTTTTGCCAGTCGGATGGAGCGGGCTCGTTCGGCTCAGGAAGAGCCGTTCGTGCCTGCCGGCGAACTCTGCCCAAAGGGCTAGAGAAATCAAGGCACAGTTAGCCCATACCTAATTCACGGTTCGCATACGTGAGGCGCAAAAGGCTGTCAAGACAAAAGCACTGGGCGATTTGATATTCACCCTTGTCAGCCCGAGCTTTCGTCGCTATGAGACAGCCCGCGCACAAATCGCGCCGACCAATGTGACCGGAGAGGTGGCTGAGTGGTCGAAAGCACCGCACTCGAAATGCGGCATACGGGCAACCGTATCGTGGGTTCGAATCCCACCCTCTCCGCCAGTCTGCAAGCCCTTGGTAATCCGGTTTCCCAAAAGTAGGTCCCATTCTCGGCTGGTTATCGCAGGCATGCCTAACGCCGCGCTATAATGTCAACGCACGCATCGTGGTCGCTGATCCGCTCCGCTTTCTCTGCCGGGAGGCGATAAGGCGCGGATCCCTGGGTGACAGTGGCGCGAGCGCGTGGCATAGCGCTGCCCACACAATGAGGCCGTCTTTCCCATGATCCGTATCGACAATATTAGCAAGTCCAACAGTCACCGCATTCTCTATATCGAAGCCTCGGCAGCGCTGAACCGCGGCGAGAAGATCGGTCTCGTCGGACCGAACGGAGCGGGGAAGACGACGCTCTTTCGAATGATTACCGGCGAGGAGCTGCCCGACGAGGGGCAGGTCTCCGTCGAGAAGGGTGTCACGATCGGCTATTTCGACCAGGATGTCGGCGAGATGACAGGACGATCGGCCGTAGCCGAGGTGATGGATGGCGCGGGACCGGTCAGCGTCGTGGCGGCGGAGCTTCGCCTGCTGGAAGCCGCGATGTCGGATCCGGACCGCATGGATGAAATGGACGCGATCATTGAGCGCTATGGCGAGGTGCAGGCGCGCTACGAGGAACTCGATGGTTATGCGCTGGAGGGGCGCGCCCGCGAGGTTCTGGCGGGACTGAGCTTCAGCCAGGAGATGATGGATGGCGACGTCGCCAATCTGTCGGGCGGCTGGAAGATGCGTGTGGCGCTTGCCCGTATCCTTTTGATGCGCCCGGACGTCATGCTGCTCGACGAGCCGAGCAACCATCTCGATCTCGAAAGCCTCATCTGGCTGGAGGAATTCCTGAAAAGCTATGACGGTGCGCTGTTGATGACATCCCATGACCGGGAATTCATGAACCGGATCGTTAACAAGATCATCGAGATCGATGGCGGCGCGCTGACGACCTATGCCGGCGATTACGGCTTCTATGAAGAACAGCGAGCGCTGAACGAGAAGCAACAGCAGGCGCAGTTCGAGCGTCAGCAGGCGATGCTGGCGAAGGAGATCAAGTTCATCGAGCGTTTCAAGGCCCGCGCCTCTCATGCCTCACAGGTTCAGAGCCGAGTGAAAAAGCTCGAAAAGATCGACCGCGTCGAACCCCCTCGTCGGCGTCAGACGGTCGCCTTCGAATTTCTGCCCGCACCGCGTTCCGGCGAAGACGTGATCAATCTCAAGAACGTCCACAAGGCCTACGGCAGCCGGACGATATATGACGGCCTCGACTTCATGGTGCGGCGGCGTGAACGCTGGTGCATCATGGGCATCAACGGCGCCGGCAAGTCGACGTTACTCAAGCTGGTCGCCGGCTCTGCCGAGCCGGACAAGGGGAATGTCTCGCTCGGCGCCGGCGTCAAGCTCGGCTATTTCGCCCAGCATGCCATGGATCTGCTCGTCGGCGACAGCACCATACTGCAATGGCTGGCGGAGCGTTTTCCTAAGGCCGGGCAAGCGCCGCTTCGGGCGCTCGCGGGCTGTTTCGGTTTTTCGGGCGATGACGTCGAGAAGCGGTGCCGCATACTTTCGGGCGGCGAGAAGGCCCGGCTGGTGATGGCGGCTATGCTGTTCGACCCGCCGAATCTCCTTGTTCTCGACGAGCCGACCAACCACCTCGATCTCGATACGAAGGAGATGCTGATCAAGGCACTCTCGGCTTACGAGGGTACAATGCTGTTCGTCTCCCACGATCGCCGGTTCCTGTCGGCCCTTTCCAATCGTGTGCTGGAACTCACACCGGACGGCATCCACCAATACGGCGGGGGGTATGCCGAATACGTCGAACGCACTGGACAGGAGGCGCCGGGCCTACGCATTTGACCAGATACGTCCGGCCGGAGGATTGCGTCCCAGCCTCACTATTTCGTGTATCGCCGTGCGGCGGCGTAGAGGATCATTCTTTCGCCATAGGCATTTCCCAACACTGTTCGGCTGCTTCGGCCTGGGACCCACCCAAGGGGCATCGAAGCTATCAATAGGAGTGACAGGGATGCAGAAGATTCTTGCCGCGGCACTCGCCGCCTTGCCGGTTGCGATGAGCGCGGGTTCCGCGATTTCGGCGGATGCGATCGTGCGATCCGAGCCCGCGCCGACATTTCGTGACAACGGGCCGGCCGGCGGCGTCCGGATCGGCTATCTTGACTGCAGCATCGGCGGGGGCGTCGGCTACGTGCTGGGCTCCGCCAAGGACGTGGAATGCGTCTTCACGTCCGCGATCGGGAGTGAGCCGCTCGACCGTTACGTCGGCGTGGTGCGCAAGATGGGCATCGACGTCGGCTTCACGACACGCAGCCGGCTGGTCTGGGCGGTCTTTGCCCCCACAGCCGGATATCACCTTGGCTCACTCGGCGGTCTCTACCAGGGAGCCACAGCCGAGGCGACTGTCGGCGCGGGTATCGGAGCGAACATTCTCGTCGGCGGCACGTCCGGGTCCATTCATCTGCAAACGATCAGCCTGACCGGACAACTCGGGCTCAATCTTGCAGCGACCGGCACCTCCGTCACGTTGACGCCGGCCGGTTGAACGAAGCAGCGGTGAGGATCGCCACCGCCTTTGTTAGCGAACAGGTTGGATGTCGCAGGCGGAACGGCCTCGCATCGAAATCCTCCTTGAGGTGCGGCGGAAGGTAATCTAGCGTCTGACGCTCTTCTGACGTCGCTTCCTTGGAGAGAGGTCCCGGTGATCATCCGTCCAGCCCACGAGGACGATCTCGATGCGGTCTACGGCATTTGTCTCGTCACCGGCGATTCTGGCCGTGACGCATCGGGCCTCTATTCTGATCCCCGGTTGATCGGCCATATCTACGCGGCGCCCTACGTGCTGTTGGCGCCGCATCTCGCATTCGTTGTTGCTGATGAGGAGGGTGTTGCTGGCTACGTCGTCGGCACCGAAGATGCCCGGTCGTGGGAGAGGCGTCTGGAACAGGCGTGGTGGCCTTCTTTACGGCGAAGATATGTCGACCCAGACGTGTCCCGTCGCTCTGCTTGGACTCCTGACCAGTGTCTGGCTCATCTCCTCCATCACCCGAAGGCAGATCCCGCCGTCGTGTGCGGAAGCTATCCTGCACACCTGCACATGAACGTTCTGCCAAGGCTGCAGGGGCAAGGCGTCGGATTTGCGCTTTTGGACCGCTGGATCGTCGCGGCGGCGTCGTGCGGCGTGCGCGCGGCACACGTCGGTGTCAGTCCTGCAAATATCAGAGGTGCCCGCTTCTGGACACGCGCGGGATTTGCAGAGCTGCAAGCGCCGCAAGACGGAAACGATGCCTTGTGGCTCGGACGCCTGATATAGACCTTCTCACGACCCACGAGGTGAGGACGTAACGGCATGAACAGTGCAGCGACGACCAAGATACGGCCGACGGGCGCGATTGCCACCATGGGGCGCACCGGCTTTCCGCATGTCGTGTCGGAGACGGGTGGTGTGATCGATGTCAGGACCGGAGCCGCAGAGGCGGGCTTCAATCCGCTGGACCTACTCTACGCTTCACTGTCGGCATGCCTGGCGATGAGCGCCCGCATTGCGGCGAGCAGGCTCGGTATGCTGCATCGCCTCACGAGCGTCACTGTGCGTGTCACGGGCTCAAAGGCGCCGGACGAACCTTCCCGCCTTGCGCGGTTCGACATCGAATTCGAAATAGCCGGCGACTTCGATAAAGCGACGAGAGACGAAATCGCTCGTCTTGCCGAGGGCGAAATCTGCACCGTGAGCAACACCATCAAGGGGCAGCCGGAATTCACGGTCACGGTCGCCGGCGCCGACAGATGTCACGACGCGGGAGCATGATCGCTTGGCGGCCTCTCAAATGGAGCCAGCTTCGACCATGTAGCTGCCGGCGGTGCACATGCGCGCATCGTCGGAGGCGAGAAAGAGAACCATGCGCGCGACATAGACTGGGTCTATCAAATCCGGAAGGCACTGGCGGCGGCGATGCGCCTCAAGCTTTTCCGGCGTTGCCCACAGCTCCTTCTGCCGGTCGGTCATGATCCAGCCGGGGACGACGGCATTGACGCGGATGCGATATTGGCCGAGCTCGCGGGCCATCGTGCGAGTCAATCCGTGCACTGCGGCTTTGGCCGTCGCATAGGCCGGAAATCCGTCTGCCGCTTCCCACCAGCTGTTGGAACCCAGGTTGATGATCGAGCCGCCGCCAAGTTCGATCATGTCCGGGGCGACCGCCTGAATGGCAAAGAACTGATGCCGCAGATTGGTATTCATCCGGTCATCCCAGTATTCGGGCGAGAGATCGCGCCATCCATGCCGGTCGTCGCGTGCCGCATTGTTGACGAGAGCTGATGCCGGACCAAGACGCCGGCGGAGCGCGGCGCAGGCGACCTTGAGTGCGGTGACGTCCCTCAAGTCACAAATCTCGTAGTCGATCTGTCCCGCTTCTGACGCCAACCTGGCGCTGGCTTGCGCGTCGAGATCGATGAAACCGACGCGGCACCCCTGTGCTGCGAAAGCGCGAACGATTTCGGCGCCGATGCCAGAGGCGCCGCCGGTCACAAGAGCCGTCTTGCCGGCAAGGCTGGGATAGGTTGCGAAGGCGTTGGTCATGTGTGTCTCCGGTTCTGTTCTCGCGTACGGCAGAGTGTTGTCGGTTTCTGGCTCACTTTGGGGAGGGTACCGTGGAGGCTCGTGATCCTCAGCAAACGACTTCCGTCTGTTTCCTCCAGCTCGTTGCAGTTTCCGTCATCCCGGCGCCTCATAGGCCTTCCATACCAGTGGTCGGTGATTCGTGCCCGTCAGCGCCATTCGAAGCGCCGCCAGATTTGCAGCTCTCCGCCGGGCTCAAGCTTTGCGCAAGCGAATTCTCTTACAGATGAAGGATCAGCCGGGATGTCGTCCGGCCTCAAGGGGACAATGATATGTCGAACGAAGCCGATCACTTCTACCATCGCCAGGACCGCGACGTACAAATCCTCATCGCCGAAAACAGGGGTGATGAGCTGACCGATATCCTCGTGGACGCGCTGTACGATGCATTCCGCATCCTGCGGGACGAGGCGGAAGGCGAAACGCTGCACTAAATCCGGTGGGCTGACTTTTCAATATCGCCTTCTGCCATTGTGGTCCAACCCTGTCCGCAGATCGCGTTGGTTCGTCGAATGCCATGGACATTCAGCTTTGCCTGCATCATGCCGTTTTTCGGATGCTAGACTTTGCGCGATGATTCGCATCGTGCCGGCCGGAGGCCGGCCAGTACCAAATCCAGCCGCCTGCGCCGAGCGCTGAGCGGCTTCAACGGCTCCGGGAGACGAGCATGACGGACAACACGAAACCGGAGATCACCGAAATGCGGCCCAAGATTGCGGTCATCGGTATCGGCGGCGGCGGCGGCAACGCAGTCAACAACATGATCGCCGAGGGGCTGGAGGGCGCGGAATTCATCGTCGCCAATACGGACGCCCAGGCTTTGACGATGTCCAAGGCCGCGCGGATCATCCAGCTGGGTGCGACCGTGACCCAGGGGCTCGGAGCCGGTTCCTTGCCCGATGTCGGTCGGGCGGCAGCCGAGGAGTCGATCGATGAGATCATGGATCACCTCGCCGGCACGCATATGTGCTTCGTTACGGCGGGTATGGGCGGCGGTACCGGAACCGGTGCGGCACCTGTGATCGCGGAAGCGGCACGTCGGGCGGGTATTCTAACGGTCGGGGTGGTCACCAAGCCCTTCACGTTCGAGGGCCGGCGCCGCATGCAGGCTGCGGAGGAGGGCATCGAACGCCTGAGGGAAAGCACCGATACGGTCATCGTCATTCCCAATCAGAATCTCTTCCGCGTCGCAGACGCCAAGACGACCTTTGCAGACGCCTTCTCGATGGCTGACCGGGTGCTCTATTCCGGTGTGGGATGTATCACAGACCTGATCGTCAAAGAGGGTCTGATCAATCTCGATTTCGCCGACGTCAAGACGGTGATGCGCGACATGGGGCGCGCCATGATGGGAACGGGTGAGGCCTCCGGGGAGGCTCGCGCGATGAAGGCGGCGGAGGCGGCAATATCGAACCCGTTGCTCGATGAAGTCTCGATGAAGGGCGCCCGCGGCGTGCTGATCTCGATCTCCGGCGGAACGGACATGACCCTGTTCGAAGTGGATGAGGCCGCTACGCGCATTCGCGACGAGGTCTACCACGACGCCAATATCGTCGTGGGCGCTATTTTCGACCAGAGCCTTGCCGGAAAGTTCAGGGTTTCGGTGGTTGCGACCGGACTGAGCGATCCGCTTTCGGCGGAAGAAGCAGCGGTTGTCGGAGGCGAGGGGCACATGAGTGAGGGCATGTCCCGACTGCTGCAATAGCCGTGTCGTGGCGGCCGCGACGATCTAGATCGAAACGAGAAGGATCGAGCGGCCGCTTGTCACGTCGGAAACCAGTCTGCGGACCGCTGCGGTTTCAAGTTCAGGAAGTGCGAGCGCAAGCTCGGCACCTTCTTCGGTGAAGACTTCCTCTTCAATCCTGAGGTCCGGCACGGCAAGCAAGCGCGCCTTGACGATCGCCAGATCGGCAAAGCCGACCTTCACCTGCGCAGGCACCCGAGGAATGACGAGGCTTTTCGGCGCAGCGCGAAGGCAGGCCGCGGCAGTCCCTCCATATGCACGGACCAAGCCGCCGCTGCCGAGCAGGACGCCGCCGAACCATCGACTGACGACAACAGCCACATTGTCCAGCGACTGTCCGTCAATCGCTTGCAGAATCGGCTTTCCAGCCGTTCCGCTCGGCTCACCGTCGTCGCTGAACCGGTATCTCGAGCCGATACGCCACGCCCAGCAGTTATGCCCGGCGGAGAGTTCTGAATAGGTTTCGATGAAGTCCCTCGCCGCCGCTTCTGTGGCGACCGGACCGGAGACCGCCTGAAACCGGCTTCTCTTGATTTCCTGTTCAAACGTTTGTGTGCTTTCGAGCGTGTACATTCCGATCTCCCGGTACACGACTTAGGACACCCACATCGGGAAGGCCAGCTCTATGACACCAGCGAGTTTTGGGCCTGTAACGGGCGGTCTCGTCCAAAAAACGACCTCAAAATCGCCGAGAAACGCCTCATTCGCCGTTTCCTACACATTTTTAGGGCAAGTTCGTGTCACTGGCTCGACAAGTGGTTTGTAATCGTTATGCTGCGCCCCATACCGCTTTGGTGGTAGAAAAATACTAAAATCGTGCCAATTCAAGAAAACACGAATGACGATCGGCTCGACCCGAACAAAATTCTCCCCCTCTCAGTTTCTTCGATCAAAGCAGCCGACCAACGGTTTTGCTTCGATCGTGAAAGAGACCGCCTCGGGTTTTCTCGTGGCGAGGTGGCGAACGCGTGTGTGTAGAGAGTTCGGAGAATGCGGCCAACCTTCGGCCGGAACCGCGAGCCGTTGAAACAACCCAGGCCGGCGGTCCGGCCCTCTTCAATTGGGAGACACACTATGAAGTATAAACTGGGTATCGCTGCTGCACTGCTTTCGGCGACTTTCTTCGCCAGCGCTGCGAGCGCCAAGACTTTCGTCTATTGCTCCGAAGGCTCGCCGGAGGGCTTCGATCCCGGCCTTTACACGGCCGGCACGACCTTCGATGCGTCCGCGCACCCTGTCTACAGCCGACTGCTCGAATTCGAGCCCGGCACGACGAAGCCGGTTCCTGGTCTCGCCGAGAGCTGGACCGTCTCCGACGACGGGAAGGAATACGTCTTCAAGCTGCGCAAGGACATCAAGTTCCATACCACGGACTTCTTTACGCCGACCCGCACCCTGAACGCTGACGATGTCGTCTTTTCAATCGATCGCCAGATCAACAAGAGCAATCCGTGGAACCAGTATGTCGCCGGTGCTGCATGGGAATATGCGGCAGGGATGGGCTTCCCGGACCTGATCAAGTCGGTGGAGAAGGTCGACGACCTGACCGTCAAATTCGTCCTCAACCGCCCGGAAGCGCCGTTCCTCGCCAATCTCGCAATGCCTTTCGCCTCGATCGTTTCGAAGGAATATGCCGACAGCCTCGACGCAGCCGGCAAGAAGGAACAGCTGAACCAGATGCCGGTCGGAACCGGACCGTTCGTCTTCGTCGGATACCAGCAGGACGCCGTCATCCGTTACAAGAAGAATGCCGACTACTGGGGTGGTGCGCCGAAGATCGACGACCTCGTCTTCGCGATCACGACGGATGCAGCGGTGCGCTATCAGAAGCTGAAGGCCGGCGAATGCCACCTGATGCCCTATCCGAATGCCGCTGATGTCGAAACCATGAAGTCCGATCCGGCCCTCACGGTTATGGAACAGGAAGGCCTCAACGTCGCCTACCTCGCCTACAACACGACCCAGGCGCCCTTCGACAAGGTCGAGGTTCGCAAGGCACTCAACAAGGCGATCAACAAGCAGGCGATCGTCGACGCCATCTTCCAGGGCATGGCAACGCCGGCGAAGAACCCGATCCCGCCGACCATGTGGTCCTACAACGACAAGGTTGAGGACGACACGTATGATCTCGACGCTGCGAAGAAGATGCTCGAAGAAGCCGGCGTCAAGGATCTGTCGATGAAGCTCTGGGCCATGCCGGTTTCGCGTCCCTACATGCTGAATGCCCGTCGTGCTGCCGAAATCATCCAGGACGACTTCGCCAAGATAGGGGTAAAGGCCGAAATCGTGTCCTACGAATGGGCCGAGTATCTCGACCGCTCCAAGGCGAAGGATCGTGACGGCGCCGTCATGCTCGGCTGGACCGGTGACAATGGCGATCCGGACAACTTCCTCGACACCCTGCTCGGCTGCGACGCCGTCGGTGGCAACAACCGTGCCCAGTGGTGCAACAAGGAGTTCGACGAGCTTGTGAAGAAGGCGAAGATCACTTCCGACCAGGCCGAGCGCACTAAGCTCTATGAGGAGGCTCAGGTCGTCTTCAAGCGCGAAGCGCCGTGGGCGACGCTCGACCACTCGCTGTCGGTCGTGCCGATGCGCAAGGAAGTCAGCGGCTTCGTGCAGAGCCCGCTTGGTGATTTCACCTTCGAGAACGTCGATATCGCCGAGTAACGACGTATATTAGAACTTTTGCCGCGGGATGCGTTGCGCCTCCCGCGGCATTCGTACTAATAGAGCACCCAATTGAAGCACGTCATGCTTAGCGGCTGAGGTCTGGCCGTTCCGGATGCATATCCGTCAATCAGATCTTCCGCAGAAACAGCGACAGGTTCCCTATGTTCAGCTTCCTTTTGCGGCGCCTCGCCGTGTTGATCCCGACATTTATCGGGGTTTCGATCATCGCCTTCTCGTTCATCCGGATGCTGCCGGGCGATCCCGTTGCGCTGCTGTCCGGTGAGCGCGTGATGTCGCCGGAGCGTCACGCCGAAATCAGTGCTCACCTCGGTCTGGATAGGCCGCTCGTCGTGCAGTATTTCGACTATCTCGGCGGGATCGTTACCGGCGATTTCGGTACTTCTATCGTTTCGAAGACGCCGATCCTCGAGCAGTTCCTCTCTCTCTTCCCCGCCACGGTCGAGCTGTCATTGTGTGCGATCGTCATCGCCGTCCTCCTCGGTATTCCGGCGGGCGTCTTTGCGGCAATCAAACGGGGCTCATTCTTCGACCAGGCTCTCATGGGAGTTGCGCTTGTCGGCTACTCGATGCCGATCTTCTGGTGGGGACTGCTGCTGATCATCCTGTTTTCGGGTATCCTGCAATGGACACCCGTGTCGGGACGCATCTCGCTGATGTATTTCTTCCCGCCTGTTACCGGCTTCATGCTGATCGACTCCCTTCTGTCAGATCAGAAAGGCGCATTCTTTTCCGCGCTCAGTCATCTTGTGTTGCCGTCGATCGTGCTCGCGACGATACCGCTTGCGGTGATCGCGCGGCAGACGCGCTCGGCGATGCTGGAGGTGCTCTCCGAAGACTACGTGCGTACCGCCCGTGCAAAGGGTCTTTCGCCGTTCAGGGTGATCGGTGTCCACGCGCTGCGAAACGCCATGATCCCGGTCATTACGACGATCGGCCTGCAGATCGGCGTCATGCTCGCGGGAGCGATCCTCACGGAGACGATCTTCTCCTGGCCGGGGATCGGCAAATGGATGGTCGATTCCGTCTTCCGCCGTGACTACCCGGTCATCCAGGGCGGACTACTGCTGATCGCGGCCATCATCATGGTCGTCAATCTCATTGTTGATCTGCTTTACGGCCTGATCAACCCTCGTATCCGGCACTAGAAGGAGAAAATCCCATGGCCGATACCATCAACGATATCGACAACTCTCCAGAGGTCCTCTCGACCGCAGCTTTGCGGCGGAAGATGCTCAAGGAGTTCTGGTTCTACTTTTCTGAAAACCGCGGCGCCGTCATCGGGCTCTTCGTCTTTCTCCTACTGGTGATCGTCGCAGTCTTTGCGCCGTTCATCGCACCGCATTCTCCTTTTGAACAGTACCGCGACGCGGTGCTTCTCCCCCCTGCCTGGATCGACGGCGGCCGCGGCGGCTATCTGCTCGGCACCGATCCTGTCGGTCGCGACATTCTTTCCCGTCTTCTCTACGGCGCACAGTATTCGCTGTTCATCGGCGTTTTCGTGACCACCCTGTCGCTGTCTTCTGGTGTGCTGATCGGGGTCTTCGCAGGCTATTACCGCGGTTGGGTCGACACCATCATCATGCGCCTGATGGACATCATTCTCGCCTTCCCCTCGCTTCTGCTCGCGCTCGTGCTGGTCGCGATCCTGGGGCCGGGCCTGACCAACGGGATGATTGCCATCGCGCTCGTCTTGCAGCCGCACTTCGTGCGCCTTACGCGCGCGGCGGTCATGAGCGAGAAAGGCCGCGACTACGTCACCGCATCCCGCTTGGCAGGCGCCAGCCCGTTGAGGCTCATGTTCCGGACCATCCTTCCGAACTGCATGGCGCCTCTGATCGTCCAGGGAACATTGTCGTTCTCCAATGCAATCCTCGACGCGGCGGCACTCGGCTTCCTGGGAATGGGTGCCCAGCCGCCGGCCCCGGAATGGGGAACGATGCTCGCCGAAGCGCGCGAATTCATCCTCCGGGCCTGGTGGGTCGTCACCTTCCCCGGTCTTGCAATCCTCATCACCGTGCTGGCGATCAACCTTATGGGTGACGGCCTGCGCGATGCTCTCGATCCGAAGATGAAGAGGTCGTGAAATGGCCCTGCTCGAAATCCAGAATCTGACGGTCGAGTTCGAAACCGCAACGGGATGGTTCAAGGCGGTCGACGGCGTATCGCTCTCGGTCGATGCCGGTGAGGTACTGGCAATCGTCGGCGAGTCCGGCTCGGGAAAGTCGGTTTCCATGCTGGCCGTCATGGGGCTTTTGCCCTGGACGGCGAAGATCACCGCCGATCGAATGCTGTTCCAGGGGCGGGACATCCAGAATCTGTCGCCAGCGGCCCGCAGGGAACTGATCGGCAAGGACATTGCGATGATCTTCCAGGAGCCGGTCGCAAGTCTCAATCCGTGTTTCACGGTCGGCTTCCAGATCGAGGAAGTTCTTCGCGTCCATATGGGAATGGACAAGAAGGCGCGCCGGACGCGTGCGGTGGAACTTCTCCGCCAGGTCGGCCTTCCCAATCCGGAAGAACGGCTCGGCCATTTCCCGCACCAGATGTCCGGTGGTCAGTGCCAGCGCGTTATGATTGCCATGGCGATCGCCTGCGATCCGAAACTTCTGATCGCCGATGAGCCGACCACAGCGCTGGACGTCACTATCCAGAAGCAAATTCTCGACCTCCTGATGTCGCTGCAGGCGAAGAACGGGATGGGCCTCATCATGATCACCCACGACATGGGCGTGGTGGCGGAGACGGCCGATCGGGTGATCGTCCAATACAAGGGTCGGAAGATGGAAGAGGCCGACGTTCTGACGCTCTTCGAGGCGCCGAAGAGCAACTACACCAAGGCACTGCTCTCCGCGCTGCCGGAAAACGCAACCGGTGACCGCCTGACGACGGTCTCCGATTTCATGACTGGAGCGGATGCCGAGGGAGAAGACGCATGAGCGCTATGCAGGAAGATACCAGGCCGATGCTCGAGATCCGCGACATCAAGCGCGACTATCATGTGCCAACCGGCCTCTTCAAACCGGAGAAGATCGTTCATGCCGTGAAGGGAGTGTCCTTCTCGCTGGAGGCCGGAAAGACGCTGGCGATTGTCGGTGAAAGCGGGTGCGGCAAGTCGACTCTCGCGCGGATTCTCACGTTCATCGACGAACCGACTTCGGGTGAGCTCCTTATCGACGGCAACAAGGTCGACACTCGTCCGGGGCATCTGACGCCCGAGATGCGTCGGAAGGTACAGATCGTCTTTCAGAACCCTTACGGATCTCTCAATCCTCGCCAGAAGATCGGCGATGTCCTTGGGGAACCACTGCTGATCAATACTGGCATGTCGGCAGCGGAGCGACGGGAACGGTCGACCGAGATGCTCGTCAAGGTGGGACTCGGACCCGAACACTACAATCGTTACCCGCATATGTTCTCCGGCGGACAGCGCCAGCGCATTGCGATTGCCCGCGCCTTGATGCTCAACCCTAAGCTTCTCGTCCTTGATGAACCGGTTTCGGCCCTCGACCTTTCGGTCCAGGCGCAGGTTCTCAATCTGCTCGCCGACCTACAGGAAGAATTTGGGCTGACCTACGTCTTTATCAGCCATGACCTTTCGGTGGTTCGTTACATCGCCGACGAGGTCATGGTGATGTATTTCGGCGAAGCTGTCGAATACGGTACCCGCGATGCGGTATTTTCCGACCCGCAGCACGAGTACACGAAGACGCTGTTTGCTGCGACGCCACGGGCGGACGTCGAATCGATCCGGGCACGCTTGGCTGCGAAGGGTCGGCTGAAGGCTGTCGGCTGACGATCACACTGCCGGCTGCGGCTCGAACACCGTAGTGCAAGTTCGGGGTCAGGTCTCGTCCTGACCCGGGCGGTGACAGGAAACCGAGCGTCCGGGCGAAACCGGGTGCAATACCGGGCGTTCGGTCCCGCATCGTTCGATTGCGCGCGGGCACCTCGTTCGGAACGCGCAACCATTTTCTCCTGCCGGAGCTTTGAGCGGCGGCTGCACCTGCGGCAGCTGCCTTTGGTGCGCCTGGACATTCGGCTCAGCTGCCGCCAAGGCTTGCGAATATGGATGGAGCGGTTTCCGGAAGACCTCGTCGGCCGGTCCCGTCTCCACGATCCGGCCGCCATACATCACGCCCACCGTGTCTGCAACGCAATCAACTGCTGCAAGATTGTGGCTGATGAAGAGGAATGCGACGCCACGGCGCTCGCGCAAATCCATGATGAGATTGAGGATCTGGGCCTGAACCGAGAGATCGAGCGCGGAGACCGGCTCGTCCGCGATGACCAGCTTCGGTTCCGTCACCAGTGCGCGGGCGATCGCGATGCGTTGGCGTTGCCCACCGGAGAACTCATGCGGGTAGCGGCGCATATGATTGACGGATAGTCCGACACTTTCCAGTACTTCGGCCACCCTGTCCTCGATCTGCCGACGACCGAGACGTACCGGCAGGGCATGAAGTGGCTCGGCCACGGTCCTGCCGATCCGCTGGCGTGGGTCGAGGGATCCGAACGGATCCTGGAATACCATCTGAAATGCGCTGCGCCGGTGCATAAGCTGGCGGGCGGGCAACGTGAAAAGGTCGTCACCGTCGAACATGACCTTGCCGGATGTCGGCCGGTCGAGCGCCGCAACGATGCGCGCGAGTGTCGATTTGCCGGAGCCGGACTCACCGACCAGACCGAAAATGCTGCCTGGTTCTATACGGAGCGACACGGAGTCGAGTGCCCGATGGCGATGTGGGGACAAGAACAAGGCGTGTGAGACGTAGTCACGCGTTACCTCTTGCACGTCGAGAAGCGGGGCTTTCATCGGGACGTCTCCCGGCCTGGATCATGGATGCACCGGCTCCCCCCTCCCTCCGGCAGTGAGAACCACGGTGGGTCGACCTCATGGCAACGCGTTTCACGCTCCGGGCATCGATCGGAAAAGGCGCAACCGCGCGGACGATGCGTGAAGGTCGGCACCGTTCCCGGAATGGCAGCGAGGCGCTGTCCTCTTTCAAGACGACGTGGCACGGTGTGCAGAAGACTGCGTGTGTAGGGATTGAAAGGGGCGGTGAGAACCGCGTGGGTTGCTCCCTCCTCCATCATCCGTCCTGCATACATGACGATCATGCGCTGGCAGGTACTGGCGACAACGCCGAGATCGTGGCTGACAAAGATGAGCGCCATTCCTTGTTCGCGGACCAGCTCGTCGAGGATGTCGAGAATTTCCGCCTGTACAGTGACGTCGAGGGCTGTCGTGGGCTCGTCCGCAATCAGCAAGGGCGGATTCAGCGCCAGTGCGATTGCGATGCCGATGCGCTGGCGCTGCCCGCCGGACATCTCGTGTGGATACATTCGCGCACGACGGTGCACGTCCGGAATCCGCACCTGATCGAGCAACCGGAGCGCCTCTGCGCGGGCTTTCTGCCAGCTCACCCCCCTGTGCCAGACGAGTCCTTCTGCGACCTGATCGCCAACCGTCATGACGGGATTGAGGGCGGTCGCCGGTTCCTGGAAGATCATGCCGATCCTGTTTCCGCGTACCCGGCACATCTCGTCGTCCGAGAGGGCGAGCAGATCTTGGCCCTCGAAGGTGATGTGGCCGCCCGCGCGGGCTGCTGCGGGCAGCAAGCCCATGATCGCAAGGGCGAGCAGCGATTTTCCGGACCCGGATTCCCCGACGATTCCGAGCGTCTCGCCCGGCCGCAGGGCGAACGAGATATCGCGCAATATCGAGGATGCCACGCCATCGCTTCCGCGGAGCGACACGGTCAGTCCGTCGACTGCAAGCAGGGTATCGCCCTTCATCGGCAGTCCTCGGTTCGCGGATCTAACAAGTCCCGCAGTCCATCACCCAGCATGTTGAAGCCGAGAACGGCGACGGCAATGGCAAGACCCGGGAGGATGGCGAGCCATGGAGCGATTTCGAGGTAGGTTTGCGCGTCCGCGAGCATGCGGCCCCAGGTCGGCGCCGGTGGTGGGGTCCCGAGCCCGAGGAAACTCAGGCCTGCTTCGGTCAGAATTGCAAGGCCGAGCTGGACCGCGGCTTGCACGACGATCTGGTTTGCGATGTTGGGGAACACGTGCTCGATTGTGATCAGCAAATTGCCCTTGCCTGCGCCGCGTGCGGCAAGGACATAATTTCGCGACCAGACCTGTCGTGCCGCACCGGCGGCGACACGTGTGAAGACGGGGACCATGAACACGGCGATGGCAATCACTGCGGTCCACCGTCCCGTCCCTAGAAACGCGCCGAGCATCATCGCCGACAGGATCGGCGGAACGGCAAAGACCACGTCTGCCGTGCGCATGACGAATGCTTCCGCAAGGCCGCGTCGGCTTGCGGCAAACATGCCGATCAGTGTCCCCGTCGAGGCGCCTATGGCGACTGCCGCGGCCGCGATCGACAGCGAGTTCCACGCGCCGACCATCAGCATGGACAGAACATCACGCCCGTATTGGTCGGTCCCAAACAGACCATAGGATAGCGGAGGCTGCAGCTTGTGCGTGATCTGCATCTTGCCTGGGGAAAGGGGCGTCCAGATCAGCGAGATGAGCGCGACGGTGACGAGGATGGTGGTGAGTGTCCCGCCGGCGATGAGACCGGCACCCCATCTCGGCATTCGGTTAGCCGGCTGCGGGTTCGCCGTCGTCGGGAGCCTCATGACGCCGTCTCGCGCAGTCGCGGATCGAGAAAGAGGTAGGAGAGATCGACCAGGAAATTGACGATGACGACGAGGCCGGCAAAGAACAGAACGACGTCCTGTAGAACGACGACATCGCGTTGCATCAGCGCCTGGTAGGCGAGCCTGCCCAGCCCCGGCAGATTGAAGAGGTTCTCGACCAGGATCGCTCCGGCCACCAGGAAAGTGAATTGCAGGCCGAGAACGGTGACGACCGGAACCATGGCGTTCGGAACAGCATGCCGCCAAAGCGCGACTCTTTGGGGAAGACCCTTGGCGCGGGCAGTGCGGACATAATCTTCGTTCAATACCTCGAGGACGGCCGAACGGGTCACGCGGGTCAGAACGCCCGCCTGTGGGAGGGCGAGTGCAACGGCCGGCAAGACGAGCGATTTCAGCGCCGCCCCAAGGCCGCTTTCCCAACCCGGGAAACCACCCGACGGCATGACGCGCAGCCGGACGGAAAAGAGGAGAATTAATAGTAATGCGACCCAGAAGCCCGGCACTGCGATGAAGAGCTGCGAGAGAACGCCCACGGCATGGTCGAAGGCGGAACTGCGCCGAGCTGCAGAAAGGGCCCCGAGCGGCAAGGCTATCGCGACGGAGAGTACGACCGCAATAGCCGCCAGCGGAAGGGTGACTGCAAGACGTTCGGCAAGCAGTTCGGAAACCGGAACGCCGTAGACATAGGAGGTGCCGAAATCGCCACGAGCGGCACTCGCAAGCCACACGAAATAGCGAAGCAGGAGAGGCTGATCGAGGCCCAGCTCATGCCGCAGGGCAGCAAGTGTGTCCGGGCTCGCCGACGTACCAAGCATGACCGCTGCGGGATCGCCCGGCAGCACGTCCATGACGGCGAAGACAAGCACCGACACGGCAAGAAGCGTCAGCAGCAGGGCGACCACTCGGCGCATCAGTACGGTTAGCATCGCGGATTCCCCTTACCTACACAGGTGGCAAGGCCAAGGCGTTGCTCCGCCTCGTCGTCGGAGCCCACGCGCGTCGCATACCTGTGCGCGCTCGCGATCCTCGCGAGGGTAGGATTCATTCTTTCCAATGCACATCCGTCAACACATTCGAGGGAATCGGCTCGTTCCGCCAAAGCCCCTCTATTCCCTTGTTCCAGATTCCGAGCTTTGGCATCACGAACAGATAGAGCGCAGGCACATCCTCCGCGAGGACCGTCTGGACATCGCCATAGATCGCATCTCGTGCAACCGGATCGGTTGTCTGTTCCGCCTTTGCGATGAGGCCGTTCAGCACTGGATTCCTGTAGTTGAAGTAGTAGGAATCGCGGCCGTAGATGTCGACGTCCATGGGCTCGGCATGGGCGACGATCGTCATGTCGTAGTCAGCGTTCTTGAAAACTTCCTGCACCCACTTCGCAGGGAATTCCGTGGGTTCGATGGTCATCGTCACGCCGATTTCCGCGAGCATGGCCTGCATGATCTCAGCGCTGCGGGTGGCATAAGACATTTGCGGTGCTCGCATGACGAAGCTGAAGCCGTCGGGATAACCGGCTTCCGCGAGCAGCGCCCTGGCCTTTTCAGGGTCGTAGGGATAGATGCCGGTCAGGTCGATGAAGCCCGGATCGTTCGGCGTGTAGTGGCTGCCGATCGGGGTTCCGAAGCCGGACCAGGCGCCATCGACCAGTGTCTTGCGGTCGAGCGCCATCATCAGCGCCTGGCGGACACGCTTGTCGTTGAATGGTTTTCGGGCATTGTTCATGCCGGCAACGACCTTGAGTTCCGTGTCGCCGATGACGGTTGTCAGGTTCGGGTCGTTCTCAAAGCTCCCGACGAGCTCCGGCGCGCCGAACTCCGGAAAGGCATCGACATCGCCGGACCTGAGGGCGGCTGCCTGTGCTTGCGGATCCGATATGAAGCGGAAAGTGACCTTGTCCAACCCGATCGACACGTCCTTGTTCCAGTAGTCCGTATTCGCGGCGAGTTCGACCTTGTCACCTTTCGCCCACCGGACGAACCGGAATGGACCTGTCCCGACCGGCGTCGTCCTGTCGCTTTCTGCGGTTTTGGTTCCTACGATCACTGATGACGGCCAAGCGAGCCAGTAGAGCAGACTGCCGGCCGGCTCCCTGAGCTTCAGGACGAGCGTTTCTGCGTCAGGCGTTTCGATTGTCGCTATCGATGAAAAAAAGCGCTTCTGCGGGTTGACGGAGTCTGCGCCGCGGGCGCGTTCCAGGGATGCTTTCGCAACGGCGGAATCGAACGTCTCGCCGTCGTGAAACGTCACGTTCCGTTGCAGTCTGAAGGTGTAGGTAAGACCGTCGGAGGAAATGGTCCAGCTCTTTGCAAGCTGAGGCTTGATGTTGCCGTCGCGGTCGACGGTGACGAGGCCTTCGAAGACGTTCTGCCACGTAACCTGGCCGATTGCGACGGGCGCAGCGATTGTGGGATCAAGCCCGATAGGCTCGATTGCCATGCCGAGAACGAGCGACCTGTCGGATTGTCCGGCGAGTGCAGGTACTGCAGGTACGGCAAGGGCCGCCGAAGCCAAGAAGGTGAACAGGAGTCCGTTCGACAGACGGCGTCTGGCCATCTGAAAGGCGCTGATCATTAGAAGTCCCTCCCGGAGTGCATTGCCGGACATTGCGCGCCGACACTCGGTGGAAATAGTGGCATCTCGCAAGTGCTCACACAACGTCATTTCTTCCGTCGGCCTGTCCGCATGACCGAAAAATGCTCGTCGAGCAACGGCACTCTTGTCGCCCACATTTGGGGCTAGGTTTTTCTCATCCCGTATTATAGCTTTCCGAATGTTATAGGAGAATCGTATGGATCGGGACGTAACCTTGTCACCAGCAGCAGCATCGTCCGGGGACTTTGTCGCGGTGACGATGACGGCGATCACTCGCTTCATTCGGGAGAATGAGTTGAAGCCTGGCGATCGTCTTCCGGCTGAAGCGGTGCTCACCAGAGAGCTTCATGTCTCCAGGACCGTGGTTCGGGAGGCGCTCCGCTCGCTTTCGGCTCTTCGGTTGGTCGATCTCGGGGCAGGAAAGCGTCCGACCGTCGCGCAACTCGACGACGAGACCATGGCGATGATGATGGCACATGGCGTCACCACCGACCAGATCGGCGTGCAGCACATCTATGATGCCCGCCGAACCATCGAAGGTCGCACGGTTGCGCTCGCCTCGCTTCGCCGTACTGACGCGGAAGCGCGCGAGATACTGGACCACGCTCGGGCAATGGAGCGGGATTTCGACCAACCTTCGGCGGTCATGGAGCACGATATCGCGTTCCATCTCGCAATCGCCCAGGCGTCACGCAATCCGGTCTTCGCATTGGTCATCGGAGCTTTCCGCGGGGTGATGCGCGAAACTTGGCCTATCGGCTGGCGCAGCCGGGCGCGCGACGAGGATCGCCGCGCCGTGACGCGGTTGCATGTGGACCTGGCGGAGACAATTGCCGCCGGCAATCCACGGACTGCTGTCGATCTCATGAACCAGCACTTCGATGGCAGCACAAAGGCGCTTCTGGCTGCCGGACTGATCTGAGGATACATCATGAAAATTACGGCGCTTGAAACCGTGCGCGTCGCCGAACGCGCCAATTTGCTCTGGCTCCTGGTTCACACGGATGAAGGCATCACGGGTCTGGGGGAGACCTTCTTCGGTGCGGAGACGGTCGAAGCTTACGTGCATGAGTACATTGCGCCCCGGGTAATCGGTCGCGACCCGCTGGAGATCGACCGACTTGCGGCGGATCTCATCGGATATCTCGGCTTTCGCTCCTCGGGCGCGGAGGTGCGGGGCAATTCTGCGTTCGACATTGCGCTCTGGGACATCTTCGGCAAGGCGACAGGTCAGCCGATCGCGCAGTTGCTCGGCGGGTTCACCAAGCGGGAGATCCGCACCTACAACACCTGTGCCGGAACCGAGTACATCAAGAAGGCAACCGGGCAGACCACTGCGAATTACGGGCTTTCCGAGGGGCGCGACTATGACGATCTGAACGGCTTTCTGCATCGCGCCGACGAACTTGCCCATTCCCTCCTCGAGGATGGCATCACGGCGATGAAGATATGGCCGTTCGATGCGGCGGCGGAGAAGACGCGTGGCCAGTATATTTCGATGCCGGATCTGAAACTGGCACTGAAGCCCTTCGAAAAGATCCGCGACGCTGTCGGCGACCGGATGGATATCATGGTCGAATTCCACTCGATGTGGCAGCTCCTGCCGGCGATCCAGATTGCAAAGGCACTCACGCCATTTCAGACGTTCTGGCACGAGGATCCGATCAAGATGGATAGCCTCTCCAGCCTGGCGCGCTATGCGGCTGCCTCACCGGCACCGATCTCCGCCTCGGAGACGCTCGGCTCGCGCTGGGCCTTCCGTGATCTTCTTGAAACCGGTGCGGCAGGTGTGGTCATGCTCGATATCAGCTGGTGCGGCGGGTTGTCCGAAGCCCGTAAGATCGCTGCCATGGCGGAAGCCTGGCATCTGCCCGTCGCCCCGCATGACTGTACGGGTCCGGTGGTATTGTGTGCCTCGACCCATTTGTCGCTCAATGCACCGAATGCTCTCGTCCAGGAGAGTGTTCGAGCGTTCTATCGTACCTGGTACCGCGACCTGGTTACTGCTCTTCCCGAGGTTCGCAATGGCATGATCACCGTTCCCCCGGTCCCGGGCTCGGAACGGAGCTTCACCCGGATCTCGACCAGGCCTTCACCGTAACCCGCCGTCGCTCGGACACCGCGAGCATTTGAACAGCCACCTCAGAACGAGATAGCAGAGGACATGATGACGCACGCCTCCACATCGGCCACAGCCCGTATGCCCGCATTCGCCGGGCCTCTTGTCATGTTGCTCGGCATGCTTCTGTTCGGCCTGAACGATGCGATGGGAAAATGGCTTCTCTCCAGCTACGGGCTTGGTCAGGTGGTGCTTATTCGCAGCATCGCGGCTCTTCTCGTCCTCTCGCCCTTCCTTTGGAAGGATGGTATCCCGTCGCTGGCGAAGGTCGAGCGGCCGTCGATGCAAATCCTTCGGGTGATTTTTTCGACCGTCGAGATCCTTTGTTTCTACTACGCCGTCATGTATCTGCCGCTGGCCGACGTGATGACCTACTGGCTGGCCGCGCCGATCTATGTCGCGGCCGCCTCACCGCTGCTTCTGGGTGAGAAAGTCGGTTGGCGGCGCTGGAGCGCGATTGCAATCGGCTTCTTCGGCGTCATCATCGCGCTGGAGCCTTCGCGCGCTATGTTTACCTTGCCTGCCCTCATCTCGATCTTCGGGAGTGCCGCGTTTGCGTTCATGATGCTTTCCGGGCGTGGCCTGCGGAAGACCCCGGACCGTGCACTTGTGTTCTTCCAGATTGTCGGAGCCGGAATCGCCGGTCTCGCGTTTTCACCGTTCGATTGGGCACCGGTCTCTTCCGTTCGCGATCTTTTCCTGTTGGGACTGCTGGGTATCGTCGCCATGGCGGCGCACATGCTCGTCAATCGTGCCCTCAAGATCTCCGACGCCGCTACGGTCGCACCGCTTCAGTATACGCTGCTTCTCTGGGCTGTTGTTTTCGGATGGATGTTCTTCGGCGACGTGCCCCGTATGAGCATGATGATCGGCGCGGGGCTGATCATCGCCTCCGGTCTCTTCATCTTTTTCCGCGAGCGCCAGCTCAAGAAGCGGGACGCTGTTCTTCCTGCTGTTCCCGAATGAGAAAACCCGCGTGCGCCCTCAATGAGGGTTTCACGCGGGTCCATGCTCCAGGGAGGAGGTTCTTGCTTACTTCTTGCGCATATCCGCCAGGATGCTCTGGACACGATCGACAACGTCGGCGCCGATCTCGTCCTTGTGCTTTTCGTAGACGACCTGCGACTTCTCGAGCATGCGGGCGTACTCTTCGGGAGACAGCGTGTTGACCTCTACGCCGGCTGCCTTGATCTTCTCGAGCGACTTCTGGTTCAGTTCGCGGATAACCTTTCGCTCAACGTCGCGGCCGACGACCGCACATTCGCGGAGGGCCGACTGCTCGTCCGGTGTATAGGTGTCGAAGATTGCTTTCGAGAAGAGGAACAGGAAGGGCGTGTACGCGTGCTTCGTCTCGCTGACGTAGTTCTGCACTTCGTAGAACTTTGAGGTGTCGATCGTGACGTAAGGATTTTCCTGTGCATCGATAGCCTTCGTCTCGAGTGCGGAGAAGACCTCACCGAAGGCCATGGGTGTCGCATTGGCACCGAAATTCTGGAAGGTGTCGAGGAAGATGTCGTTCTGCATGACGCGGACCTTCATGCCTTCCAGGTCTTCCCACTTGGTCACCGGCTTCTTCGAGTTCGAAAGATTGCGGAAGCCGTTCTCCCAATAGGCCAGGTTCACGAGGCCTGCCGCTTCGAGCTTTTGATCGAGGAACTGGCCGAATTCGCCGTCCATCACGGCGTCCGCCTCCTCGTTGCTGGTGAAGAGGAATGGAAGGTCGAAGACGCCGAGCGCCGGAACAATGCCGACGAGAGGCGATGAAGAGGTCACGACAGCTTCCTGCACGCCCGAGCGCAGGGCTTGGGTCGCCTGCAGGTCGCCACCGAGGGCGCCGCCCCAGAATGCCGTCAGCTTCAGCTTGCCGCCGGACTTCTCATCGAGGCACTTCTGCATCGCTTCGATACCGTTACCGACTGGGTGGTCAGCGTTGATGCCGTTGGAAACGCGGATATTGCGATCGTTGTACTCGGCAGACGCCGGAACGGCGGCAGAGCATGCAAAAATGGCGGCAGTCGTAGTCAGCAGCAGTTTTCTCATGGAATCCTCCCATTGAGTTGGATGATGTTGCAGGTTCAGGTCACTGTCAGTGCAGCCAGCGAGCAGGTACGAGGAGCAGGTCCGGAAACAGGACCAGAGCGAAGAGAACGACGACCTGCGCGATCAGGAAGGGCGCGACGCCCACCGTCACCTTGCCGAGCGGCACCCGACCGACGCCGCTGACGACGTTCAGTACGACTCCGACGGGCGGTGTCAGCAGACCGATGCAGGTATTCATGATGAACAGAACGCCGAAATAGACCGGGTCGATCCCTGCCTGCTTGATGATCGGCATCAGCACGGGCGTCAGAATCAGGATCGTAGGGGTCAGGTCGAGTGCTGTCCCGACGACCAGCACTACGAGCATGATGACGATCATCAGCAGGGTCGGGCGGTCGATAAGGGGCTCGATGTATCCGGTAATCTCGGCGGGAATATTCGCTGCCGTGATCAGCCACGCCGAGACGAGCGCCGCACACACCAGGAACATGATGACGGCTGTGGTCTTGGCTGCCTGAAGGATAACATGCGGCAGTTCCCTGGGCGATAGTTCCCGGTAGATAAACATGCCGACGAACAGCGCGTAGGCCGCCGCGACGACAGCCGCTTCCGTCGGGGTCACGATGCCTGCCTTGATGCCACCGAGAATGATGACCGGCATGCCCAGCGCCCAGAGTGCCCGAGCCGTTGCGCGAACGCGATCTTTCATCGGAGCGCGTGGAAGAGCTTCGACCTTGTCCTTGCGTACGACGATGAGCCAGGTGGCGATCAGCGCGGTGCCCATCATCAGGCCCGGCACGATACCGGCCATGAACAGCTGGGTGATCGACACGTTGGCGGAGACGCCGAAGACGATGAAGGCCATCGACGGCGGGATGACCGGGGCAATGACGCCACCGGAGGCGATGAGCCCCGCGGAACGTGGCACGTTGTAGCCAGCATTCGCCATCATCGGAATGAGGATCGCTGCGAGTGCGGCCGTATCGGCGGCCGCGGACCCCGAAATACTGGCCATAATGACCGCGGCCATGATCGCGACGATGCCGAGACCGCCGCGAATATGGCCAACACAGGCAATGGCGAAATCGATGATGCGCCGCGACAGACCGCCGGCATTCATCAGTTCACCGGCGAGAATGAAGAAGGGGATCGCGAGCAGGGTGAAGGTATCCGCCCCGGCGATCATGTTCTGGGCGATGATCTGCGTGTTGAACATGCCCATGAACCACATGAGCACGACGCCGCAGAACATCAACGCGAAGGCGACCGGAACGCCGACTGCCATTGCGCCGAGCAGCGAGACGATGAACACGACCAAGGTCATCAGGCGCGCTCCGAAAGATGCTCGAGGGACATGTTTTCGCCTGCGAAGGCGGCAATCTCTTCTTCGGTGACGCGGCCGGTCACCAGGCGGAACAGGCGTTCGAGCGCAATCAGAACGACGCCGGCACCGGTGAAGAAGCCGATTCCGTAAACCCAGATCATCGGCAGCTTGGTGACCGGCGAGGTCATGCTGGCGTTGATAGGCGCCTGTTTCCACGTGCCCCAGAAGAAGATCGCCGATACCGCGATAATGATGATGTTCGAAAGGATCATGCAGATGATCCGGCCCCTGCGGCCGAACAGCATGACCAAGGTTTCAACGCCGACATGGGCGTGTTCACGAAAAGCCACGACGGCGCCGACGAAGGTCAGCCAGACGAAGAAATAGCGCGAGAGTTCGTCGGAAACGTTGAGGCCGGAATTGAAGCCATATCGCATAACCACGTTGACGAAGACCATTACCGCCATCGCCGACAGAAAGAAGATGAGTAGTATTTCCAGGAAGCGATAGAACGTATCGATGACCTTCTGCATTGCCCTCACACCTTATTCAGGAGACCGCGGGCGGCCAGGTTGCGAATCAAGGCAGTTGTGCCGAACGTCCATTCCGGGCAGGTATCGCTGCGTTCTACCCAATTCACCAGACGACCGAGTTTCGGCGTCGAGATTTCGACGCGGTCGCCGATTTCATGGGTAAACCCGAGTCCTGCGGCATGGCGGTCCTTTACGGGCGCGAACATCGTACCGAGGAAGAGCACAGCGCCGTCCGGATACTGATGGCTGCGATTCAACATCTGGGACACCAAGTTTTCGGGAGACCGGCTGATTGCCTCCATCGGACTTTCACCTGACATCTCGAACCCGTCTTCGCCCCGCACTTTCAACGAAACCTTCACTCGCCGCAGATCGTCGAGTGTGAATGCTTGATCGAACAGGCGGATGAACGGCCCGATCGCACAGGAGGCATTGTTGTCCTTGGCCTTCCCGAGCAGGAGTGCCGACCGTCCCTCGACGTCACGCAGGTTGACGTCGTTCCCGAGCGTTGCACCGACGATCCGTCCATCGGACCGAACGGCGAGAACGACTTCCGGTTCCGGATTGTTCCAGGAGGAAATTGGGTGAAGGCCGACAAGTGCGCCGCAGCCCACCGCGGACATCGGCTGGGCCTTGGTGAAGATTTCGGCATCCGGTCCTATCCCGACCTCGAGATACTGAGACCAAAGACCCATCTCCTGAAGCAGGGCCTTCACTCTCGTAGCCTGCGGCGAACCTGCGACGAGTCCGCGCAGACTGTCTCCGAGAACCGGTGCGAGACGTGAGCGGATTTCCTGAGCACGAAGCGGGTCGCCCTTGGCCTGCTCCTCGATCACGCGCTCCAGCATGCTGTCGGCGAAAGTTACCCCCGCGGCCTTGATTGCCTGCAGGTCGACGGGGCGAGCAGGGCTCCTTCACGGCCGGACAGAAAATCATCGAGCGATCCGAGGTCGGGGAAGGTCTTCGGCTCGCGCAATCTCGCGATCAGGTCCTCGATATCGAGCAGCGACGCCATGGTAGCTGCCAACGACGTCAGATCCAGAATTCGGCCGTTTGCAACGAGGGCAGGGCAGGGGCCACCCGCGGCGTTCGACCATACGCGACCGACCAGCAGAGCATTGGCTTCCTCCGGCAGAATGGTCTCCGAATGAAGAACGCGTTCAGTGTTCACCCTTGTTCCTCCCCAGCTTGCACTTCTTGGTATTCCTCCGAGGTGCCGCGTTGCCCTATTGTCAGGATGTCAGACAACATTACCTCTGGGTTCTAATCCTCGATGCCCGTCATGTCCAGCGGTGAAAATGTGCGGACCGGAAAAATAATGCGAGAGCCTTTAGAGGCAGGGGAAGAGGAGGCTGGCCGCAGAACGGCCGAAACCCGAAGTTCGGCGGTCTAGAACGTCTCCAGCGAGAGATCGAGGCGGGATGCGGCGCCAAGCAAATGTTGGCGCATGGCATCGCGAGCTTTCAACGGATCACGCAGCGCGACCGCGTCGCGGATCACCACGTGCTCGGCAATCGTCACCTCGACGATCTCCTCGAGCACCGCCGTCGCACGCGCCGCATTGATCGCATGGCTGATCCGTTCGGCGATGAAGCCGATGAAGAGAGGGAAGTATTCGTTATGGGTCGCGGCGGCCAGTGCGCGGTGGAACGCGAGGTCGGCGAGAATGCCTTGGTCGGTCCACTTCTCGGCGCCGGTCATCTGGTCCAGTGCGGCGTTGAGCTGCTTCATGTCTTCGGCGTCATGGTGAACAGCGGCAAGGC
This sequence comes from Ciceribacter thiooxidans, assembly GCF_014126615.1. Lineage (NCBI taxonomy): Bacteria > Pseudomonadati > Pseudomonadota > Alphaproteobacteria > Hyphomicrobiales > Rhizobiaceae > Ciceribacter > Ciceribacter thiooxidans. The sequence continues at coordinate 3,649,916 of NZ_CP059896.1, forward strand.
CGGCGGCCTCGATCTCGAGCGGCATGCGAAGCTGGAACAGGCTGCGGAAACTCTCGCGGTCGACGAGCTCCTCCTGCTCGATCCGAATCGTCGGACGCACATGCATATCCCTCACGAAGGCGCCAACACCCTGCCGGGTTTCGACCAGTCCCTCGTTCCGCAATTGTGCGATCGCCTCGCGCACCACCGACCGGCTGACCCCGAAGGCCTTGGCCAGAATATGTTCGGTCGGCAGCCTGTCGCCCGGTTTGATGCGGCCTTCACCGATCTCGCGTGCGATATGCGTCGCAATTCGCGCCGGTAGATGCTCGCTTCGCCTGATCTGGCCGAAGTCTATCGCCATGGAAAACACTGCCTCCCGAACAATCCTCGCTTATTCTACGATAATTCCCCCAAATTCAATTGGCATCCGGGATTCATGATCATTGCCGGATCGATCGCTGTCTTGATCGCGGTCAGCAGGTGGCGCTGAACGTCGGAGAGCCGTTCCTCGAAGTCGGCACGCTTCAGCCGACCAATGCCGTGTTCCGCGCTTATGCTGCCGTGATAGCGATCGAGCACGGCGTTGATCTCCTTCTTGGCCGTATGAATGCGATTCGACCGCTCCACCGACGATAGCCCCGAAGGCGGCAGAACGTTCAGATGCACGTTGCCGTCACCCACGTGGCCATAGGAGACGCAAACGCAATCCGGTGCCGCGGCAGCGACGGCGGCCTCGGCTTCCCTCACGAAATCGGGAAGGCGGGATAGCTGCACCGAGATATCCGTACGCAGATGCGTTCCACGTCTCGCCTGGCCTTCATTCATTCCCTCCCGGAAGAGCCATAGATTGCGCGCCTGGGCGGCGGAGGCGGAGAGCACGCCGTCGATGACCAATCCATCATCCAGCACATTCTCCAGGAAGCGTTGCATCAAGTCGTCCACATCGACGAGGCCGGATCCGGAAATTTCCATCAGCACATAGACGGGGCAGTCTCCGCTGATCGGAATTGTTAGATCAGGCATTGCTTCGCGGGCGAGCGCGAAGGCAATGGGGGGCATGAATTCGAAGGCGGACATGAGATCGCAACAATCGCGCCGCGCGCGGCGATATAGTCGCATGACGTCTTCGAGCGAGTTCAGTCCGAGCAAGGCGGTGGCCACCCGATCCGGAAACGGTGTCAGCTTGAGGGTGGCGGCGGTGACAATGCCCAATGTGCCTTCCGCACCGATGAACAACTGCTTGAGATCGATCCCGCGGTTGTCCTTCCGAAGCGTTGAAAGGGAGTCCAAGACCGTTCCGTCCGGCAGTACGACCTCCAGGCCGAGCACCAGTTCTCGCGTCATGCCGTAACGGAGGACGTTTATGCCGCCCGCATTGGTCGATATATTGCCGCCGATCCGGCAGCTTCCCTGTGCTCCGAGCGCCAGGGGGAAGAACATGCCCTTCGACGCAGCGGCCTCTTTCGCCTCTGCAAGAATGCATCCGGCTTCGACAACCATCGAGAAGTCGTCGGGGTCGACGGAGCGCACGGCTTTCATCCGCTCCAGGCTCAATATCACCTCCCTTTCCGGCCGATCCGGGATCGCGCCGAGAACCAGTCCGGTGTTGCCGCCCTGGGGAACGATCGAAAGGCCCAGATTCCGACAGGCTTGAACGGCATCGCATACCTCCGCAGTCGAGCGAGGTCTTATCACCGCAACGGCATCGCTGGTGACGTCGCCGTGCCAATCGCGACAATAGGGTAGCATTGCCGTCGCCTCCGTGACGATCGCAGCATCGCCCAGGCGGGCACGGAGCGCAGCCTGCAGGTCGGCAGTGGTATGGGAGCTGTGCATTTTCGGGGCCTTCATGATCTTCTGATCTGGATCAGCGGAGCAAATAGTCTATTCTCAATCGGATCATATAAGGTTATCAGACAACCTTACAACATAATTCGATGGGCGATCTGGTGGGCCCTGAAGGAGAGGTCTTTATGCACGTTCTTATCATCGGTGCAGCGGGAATGGTTGGGCGCAAGCTCGCGGCCCATCTTGCTGCGCCGGGCAGTCTCGGAGGTCGTTCGGTAGAGGCAATGACGCTGGTGGACGTAGTTAGGCCGGAGGCGCCGTTGGGATACGACGGCACCGTCGTGGCCGAGATCGCCGACCTCTCCCAGCCAGGTACTGCGCAGAGGATTGTCGCCGGTCGGCCCGACGTGATCTTCCACCTTGCGGCAATCGTCTCGGGGGAAGCGGAACTCGATTTCGACAAGGGTTATCGCATCAATCTCGATGGTACGCGTTATCTCTTTGACGCGATTCGGGAGATGAATAACGAAGACGGTTATCGTCCGCGTGTCGTCTTCACCTCGTCGATCGCCGTCTTTGGGGCGCCTTTGCCCTACCCTATTCCTGACGATTTCCATACGACGCCACTCACCAGCTACGGAACGCAGAAGGCGATCTGTGAGTTGTTGCTGTCGGATTACAGCCGCCGTGGCTTCTTTGACGGAATCGGAATCCGGCTACCGACGATATGCATCCGACCGGGGAAGCCGAACAAGGCTGCTTCCGGCTTCTTTTCGAGCATTCTGCGCGAGCCTCTGGCCGGACAGGAGGCTGTCCTGCCCGTCAGTGAGGATGTCCGTCATTGGCACGCCTCGCCGCGCTCGGCGGTGGGATTCCTCATTCATGGTGCAACGATCGACCTCGAAAAGGTCGGCCCGCGACGGAACCTCTCCATGCCGGGCCTAAGTGCAACGGTCGGAGAGCAAATAGAAGCGCTCCGGCGCGTTGCCGGCGATAAGGCTGTCAGCCTTATCCGGCGAGAGCCGGATGAGATGATCATGAAGATGGTTGCCGGCTGGGCGCCGGGTTTCGAGGCGAAACGCGCGACGGCACTTGGCTTTGTCGCCGAAAAGTCGTTCGATGAGATCATTCGCGTTCACATCGAACACGAGATGGGAGGAAAGCTGTGAGCGACACCAGCCACGACGAGCCTTCGCGGATCGCATTTCTCGGAACGGGCCTGATGGGGGCGCCGATGGCCCGACGTCTTCTCGGTGCCGGCTTCAAAGTGACGGTCTGGAACAGGGACGTGTCGAAGGCGGAATCTCTCCATTCGGCGGGAGCGGCAGTTGCCCCAACGCCGAGGGAAGCCGTGCTTGATGCCGACGTCGTGTTCACGATGTTGAGCGACGGCAAGGCGGTGGAGGACGTTCTCTTCACGTCCGGTTGTGCAGACGTCCTTCGTCCCGGAACCGCTGTCATCGACACGAGTTCGATTGCACCGCCGATCGCGAAAGACCATGCAGCGCGGCTTTCGATGCGCGGGATACAGCATCTCGACGCACCGGTTTCCGGCGGCGTCGTCGGAGCGCAGGCCGGCACCCTTGCAATCATGGCCGGTGGGGATGCGGCGGTCGTCGAGCGGCTTTCGGCTGTCTTTGCCGCGCTCGGGCGAGTGACCCATGTCGGTCCGAGCGGCGCGGGTCAAATCTGTAAGCTCGCCAATCAGCAGATCGTCGCAATCACGATCGGAGCGGTGGCCGAAGCGATGGTACTGGTCGAGGCTGGTGGTGCTTCCAGGGAAAAGTTCCGGGAGGCAATCCGTGGAGGGTTCGCCGAAAGCCGGATCCTGGACCTGCATGGGGGCAGGATGATCGCGCGCGATTTCAAGCCGGGCGGACCTTCGAAACTGCAACTGAAGGACCTCGACGCCGTGGCTTCGATGGCCGAACAGTATTCGCTCGAGCTGCCGCTAACGGAGCGGGTCCGAAGCGAATTTTCCGAATTTGTCGCCGGCGGCGGTGGAGACCAGGATCACAGTGCCTTGCTCCTCCACCTCGAACAGCTGAACGGACAAAAGGCGTAAGGTGAAGACGATGAGTGATGAAAAGAATATGCGGCGCAGATTGCGCTCGCAGGACTGGTTCGACAACCCGGATCATGCCGACATGACGGCACTCTACCTCGAGCGCTTCATGAACTACGGTATCACGCCGGAGGAGCTGAGGTCCGGAAAGCCGATCATCGGGATCGCGCAAAGTGGCAGTGATCTCAATCCCTGCAATCGCCACCACCTCGAACTTGCCCGCCGCGTCCGCGACGGCATTCGTGATGCGGGGGGTATTCCGATCGAGTTTCCGACCCATCCCCTGTTCGAAAACTGCAAGCGTCCGACGGCAGCGCTCGATCGCAATCTCGCCTATCTCGGCCTCGTCGAAATCCTCTACGGGTATCCGCTGGACGGGGTCGTCCTGACGACGGGATGCGACAAGACCACGCCCTCTTCCCTTATGGCGGCCTCGACCGTCGACATTCCGGCGATCGTGCTCTCCGGCGGCCCCATGCTCGATGGATGGCATGACGGCGATCTCGTCGGCTCGGGCACTGTGATCTGGCGCTCGCGGCGCAAGTACGCGGCGGGCGAGATCACGCGCGAGGAGTTTCTGGAGACTGCACTCGATTCCGCGCCCTCTGTCGGCCATTGCAACACGATGGGAACAGCCTCGACCATGAATGCCATGGCCGAGGCTCTCGGCATGTCGCTGACGGGGTGTGCCGCCATTCCTGCCGCTTACCGTGAGCGTGGGCAGATGGCGTACCGGACCGGTCGCCGCGCCGTCGAACTCGTGCTCGAAGACGTGAAGCCCTCCGACATCCTTACCCGTGAGGCTTTTCTCAACGCCATTCGCGTCAACTCGGCGATTGGCGGATCGACGAATGCCCAGCCGCATCTTGCGGCAATGGCGAAGCACGCAGGCGTGGAACTCTATCCCGAGGACTGGCAGGTTCACGGCTACGACATCCCGCTTCTCGCCAATGTTCAGCCGGCCGGAGCCTATCTCGGCGAACGGTTCCATCGCGCGGGCGGCGTGCCGGCTGTGATGTGGGAGCTCATGAAGGCAGGCAAGCTGGAGGGAGGGTGTCCGACGGTGACCGGCAAGACGATGGCGGAGAACCTGGACGGACGGGAGGCGAGTGACCGCGAGGTGATCCGTCCGTTCGACGCACCGCTCAAGGAGCGCGCCGGCTTCCTCGTCCTCAAGGGTAATCTCTTCGATTTCGCGATTATGAAAATGAGCGTCGTCTCGGAAGAGTTCCGCGCCCGCTATCTTCGCGAGCCGGAACGCGAAGGCGTATTCGAAGGAAAGGCAGTGGTGTTCGACGGGTCCGAGGACTACCACCGCAACATCAACAATCCGGAGCTCGGCATAGACGAGAACACCATTCTCGTCATCCGTGGTGCGGGACCGCTTGGATGGCCGGGCTCGGCCGAGGTCGTCAACATGCAGCCTCCGGACGCTCTCCTCAAGCGGGGCATCATGAGCCTGCCGACGATCGGCGACGGGCGTCAGTCCGGAACGGCCGACAGTCCCTCGATCCTGAATGCCTCGCCGGAAAGCGCGGCAGGTGGCGGGCTCTCGTGGCTCAGGAACGGCGATGTTATCCGCATCGATTTCAACAGCGGGCGTTGTGATGCGCTGGTGGACGAGGCCGAGATCGCAAGGCGCAAAACGGAAGGCCTTCCCGCGGTGCCTGCGGACGCGACCCCCTGGCAGATGATTTACCGCAAAACGGTCACCCAACTCTCCGACGGCGCGGTGATCGAAGGTGCGCCGGAATTCCGGAAACTGGCCGAGAAGCTGCCGCGGCATAATCACTGACTGTTCCTCGGCGGGGGACGGCGTCCTCCGCCGTCGTCAGATGACGGCGCTCATCCCGCCGTCCACATAGATAATCTGGCCATTGACGTAATCGGAAGCGGAGGAGGCGAGAAAGATCGCCGTGCCGACGAGCTCCTCCGGCTTGCCCCAGCGTCGCGACGGCGTCCGTGCCTTCACCCAGGCGTCGAACTGGGGATTGGAGGTCAGGGCCTGATTCATATCGGTCAGCATGTAACCGGGGCCGATTGCATTGGCCTGGATGCCGTTTTCCGCCCATTCGGCGGTCATTGCCTGGGTCAGCATCTTGATGCCGCCCTTGGCAGCCGTGTAGGGCGCTATGGTCGGGCGCGCAAGGCCGCTCATCAACGAACCGATGTTGATGATCTTGCCGCGTCCGCGCGGAATCATGCGCCTGGCCGCTTCACGTCCGACGATGAAGGCGCTGGTGAGATTGGTATCGATGACCGAGTGCCACTCGTCGAGCGACAGCTCGATCATCGGCTTGCGAAGCTGGATGCCGGCATTGTTTACGAGGATGTCGACCTTCAGCCCCTCGGCGTCCAGCGTCGCAAAGGCCTCGACCACTGATTTCTCATCGGTCACGTCGAAGGCGGCAGTCCTGACGGAAAGGCCTTCGGCTCGCAAGCCCTCGGCGCTTTCCGCGAGGCGCGCGGTGTTGGTTCCGTTGATGACGAGGGAAGCCCCGGCGTGGCCGAGCGCACGAGCAATGGCGTAGCCGAGGCCGCGGGAAGAGCCGGTGACGAGCGCCGTTCGGCCGGTGAGATCAAACGAATAGCTTTGCAAGTCGCTCTCCTGGAATCCTGCAGCACAAGCGAGACTGCAGCCGTCAATGGCTGTGTCAGACGTTTTTTTCTTCCGTCAGCAGACCACTGGTTTTCAGCAGTGCGGCAAAACGGCCGCCGCCGGCACTCAGCTCGTCGTAGCCGCCCTTTTCCACGATCCGGCCGTGATCCAGGAAGAGAACGATGTCGGCTTCCCGCACTGTGGAAAGCCTGTGCGCGATAATGAAGGTCGTTCTGTCCTTGCGCAGCCGGTCGATGGCAGCCTTGACGCGGGCTTCCGTTTCGACGTCGAGTGCACTCGTCGCTTCGTCGAGTACCAGTATCGGCGCGTTCTTGAGGATAGCCCGCGCGATCGCGATACGTTGACGCTCCCCGCCCGAGAGCCGGTTGCCGCGCTCGCCGACCTCTGTCGTATAACCCGCCAGGCGGCTATCGATGAACTCGACCGCCGCCGCTGCTTCCGCCGCCTTCATGACGTCCTCGTCGGTTGCATCCTCCCTGCCGATCCGGATGTTCTCGCTGATCGAGCGGTTGAGCAGCCCGGCGTCCTGGAACACCGTCGCAATCGAATGGCGCAGGGATTTGCGTGTGACGGTTGAAATATCGACGCCGTCGATGAAAATCTTTCCCGCCTGCGGTTCGTGGACGCGTTGAAGAAGGTTGATCAAGGTGGTCTTGCCGGCTCCGGTCGGACCGACGATGGCGATCGTCTGCCCGGCTTTCACCCTGAAGGAAATGTCGTGAACCCCCTGGGTGGTGTTGGCGAAATCGAAGGAAACATTCCGAAACTCGACGTCGCCGCGGACATCGATAAGCTCGCCGGCACCCGCGGGTTCTTCACGTTCCTGGACAGAGTCTTCGAGCTGGTAGAAGTCTTCGAGCTTCGCCCGCGCTTCGAAGATTTGGGTTGCGAAGGCTCGCATCTGATCCAGGCGCCCGATGAGAAGCCCTGCGAAGCCGGTGAAGGCGATGATGTCGCCGACCTTCAGTTGGCCTGCCTGGACGAGAATCGTTCCGACGACGAGAATGACCAGCATGGAAACGGTCGAGGCGATTCGGTTGAGGGCGCTCGCAATCGCCCACCAGTCGAGAACCGGGTATTGCGCAGCGAGCAGCTGCTGGGTGTATTGCTTGAGCGCTCGTGTTTCGGCTTCGATCCTGTTGTAGCTGTGTACTACCGAGACGTTGCTGATCGAATCGCTCACATGCGAGAAGACGGTGTGATAATGCCTCTCGACCGAAGCCTGCCCTTCCTTCGTGCGGTTCATCACCACCTTGCCGATGATCATATAAAGAACGCCGAGTACCACCAGCACGAGAGTCAGGCGGAAGTCCATCGAGAGCGCCGTCGGAAGCAGAAGCGTAAGCGCAACGGCCGTCGCAAGGTGTGTGCGCATGAACTCGAGCCAGAGTCCGAACAGTGTCTCGCTTGCGCGAAGCAGCGTATGGAGCGCATTGGACGTTCCGCGCTGGTGATGCCAGTTGAGCGGCATGGAGATGATGCGCCCGAAGGCTTCGGTGAGGAGGTCGGCACGGCGGCCGTGGGCCAGACGATCAGCCTCCCGGGCGACCAGGACGTAGGCGATGGTGTTGAATACGCCGAAGCATCCCCACAGTATGAGGATGTTGGTGGCATCCCGTTTTTCCGAGATCGCGTCGACGATTCGTCCGAAAAGCACCGGTTCCACGATCGTTATGACGGCCAGGATGACGTTGGCGACGACGACGAGCGCGACCTTCATCCGGTAGGTTGCGAGATATCGCAGCGCTTTTATATAGACTTGAAGCAAAGACAATGGTGTTCTCTCAATTCGTGCGCGTTGCCGTACAGGTTTGGTTCACGCCTCCCGACGACGCAAAGTTCATTGCGGTGCTTCGTCGAAGGGCTCGCGTTCGCGTGTTCCAGCATAACCGGACCTGTCGGGCGTAATTTCGGCAGAAACCACTATAAGTCAGCGGGTCACCGCTAGCCAGTTTTCGATTGCATGACAAGATTTTGCATGTCGTAATTAAGGGCATCCTAACCGAATCTGGTAGTCTAGCTTCACCGCACGACACAAGGGCTCGTGGAAATATCCGAAGGCATTCCGAAGATGGATGCCGCGGCGCGTCAGAGGGGATACAGATGAGCATAAACCAGATCGTTCAGTTCTGGGGTTGTGAATGAGGGCGTTGTGAATGCAAGACTCGGGGATTCGATGGAGCGATTACGACAGATCGTGGCCGTGTGCGCCGCAAGGTTCTGCTGCGCTTGCGGGGATGATCAGCGCCGTTTTTACGATGGCGTCGAAGTATGGCGATACCCTGATGAGGCGCAGATGAGGTTGAGGAGAGCCGGAGCGAGAAGGATGATGCGACTTGAGCATGCAGGCCGATCGGCTGAGGGGTCCGGAATACGCGCCATTCGCGCCGGACGCCGAGGCTGCGCAAGGCGGTGTGAGCAGCGCTGGATGCGGGACGTTTGGTCAGCGATGTTGATGCGGTGAGTGCAGCGCAATGCCGCAAGAACGATCGCGATCGTTGTTGGGCTTGTGAGGTAAGAAACGGTTGCGGCCGTCTGCTGCAGCGCATGTCACACGCTGGCCATGCTTCTCGGCAGCTCCGGCGCTGAGATGGCGCGTTACGAGAGCCTCTTCAGCGATGGCTGCATGCTCAGGCATACACCGCATCGTCGTTCTCTTCCTGAGCTCATCGGTCATCTCGAGGCGTCATGCCGCTACTTCGCACGCCATTGTAACGGCGGTGCTGATGCAGCTCGCAGTCAGGCACCGGCATTCACCTTCCGCCTGGCGCAACACGGCATGACTGGCTTGCAATCGGCTCTTCATCAACCTCGAGATCGCGTCTACGCTGAACCCGTTAAAACGGGGAGGATTACCTGGTTGTAGCTGACGAATGCAAGAATGCCGAGGATCTGACGGCGGAGCTTGAAAAACTGCTGAACCACTATCAGTTCGACTACTATGGTGTCGTCCGGCAGCCGAAACCGAATGAAAATCCGATGAGGCTGGTGCTGGCGGGCCGGTGGCCCGAGCGGTGGCCGGAAACCTATATAGCCAAGAAATATGTCCTCATTGATCCGACAGTTCGATACCTCGGTCAGGCGCAACGCGGATTCCGGTGGCGCGACACGATATCGGTTTTCCGCGGAGATCCCCACCGCAAGCGTATGGAACGCATGATGGCTGATTCACAGCGCTTCGGGCTGGAAGACGGCTACATCTTTCCGATCCATGGTCGTAACGGCCTCCTCGGCAACATGACGGTCGGCGGTAAGCCCGTGGAACTTTCGCCTGTCGAGATGACGCTTTTCGAAGCCGTAGCAAAAAAAGCCTTTTGGCGCTTGATGGAGCTGCGGCGCCAGTCGGGCGAACTCGAGTCGGTCAGTAAGGTCGAAACGCGGATGACGCGCAGGGAAATGGAGGTCCTGAACTATCTGGCCGATGGTCTCACGTCGAACGACATCAGCCGGATTCTCAAGATCTCGAACCATACGGTGGACTGGTACATGAACGGCATTCAGGACAAGCTGAATGCGAAGAACCGCCAGCACGTCGTCGCGCTTGCGTTCCGCCTTGGCCTGATAACCTGAGACGCCATATTTTTCTCCCAGTCGGTCGGACAAATTGAACTTCCTGTGACAACAGGATAAGGAGATTTCGCGGTGCAGCATGCCCGTGGCCGATCGACTGAGGAGACCGATTTGACCATTTCCAAGATTCTTGTTGCCAACCGATCCGAGATCGCCATCCGCGTTTTCCGTGCGGCGAACGAACTGGGACTGAAAACAGTCGCGATCTGGGCCGAGGAAGACAAGCTTTCGCTGCACCGTTTCAAGGCGGACGAGAGCTATCAGGTGGGGCGAGGTCCGCACCTTGCGCGTGATCTTGGTCCTATCGAGAGCTATCTTTCCATCGAGGAAATCATCCGCGTCGCCAAGCTTTCAGGAGCCGATGCGATCCATCCCGGCTATGGCCTCCTGTCCGAGAGTCCGGAATTCGTCGACGCCTGCAATGCTGCGGGCATCACTTTTATCGGACCCAAGGCCGACACCATGCGCCAGTTGGGTAACAAGGTTGCGGCGCGCAATCTTGCAATCAGCGTCGGCGTTCCGGTGGTGCCGGCGACCGAGCCGCTGCCAGACGACATGGCAGAGGTCGCCCGCATGGCCGAAGCGATCGGCTATCCGGTGATGCTGAAGGCCTCCTGGGGCGGCGGTGGACGCGGGATGCGTGCGATCCGTGATCCGAAGGATCTGGCGCGCGAAGTTACTGAGGCCAAGCGCGAAGCCAAGGCGGCCTTCGGCAAGGACGAGGTCTACCTCGAGAAGCTGGTCGAGAACGCCCGGCACGTCGAAAGCCAGATCCTCGGCGACACTTACGGCAATGCCGTACACCTCTATGAACGCGACTGTTCCATCCAGCGCCGTAACCAGAAGGTCGTCGAACGCGCTCCTGCACCCTACCTGAACGCCGCCCAGCGTAAGGAACTCGCCGAATACTCGCTGAAGATCGCCCGTGCGACCAACTACATAGGTGCCGGTACGGTCGAGTACCTGATGGATGCCGACACCGGAAAATTCTACTTCATCGAAGTCAACCCGCGCATCCAGGTCGAGCACACCGTGACCGAAGCGGTGACCGGCATCGACATCGTCAAGGCGCAGATCCACATCCTCGAAGGACATGCAATCGGCACGCCCGAGTCCGGCGTTCCGAAGCAGGAAGATATCCGTCTCAACGGGCACGCGCTGCAGTGCCGGATCACGACCGAAGACCCGGAGCAGAACTTCATCCCGGACTACGGTCGTATTACGGCCTATCGCGGAGCGACCGGCTTCGGTATTCGCCTGGATGGTGGCACCGCCTATTCGGGAGCCGTCATCACCCGCTACTACGATCCGTTGCTGGAAAAGGTGACCGCCTGGGCGCCGACGCCGGAGGAGGCGATCCGGCGAATGGACCGCGCGCTGCGCGAAT